>CAYNLY010000046.1:0-13050 GCA_964398225.1 uncultured Zetaproteobacteria bacterium
GCTTCCGCTATACTCATGCTAGGCGCATAGGAGGCGGACATGGTCTGGTGGCTGGCGATCGGCATCTTTTTCGGGTTTGTGGCCCTGCTGGCCTTTACCCGACTTCCGTTGATCGCCTGGACCGGCCTGCTGGCCGCGGCCGTCGTTGCGCTGATGCTGGCCGGCATGCCCGGATGGCTGGGCTGGCCGCTTCTTTTTATCGTCGCGCTGGTCCATGTCTTTTTCGGCATTGAGCCCATCCGCCGGCAGTGGGTGACCGGCCCCGCGTTCCGGATGATGAAGCGGATGCTTCCCCCCATTTCGGAGACCGAGCGCGCGGCGATCGAGGCCGGCACGACTTGGTGGGAGGGCGAAATTTTCCGCGGCCGGCCCGACTGGTCGCGCCTGCTTACGGCCAGCGCGCCTTCGCTGAGCGAGGAGGAACAGGCGTTCCTCGACGGGCCCGTCGAGGAGCTTTGCCGGATGCTCGACGACTGGAAGATCTCGCACGAGCTCCGCGACCTGCCGCCGGAGGTCTGGGAGTTTCTGAAGGCGCAGCGCTTTTTCGGCATGGTGATTCCGAAGCAGTACGGCGGCCTCGAGTTTTCCGCCCACGCCCATTCCCTGGTTCTGCAGAAGATTGCCAGCCGTTCGGTGGCCGCCGCGGTGACGGTGATGGTGCCGAACTCCCTGGGGCCGGCCGAGCTGCTGCTGAACTACGGGACTGACGCCCAGAAGGATCACTATCTGCCGAGGCTTGCCCGCGGCGAGGAGATTCCCTGCTTTGCGCTGACCGGTCCGTTTGCGGGCTCCGATGCGGGCTCGATCCCCGACGTGGGCGTGGTCTGCAAGGGGGAGTTCGAGGGCAGGGAGGTGCTGGGTCTGCGCCTGAACTGGGAGAAGCGCTACATCACGCTGGGGCCGGTGGCGACCGTGCTGGGGCTTGCGTTCCGCGTCCGCGATCCCGACCACCTTCTGGGCGAAAACGAGGATCTTGGCATCACCTGCGCGCTGATCCCGACGGATACCCCGGGTGTGAAAATCGGACGCCGGCACGATCCGCTGAACATCGCCTTTCTGAACGGGCCGAACTGGGGCAAGGATGTCTTCATCCCGCTGGACTGGGTGATCGGCGGCCCCGAGATGATCGGCCAGGGCTGGCGGATGCTGATCGAGCGGCTGGGCGTGGGGCGCGGGATTTCGCTGCCGTCGCTGAGTGTGGCGGCGGGCAAGTTCTGCGCGGACGTCACGGGCGCCTACGCGCGCGTCCGCAGTCAGTTCCATGTGCCGATCGGGAAGTTCGAAGGGGTGCAGGAAGCGCTGGCCCGCATCGCGGGGCTGACCTACCTGATGGACGGCACCGAGCGGCTGACCGTATCGGCGCTGGATGCCGGCGAGCGCCCCTCGGTCGTGACCGCGATGACCAAGCGCTATCTCACCGAGGGCATGCGCCGGGTGGTGAACGATGCGATGGACGTGCACGGCGGAAAGGCGATCTGCATGGGCCCGTCGAACTATCTCGGCCGGCTGTATCAGTCGGTGCCGGTCGGGATCACGGTCGAGGGAGCGAACATCCTGACCCGTTCGCTGATGGTCTACGGGCAGGGCGTGATGCGCTGCCATCCGTATCTGCTGGAGGAGATGGAGGCGGTGTTTGCCGACGACGAGGCCCGCTTTGACCGTGCGCTGATGGGCCATGCCGCTTATCTCTACGGCAATGCGGCCCGGGCCTTCCTCTACGGACTCAGCCAGGGGCGCCTTGCCCCGAGCCCCGAGCGCGGCTTTGAGGCGCGCTACTACAGGCAGGTCGCGCGGTTTTCGGCGGCGCTTGCGGCGATGACCGATGTGGCGGTGATCCTGCTCGGCGGATCGTTCAAGCGCCGGGAGTTTCTGTCCGGGCGCTTTGCGGATGCGCTGGCCTATCTGTACATGACCACGGCCGTGCTCAAGCGTTTCCGGGACGACGGCCGGCCGGCCGAGGATCGCCCGCTCGTGGACTGGGCCTGCCAGTATGCGCTGCATCAGGTGCAGCAGGCGCTGAAGGGGATCATCGACAACTTCCCCATCCGCCCGGCCGCGTGGAAGATGCGGGCCTGGGTGTTTCCGCTCGGCGCCTGGCTGAAGCCGCCGTCGGACCGGCTCACCCATCGCGTGGCCGAGCTTCTGCTCGAG
Source organism: uncultured Zetaproteobacteria bacterium (assembly GCA_964398225.1). Lineage (GTDB taxonomy): Bacteria > Pseudomonadota > Zetaproteobacteria > Mariprofundales > Mariprofundaceae > CAYNLY01. The sequence goes on from CAYNLY010000046.1 coordinate 2,152, forward strand.
CCAGGCCCCGCCCGCGAACGCCTCGTTGCGGGGATTTTCGCGCCGACCGACCCCGGGGACCCGACCGGCAGGATCCGCCATGCCTGGGCGAAGGTGCTGGATGTGGCCGAAATCGAGCACAGGATCCGGAAGGCCGGGCACCGGCACGATCCCGCCGTGCCCTACGGGGACTGGGTGCGGCAGCTACGGCGCGAGGGCATCGTGAACGAGGAGGAGGCGCGGCGCCTGCTCGATGCCCGGAAAGCCGTGGCCGAGGCGATCCGCGTGGACGACTTTCCGCCTTCCGCGTTCGGCCGCAGAAGGGCGGCCGCCCGCAGGGCTCCGGCCGGGAAAGGCGCGCGCGGCGGCGCAAGCCGTGCCGCGAAGAAGTCCTAGAGCCCGCCGCTGATTTTCCAGCCCGTCGGCGTCTTCTTCAGATAGAGCTGCTCGCGCTGAATGATCTCGCGCCAGTCCTCGCCCGAACGCACGCGCAGCCGGTAGCTCTGTTCGCACTGGGCGTGGGTGTCGTCGATCAGCCGGATGATCCGGTCGAAGGATTCCATTTCGGTCGCATCGAAGCGGTCGAACAGATCCATCAGTTCGGCCACCAGCGTGATCTTCGTGCGTCCCCGGTCGTTGTAGTCGTCGATCAGTAGCGAGCTGAACGCGGCCGTATCGCGGTGGGTGATCGCGGCATCGCGGGCATCGAGCACGCGGGCGATCGCCAGCTTCTGGGCATCGGCGCAGCCGGCAAGGACGGCCGCGACCAGCAGCAGGCTAGCGCCCCAGATAGCGTTTCGCCTTCGCACTCCATGGACTCCGCGGGTAGTTGTGCCGAAGCAGCAGCGCGGTGGCGCGCGCATCCTTCGCCAGACCCAGCTCGGCATAGCTGGCCGCGAGATAATACAGCGCCTCCTCGATGCTCGGCGTCGTCTGGTATTTCTCGACGATGGTCAGAAAGCGGTTGGCGGCGGCGACATAGCGTTTGTTGTCGAAATAGTAGCGGCCGACCGTCAGTTCATGGGAGGCAAGCTCGTTGTGCAGCCTCTGCAGATAGCGTGCGCCGTCGCGGGCGTATTCGCTTTCCGGGTGCTCCCGGATCAGGCGTTCGAAGGCCTCGATCGCCGCTTTTGCCTGGGTGGGATCGTGTTCGGGGCCGGTGCGCTCGCGATAATGGCTCATCGCGAGCATGTATTTCGCGTAGACGACGTCCGGGTGCCGGGGATGCCGCTTGATGAAGCGTTCGGCCAGCGTTTCCGAGAGCACGTATTCCCGGTCCTTGTAGGCGGCGAAGATGCGCAGGATTTCGGCCTTGGGGGCGTACTTGCTGTAGGGGTGGCGCGAGGCGAAGCCGTCGAGGTCGGCGGCGGCCTGGGCGTAGTTTCCGCTGTCCACCTTGCGCTTGGCCGCGAGATATTCGGCCTCGGCCGAGGCGTTCGGGTTCACGGCCTTCTTTTCGGCGCAGCCCGCGCCCAGCGTCAGCAGCAGCGAAACCGTGACGAGGGCAGCCAAACGCCTGCGAAGCGATGTTTCCAGCATGGCCGGAGTTTAGGGGCTGGAGCGGGCCGCCACAACGGCGAGCATCCGGCCGGCCCGTTCGCCGTCCCTGCGATGCGAATGGAAGCGATCGGGCCGGCAGCAGGTGCAGAGCGCCCCGAGCTCGATGTTTCCGGGCTTCAGTCCCGCATCGAGCAGCTGGGCGCGGTTGATGGCAGGCAGATTCGCATGGATGCGGCCGTCGCGTCGCAGGATTGCGGCCTCGCCCAGGCTTGAAGCTCCGGCGAGCCGGTCGGCGACGTCGGCCCCGGTTTCGAAGCAGCAGGGACCGATGCAGGGGCCGAGGCTCGCAAGCATGCGCCCGGGATCGGCGCCCATCCGGGCGAGAACGGCCACGGCCTTCCGGGCAACGCCTTGGACCGTCCCTCGCCAGCCGGCATGAACCGCGGCGATCCACCCGCTGTCCGGAGCGGCGAGCAGGATGGGCAGGCAGTCCGCGGTGCGCACGGCGCAGGCGCCCTCGCGCGCGATCAGAATGTCGGCGGACGCCTGATGCAGCCCTCCCGGCCCGTGGCATAGCAGGTGCCGCGCGCCATGCACCTGATGTGCCTGATGGGGAGGCGCGCAGAGGTCAAGCGCCGCGCAGAGCCAGCGCAGGGAAGCGTCCGCCCGTCCGGGCCGGAAGTCGAGCTCGAGCCGCGATCCGTCCGAGGCCGGCGCGAAGCGTTCGCTGAACGCCCCGAGAAAACCGTGCTCCGCAAGCAGTCGGGAGGAAATCAGGCCGTCAGGCATAGGCTTCGCGCAGCGCGGCATCCAGCCGGACGAGTTCGGGAGGCCAGGGCGCGACGACATGGACCCGCGATCCGGTGACCGGATGCACGAAGCCCAGCACTTCGGCATGCAGCGCCTGCCGGTTCAGCGAGCGGATCGCATCGGCGACCGGTTCGGGGATTTCCCGGCCGGGGCGGTAGGCGCGGGCGTAGGTGGGATCGCCCAGACACGGCAGACCCTCGTGCGCCAGATGCACGCGGATCTGGTGCGTGCGCCCGGTGTGCAGCCGGAGCCTAAGCCGCGCGAACGGACCGAAGCGGGCCTCGATCGTCGCCTCGGTGATCGCGGGCCGGCCCTTCGGGTTGACGGCCATCTTCTTGCGCATGACGGGATGGCGCCCGATGGGAAGCTCGATGCGCTTGTGTCTCCAGCGCGGCTCGCCCCGGCACCAGGCCAGGTATTCGCGTTCGATGTCGTGCCGGGCGAACAGGTCGGCGAGCCCCTGCAGGCACACATCGGTCTTCGCGACGACAAGGGCCCCCGAGGTATCCTTGTCGAGCCGGTGCACGATGCCGGGCCGATGTTCGCCGTGGATCACCGGAAGGCGCTCGCAATGATGGAGCAGCGCATGAACGAGCGTGCCGCGCGCATGCCCCTTCGCCGGATGGACGACCATCCCGGCCGGCTTGTTGATGATCAGCAGATGTTCGTCCTCGTACAGAATCTCGAGCGGGATCGCCTCGGGCTTCAGCGAGGCGGGCTCCGGCGGCGGAATGTCGAGCAGGTAGCGCTCGCCAGCCTCGACCGCGGATGAGGCCCGCGATTTCGGACCGGTGAGGCGCCCGGCGCGGATCAGTTGCTGGATTTTGGAGCGCGAAAGCCCCGAGAGCTCGGCCAGGGCCTGATCGAGCCGTTTCCCCGCATGCGTTTCGGGAATGATGCAGTCCAGCCGGCGGGCGGATGCCTCGCCTATGATTCGCCTCCGGCTGCGGCTCTGGGTTCAGGCTCTCCGTTCTTGCCGCCGTTGTCGTTGGCCGCGCCGCTCGTGTCCTGTTTCTGGGCGGTTTCGCCTGCCGCGGCCCCGTTCTGGGCGCCCTGGCCACCGCCGCCGCGCCGTCTGCGGCGCCGGCGCCGGCGGTTGCCGCTCGACGCTCCGCCGTTGCCGGCCGCGGTCGCGTTGGTATCCGCCGCCGCTTCGGTTTGAGCAGCGGGCGAGGGCGCGGGCTCGGGCGTTGCGCCTTCCGTTTTGGCCTGGGCATTCGCCTGGCCGCCGCCGCCCGAACGACGACGGCGCTTGCGGCCACCACGGCGGCGCCGTCGCCTGCGCCGCGCTTCCTCCTCGGCCTTCCGGCGGGCTTCCTCTTCCTCGGCCTTCTTGCGGCGTCGCCGCTCGCCCGTGAGGATTTCCAGAATCACCTTCAGCGGGCTCTTCTTTTTCTCGGCCGGAGGCTCCGGAAGGGCCTCGGGAATGCCGACCACCGGCTGGATGTTCTTGAGCTTCCGGGAAGGCCGCGGCGGTTTCTTGTTTTTCATCGTGTCCTCGAGCACTTCCATCCGGCTCTGGTTGCCGTCCTGCCAGTGGCGCTCGATGCGGTAGTGGGGGATGTCGAGATCGGGCCGGATCTGAAGCGTGATCTGGACGTCGTAGTTCTTTTCGATCCGGGCGATCGACTCCCGCTTGTGATTGACCAGATACTCACCCGTTTCCCCCGGAACCTGGACGACCAGGGTCGGGCCCTTGCCGGCCTCGGCCCAGTCCTCCATCCGGGTGAGCATCTGCAGGGCCATCGATTCGACCGTGCGGATGAAGCCCCGACCCGAACAGCGCGGGCAGACCTGGGTGGTGGACTCGCGCATCGAGGGATGCAGGCGCTGGCGGGACATCTCCAGCAGGCCGAAGCGGGAGATCCGGCCGATCTGGATGCGGGCCTTGTCCTGCTCGCAGGCCTTGCGGAGCGTTTCCTCGACCTGCTGGCCGTGCTTGCGGCTGGCCATGTCGATGAAGTCGATGACGATGAGCCCGCCGATGTCACGGATGCGGAGCTGGCGCGCGATCTCGGCGGCCGCCTCGAGGTTGGTGGCCAGCGCGGTGTCGTCGATGCTCTTGCCCGAGGTGGCGCGCGAGGAGTTCACGTCGATCGCGGTCAGCGCCTCGGTCGGATCGAACACGATCGAGCCTCCCGAAGGCAGCCGGATTTCGCGCTCGTGCAGTTCCTCGCACTGCGCCTCGATGCCGTAGTGTCGGAACAGGGGCTTGCGGCCGCGATAGAGCTTGACCAGCTTCTCCTTGCCCGGCAGCACCGCGTGCACGAACTGCTTGGTGCGCGTGTAGACCTCGTGGTTGTCCACCCAGATTTCCTGGATGTCCTCGCTGAAATGGTCGCGGATCGCGCGCGTGGCGAGGTCGCCCTCGAGATAGATCAGTGCGGGGGCGCTGGTCTGTTCGCTCTTGATCCGGATCTCGTCCCAGAGTCTGCGCAGGTACTGATAGTCGCGCTGCAGGGCCTCGAGGCGCTGGTCCTTGCCCGCCGTGCGCACGATCAGGCCCATGTCGTCGGGCACCTCGAGCTGCGCGAGAATGGCCTTCAGCGCCTTGCGCTCCTCGTCGGAAAGCTTGCGCGAGATGCCGCCGCGGTTCGTGTTCGGGCTCAGCACGAGGTAGCGGCCGGCCAGCGACAGATAGGTGGTCAGCGCCGCGCCCTTCGTGCCCCGCTCCTCCTTGACGACCTGGACAAGGATTTCCTTCTTCGGCTCGATGACCTGCTTGATGTCCAGTTTGCGCGGATCGGCGTTCCGGTCCACGCCTTCCTTCCAGTAATCGGGATGGATTTCCCCGATCGGCAAAAAGCCCTGCCGGGCCGCGCCGTATTCGACGAACACGGCCTGCAGGCTGGGCTCGACCTTCGTGATCCGGCCCTTGTAGATGTTGCCCCGGGTCTGTTCCTTGTAGGCGGACTCGATGTCCAGTTCCTGAAGATAGCCATCCTCGACGATGGCGACGCGGCTTTCTTCCTCGTGAGCCGCGTTGATCAGCATCAGTTTCTTGCTCACGTCACATCCTTTCGGTATTCGAAAGGCTTGCAACAGACCATGCGCCGGCGCGCAGATGGCCGGCCATGCGAGAATGGATCTGTTTGTCCGCGCAGCGCTTCCGCAAAACCGAAACCCGACGCGGAGGCTGCGTCCGGCCGTCGCCCGCGGGATCCCTTCGGCCCCCGGCGTCGGCGCAAAGCCTTTCCAATACGCCTGCTTGGTACTTGTGCCGGCTCAACGCATGCGGGTCATCGTCCTGCAAGCGGCGGATGATCGGAACATCGGGCCGGGCCTGGAGCCGGCGGCGCCGGGATTCGTCGGGCGCCTGAAGGCATCGCGCTTCGTCTCGCAGGGGCGATGCAGTAGCATACGGAGCCTACCGCACAGCGTGCGTAAACCTAATGCCCAAGGGGCCGATTTGGCAAGCAAGCCTCCCACCCAGCCGCAGGAGATCCCCGCTCATCTGACGGTGACGCCGGACGAGGACGGAAGCCGCCTGGACCGGATGCTTATCCGGCGGCTCGGCGCTTCAAGGCGGTCACTGATCCTGCGGCTCATCCGCAAGGGGAACGTCCGCGTCAATCGCAAGCGGGCCCGGCCGGATGCGCGGGTGTCCTGCGGCGACGTCGTGTTCCTGCCGGCCAGCCTCCGAAGCATCGAGGAGCGGCCGGCGGGGGTGCCCGCGTGGCTGGTCGAGCGCGCCAGGGCGCTTGAGGTTCTCTACGAGGACGAATCGCTGCTTGCCGTCAACAAGCCCGCGGGCCTCGTCGTCCACGGCGGCAGCGGCTACGAGGCCGGGCTGATCGAGGCGATCCGCGAGGCGCGCAATCTGCCCGAGCTGAGGCTGGCGCATCGGCTGGATCGCGACACTTCGGGCGTGCTGCTGATGGCCAAGAGCCTCGGCGCGCTCAGGTCGGTCGCCGCGTCTTTCCGGGACCGGAGCCTCCGCAAGACTTATCTTGCGCTGATCGCGGGTCATCCCAAGGCCCATGCCGGCCGGATGGTGGCGCGGCTCGTCAAGGGCGTCGTGCGCGGCGGTGAGCGCGTCGTGGTCGGCGACGAACGCGGCAAGGAGGCCCGGACCGACTTCCAGGTGGTCATGCACCTCAGGCGGCAGGGGCTTGCCTACGCGCTGATTGCGCTCCGTCCCCATTCGGGCCGCACGCACCAGTTGCGCGTGCAGCTTGCCGAGCAGGGGCACCCGATTCTGGGGGACGGCAAGTACGGACTGCGCACAGCCAACAAGGCCTTCCGAGAGCTCGGAGGCAGGGGCCTGGCGCTTCACGCCTGGCGCCTGCGGCTGCGCCATCCCGTCCATCACCGGATGCTTGAGCTCGTGGCGCCCGTGCCCGAGGGCTGGCGCGCCTGGCTTTCAGCCGAGTATCTGAGCGCGGACTAGCCCGAGACGGACGGATTGGGGGCGTCCGCGAAGCGCATCTGGGCAAGCCAGGCGTCGAACAGGCGGTGCTTCAGCTCCCGGTCCGGGATCGCGGCCAGCATCCGGGCCATCCGCCGCTTGTCCGACATCGGCACCGGATGCGGCACAGGCTTCGGGGCCGGGGCGGCAAGCCCCGCGCCGGGCACCACCCGCGTCCGGATGTGCGTGAGCTTTTTGAGCCCCGCCTTGCGGAAGCAGGCCCTGCGGATCGGATCGAGAAGCAGGCGGATCTGCTGGGCCATCGCCGGATGATCGGCGGCCACCCACAGGCAGACGCGCTCATCATGCTCGAACTCGATGCTCGCGGGTTCGGTGTGCATCGCGAGCATCGGGCCGACGATGCCGGGCCACGCGCGGCGGAGCCGGGCAAGCGCGGCGAGTCGGGCCTGGGTGGCCTCGCCCAGAACGGCCGCGAGATCCCGGCTGAGTCCGTGCATGCTGGCCGGGGAACCGGGCGCTAGAAGGGCAGCTGCTTGCCGCCCAGGATGTGGACGTGGAGGTGAAAGACTTCCTGCCCTCCGCCTTCGCGCACGTTGATCACCACACGGTAGCCGGCCGAAAGCCCCAGCACCTCGTCCGCAATCTTCCGGACCCGGTCCATCAGCGTGCCCAGAAGCTCGGGGTCGTCGGCATCGGCAAGCGTCGGCACGTGCTTGCGGGGAATGACGAGCACGTGCGTCGGTGCCTTCGGGTGGATGTCCTTGAAGGCGTAGACGTCGTCGTCCTCGTACACCTTCGTCGAAGGAATCGTGCCCTCGATGATCTTGCAGAACAGGCAATCGCTCATCCCGTGCCTCCCTCATTCAGCCTCGGATCAAACATGCTCAGACTAGCTATGGAACAGCCCCGCGGCCAGATGAGGCGGGTCTCAGCTCCGCGATGCCTTCTCCTCGTGGCCCGAGACGCCGAAGCGGCGGGCGAGCTCGGCCAGCACGTCCTCGGGGCTCAGCCCGTGATGCGTAAGCATGACCATCGAGTGAAACCACAGATCGGCGGTCTCGTAGATGATCTGGTCGCGGTCGTTGTTCTTGGCGGCGATGATCGCCTCCACCGCTTCCTCGCCGATCTTCTCCAGCATCTTGTCCGGCTGCGCATAAAGCGAGGCGACGTAGGACGTCTCCGGCGACGCGCCCTTGCGCGCCTCCAGCACCCGCGCAAGCTCCCGGAGCACCTGTTCCGGGCTCATGCGACCGGCGCCTCGACTTCCACCCAGGCGCCATCCCTGAGCTGGCGATAGAAGCAGGACGGGCGGTTCGTGTGGCAGGCGGGCCCCGTCTGCTCGACGCGATAGAGCAGCGCATCGCCGTCGCAGTCCAGGCGGATGTCCACGATCCGCTGCAGATGGCCGCTCGTCTCGCCCTTCTTCCACAGCGCCCCCCGCGAGCGCGACCAGTAGTGGGCGAAACCGGAGCGGAGCGTGGCCTCGACCGCCTCGCGGTTCACCCAGGCCAGCATCAGCACGCGCCCGGTCGCGGCGTCCTGGGCGACGGCCGGCATCAGCCCGTGCGCATCGAAGCGGAGCGCATCCAGCACCGGATCCGCGGTCATTTCACCAGCCGCGCGAGCGCGTGTTCCGCGGCCGCGATCGTCTGCTCGATGTCCGCATCCGTGTGCGCGGCGGAGACGAACGCAGCCTCGAACTGGCTGGGCGCCAGGTACACGCCCTCATCGAGCATCGCATTGAAGAAGCGTCCGAAGAAGGCGAGGTCGCATCCGTCCGCGACGTCCGCGTGGTTGCGGATCTCCTTCCGGTCGGTGAAGAAGACCGTGAACATCGAGCCCACGCGGTTGGCGACCGCGCCGACGCCGTGCTTCCGGCAGCCCTCGAGCAGCCCCCCGACGAGCCGCTCGGTCCGGGCTTCGAGGCGATCGTAAAGCTCGGGATCGCGCAGGCGCTTCAGCGTTTCCAGTCCCGCGCGCATCGCCAGCGGATTGCCCGAAAGCGTGCCCGCCTGATAGACCGGCCCGTCCGGCGCGATCTTGCGCATGATTTCCTCGCGCCCGCCGTAGGCTCCCACCGGCAGCCCGCCGCCGATGATCTTGCCGAGGCAGGTGAGATCGGGCGTGATGCCGAAGCGCTCCTGGGCGCCGCCGGGGGCCACCCGGAAGCCGCTCATCACCTCGTCGAAGATCAGCAGCGCATCCTCGGCGTCACACAGCTCGCGAAGCGCGTGGAGAAAGCCGGTGCTCACCAGGTCCATCACGCCGGTGTTGCCGGGAACGGGCTCGACGATGACCGCGGCGATTTCGCCGGGGTTTTCCTCGAACAGGCGGCGGACGGCGGCAATGTCGTTGAACGGGGCGGTGAGCGTGAGTTTGGCGTAGTCGGCGGGCACGCCGGCCGAGTCCGGAACGCCGAAGGTGGCCGCGCCGCTTCCGGCCTTGACCAGAAGCCCGTCGGCATGCCCGTGGTAGCCGCCGTCGAACTTGATGATCTTGTCCCTGCCGGTGAAGCCGCGGGCAAGGCGCAGCGCGCTCATCGTCGCCTCGGTGCCCGAGTTGACGAAGCGCACGACCTCGATCGAGGGAACCATGTCGACGACCAGCCGGGCAAGCTCGATTTCCAGTTCGCAGGGCGCGCCGAAGCTCATGCCGTCCGCGGCCGTTTCCTGGACGCCGGCCACGACTTCGGGATGGGCATGCCCGAGAATCATCGGACCCCACGAGCCGACGTAGTCGATGTATTCGTTGCCGTCCACATCCCACACGCGGCTGCCCGAGGCGCGGGCGATGAACCGCGGCGTGCCGCCCACCGACTTGAAGGCCCGGACCGGCGAGTTGACGCCTCCGGGAAGCAGCGTCCGGGCCTGTTCGAAATCGTGCAGCGAGCGCGAAACTTCAGTCATCCTCATCCCCATCGAAGAAACTTGCGGGGACAGTAGGAAGCAAACCGGCGGGTGTCAATCCGCGGCTATTCCGCGCGGCTGACCCAGATGTCCTTGATGCCGAGCTTTTCGCTCAGCTCCCGGGCTTTCGCGTCGGCGTCCGCCTTGCGCGCGAATCCGGCCAGACGGATCCGGTACCAGGTGGTCTCTCCGATTTTCGCGGGCTTCGCCTCGGCTTCGATGCCGAGCGATTTGAGGCGGGCGAGTTCCGAATCGGCGGCTTCTTTCGAGGTGACCGAGGTGATGTTCACGGCCCAGCCGGGCGAGGGTGGTGGGGCGGGCTTTTCGGGCTTCGTGGACGGCGTGATTGGAAGCCGGGCTTTGGAGGCCCCGGGCTTCTTCGCGTCCGCGGCAAGGGAGCCGCCGATGAGTCCGGAAAGCCCTTCGAGCTGCTTTTCCAGCGCATCGATTCTGCGGGAGAGGTCGGCGGGCACGGGCGCCGGAGCGGGCCGGTGCAGCGTGGCAAGGCGCATCCGCAGATCACTGAGCTGGCGATCGAGGTTCCAGGCCTTCCAGGCCGCGGCGCCAGCGCCGGCCAAGGCGAGAAGCGAGAAGAACACGGCCCATCCCGCACCCCGGGGCTTCGGCGCGGGCTGGGGGGGCAAATGAGCGGCTTCGGGCACAGAAGGCGCGGGCTCGGGCGCCGCAGGCTCGGGTGTTGCGGCCTCAGGCTGAGGCTCGGGGGCGGCAGCCTGCTCGCGGGACGCCTTTTTCTTCGCCGTCTTCGGCTGCGGGGCACGGTGGGTGAGGGCGAAGTCGTAGGCTTCCTCGGTGATCGTGGATTCGTGGTCGTCGTGGGCCTCGATGCGCTCCTCGACCTCTTCTTTGGCTGCGGCGATCTGTTCCTCGGTGAGCTGAATCTCCTCCGAGTCGAGCCCCAGTTCGTCCGCTTCCTGGCTGCCGGCGGGCGCAGAAACTGGCTGGCCGATCTTCTCTGTTTCGGCTGCTTCCGCTTTGGTGGGGGCAGGCCCGGGCGCTTCCTCGCGTCCGGCCTTCACCGGCGGGTTTGCAGGCTCCAGATCGGAAAGCGTGAGATCGGCGAAGTCGAGATCCTCGGGTTCTTCACGCGTGGGGGAAGCCTCTTCGGACTTTCTGGCGGGTTCGGACTCGATCTCCGGCAGCTCGAAGGACTCCAGCGCGAGATCGAGGTCGAACTCCTCCTCGGGTTTCGGAGCCGGCTCCGGTTCGGCCGCTTCCTCTTCCGGCAGTTCGAGCGCGGCCTCGCGGAGCAGAGCATCCAGTTCGTCGAGCTCCTGATCCAGTTCGGGCTCGGGGGGCTTCTTGGGCTGAGCCTGC
>CAYNLY010000047.1:0-12409 GCA_964398225.1 uncultured Zetaproteobacteria bacterium
GGAAGATCGCGCAGGAAACCCGGCGCCCTTCGCCGATCAGGATGTTGTAGGTCCGGGCGGCGGAGCGGGAGTCCATGCACTCGATGCCGATGCCGCGCTCCTTTGCGGCCGCAAGCAGCGACGGATCGGGGAAGCGCGTGAGCCGGCCCGTGCCGATGATCAGCACTTCCGGCGGCTGCTCGAAGAACAGCTCGAGATCGGAGCCTTCGAGGTCATTGATCGAAGCCGGCCGCCATTCCTCGGCGAGCCGGTTCCGGTGCAGGCAGAAGGGCCGCTCGATTCGCTGTTCGTTGATTCGAAGCCAGTTCTCGCCGTAGCCGGTGAACAGCAGCGTGCCCTCGTCGATCGCGGGGCTGATGTCGCCGGGGATCCGGTCGCCCTTCAGGGCCGCGCCTCCTGGGCGCGGGTTTCCTCCTCGCTTTCGGCAAAGCGGAAGCGGCCGGCAAGCGAGAGCATGATCGGGCTTGCGATGTAGATCGACGAGTAGGTGCCGACGACGATGCCCGCGATCAGCGCGAACGCGAAGTCGTGGATGACCTCGCCGCCGAGCAGAAACAGCGCGACGACGACGAGCAGCGTGGTCAGCGAGGTCATCAGGGTCCGGGCCAGGGTCTGATTGATCGACTGGTTGACGACGACGTCCTCGGGCTCGGGGTTCTTGCGCTTGCGGTTGAGCGCGAAGTTCTCGCGGATCCGGTCGAAGACGACGATCGTGTCGTTCAGCGAGTAGCCGATCACGGTCAGCAGCGCGGCGATGACCGGCAGCGTGAACTCCTTGCCGGTGATCGCGAACAGGCCGACGACGATTGTGATGTCGTGGAGCAGGGCGGCGTCCGCGCCGAGCGCGAACCGGAACTCGAAGCGGAAGGTCACATAGAGAAGGATCGCAAGCATCGCGATCAGCACGGCGAGGATTCCGGCGCGGGTGAGCTCCTTGCCGACCTGGGGGCCGACGTACTCGACCCGGCGCATTTCCACGCCGTCCTTGCCGAAGGCGTCCTTGAGTCCGGCAAGGATCGCAGTGCTGATCTTCGAGGATTCCTCACCCTCCTGATTCTGGACGCGGATCAAGATCTCTTCCGGCGAGCCGAACTCCTGGATCACCGCGTTGCCGAAGCCCTTCGGCGACAGCGCCTTGCGCACCTCGGCGATGTCCGGGGCCTTGGCGAACTTGACCTCGACCAGCGTGCCGCCGGTGAAGTCGATGCCGAAGTTCAGGCCCTTGACGGCGAGCGCGATCAGCGAGACCAGGATCATCAGGCCGGAAAAGGCGAGGGCGAGTTTGCGCTTGCCGATGAAGTCGATGTTCGTGTCGGGTCGGATCAGTTGCATGGGCTTATCCTAGATGCTCAGGGATTCGACGCGCTTCTTGCGGCCGTAGGCCGCGGCAACCATCGCGCGCGTGACGGTGATGGCGGTGAACATCGAGGCGAGGATGCCGACCGACAGCGTCACCGCAAAGCCCTTGACCGGGCCGGAGCCGAACTGGAAGAGCACGATCGCGGCGATCAGCGTGGTGATGTTCGCATCGACGATCGTCGAGAACGCCTTGTCGTAGCCGCCGTCGATCGCGGCAAGCGGCGTCTTGCCGAGATGGAGCTCCTCACGGATGCGCTCGAAGATCAGCACGTTCGCATCCACCGCCATGCCCACGGTGAGCACGATGCCGGCGATGCCGGGAAGCGTGAGGGTTGCGCCGATCAGGCTCATCGCGGCAACGATCAGCACGAGGTTGAACACCAGCGCGACGTCCGCGATCAGCCCGAACAGGCGGTAGTAGACCGCCATGAAAATCAGCACGAGGACCGCGCCGATGATGATCGAGTTCAGTCCCTGCTCGATCGAGTCGGCGCCGAGGCTCGGGCCAATCGAACGCTCCTCGACGACCTTGACCGGCGCCGGCAGTGCGCCTGCGCGGAGCACAATCGCCAGATCATGCGCTTCCTGGGGCGTGAAGCTGCCGGTGATCTGGGCGGTGCCGCCGGGGATGCGTTCGCGGATCACCGGCGCGCTCATCACAACCCCCTCGAGGATGATCGCAAAGCGCTCGCCGACATGCTGGGCCGTGAGCCGGTCGAACTTGCGCGCGCCCTTGCTGTTGAACTTCAGCGTGACCGCGTACTCGTTGAAGCGGCGGTCGATGGAGACGCGGGCGTCGGCGACCTCGGTGCCCGAAAGCTCCGTGCGCTTCTTCAGCAGATACGGCTGGCGGAACACCTTGCCGCCGCGCATCTCGGGCTTGCCGTACATGATGATGTCGCCGGGGGGGATGTCGCCGGCCAGCGCCTTGTCGAGATCGCCCTTTTCGTCGACCAGTTTGAACTCGAGCTGCGCGGTGCGCCCGATCAGCTTCTTCGCGTGCGCGGTGTCCTCGTAGCCGGGGATCTGAACGAGGATCCGGCGCTTGCCCTGCTTGACGATTACGGGCTCGGTCGTGCCGAGCGCGTCGATCCGGCTGCGGATGACCTCGATGGCCTGTTCGACCGCGAACTTGCGCGTTTCATCGGCCACCTGGGGCTTCAGCACAAGCCGGATGACGGCGCCTTCGCCGCCAAGCTGATAGTTGTTCCCCAGCTCCTTGCCGAGCAGCTCGCGCGCGGCACCTGCCTTGCCGGAATCCCGGATCTCGACCTCGATCGTGTCGTTCACGGCGTCGATCCGCCGGTAGCGGATCTTCGCGCCCCGCAGGGTCTGGCGCACCGCGTCGACATCCTCCTCGACCGTGCGCGCCACCGCCTTGTCCACGTCCACATCGAGCACCAGGTGCACGCCGCCCTTCAGGTCCAGGCCGAGGTTCAGCGGCTTGCTGAAGCTTTCGGGCCACCAGGCGGGCGGCTGGGTCAGGTTGGGCAGCGTGGCCATCAGCGAGCCGACGAGCACCGCAAGGATCAGCCAGACTTTCCAGCGGGGGTAGCTATGCATTGCTTGCTTCCTTCACACAGGCTTTAGGCGGCGTCACTCGGCGAGCGCCGCAACCGAATCGCGCTTGATGCGGATACGCACGCCGTCGGCGATCTCGACCTTCAGCACGTCTTCCTTGACGTCCACGATCTGGCCGAAGATGCCGCCGCTGGTCACGATCTTGTCGCCTTTCTTGAGGCTTTCGACCATCGCGCGGTGCTGCTTCATCCGCTTCTGCTGCGGGCGGATGAGCAGGAAATAGAAGATCACCATGATCAGGATCAGCGGCACCAGCGAGGCGAATCCGCCCTGGGCTCCGGCGGCGGCCGCCTCGGCATGGGCGAGATTCGGCAGGCCGATGAGCGCGGCCGCGCCCAGAGCGAGGATCGTCGAATGCGTGGTCGTACGGGTCATGTCGATAACTCCTGATTGGCGAATCATTCCGGGCGCGCATCGCGCCCGGCGGCTGTCCCACCGGACTGCTGGCGACGACGGAACCGGTCACGGAACTCGGGCCAGCGCCCCTCCTCGATGGCGGACCTCGCCCGGCGCATGAGCGCGCAATAGTAGTGAAGGTTGTGCAGGGTGTTCAACCTCGGGCTGAGAATCTCGCCGGCGACATAAAGGTGGCGCAGGTAGGCGCGTGAAAAGTTGCGGCAGGTGTAGCAGTCGCAGCCTTCCATGATCGGGCGCGGATCGTCGGCGTAGGCGGCGTTCTTGATGTTGATGCGTCCGTCGTCGGTGAACAGCGTGCCGTTGCGCGCGTTGCGCGTGGGCATCACGCAGTCGAACATGTCGATGCCCCGATCGATGCCCTCGATGAGATCGAGCGGCGTGCCCACGCCCATCAGATAGCGCGGTTTGTCCTGCGGCAGGTGGGGCGCGAGCGCATCCAGCACCGCGAGCATCTCCTCCTTGGGTTCGCCGACCGAAAGCCCGCCGATTGCCATGCCCTCGAAGCCGATCGCTTCAAGGCGTTCGAGCGATTCCAGCCGGAGATCGGGATGCATGCCGCCCTGAACAATGCCGAACAGCGCCTGCCGCGGGTTCGGCGGCAGAAGCTCCCGGCATTGCTGGGCCCAGCGCATCGAAAGCTCCATCGAGGCGCGCGCCTCGTCCCTGCCGGCCGGATAGGGCGTGCATTCGTCGAAGACCATGACGATGTCGCTGCCGAGCTTGCGCTGGATCTCGATGCTTTCCCTGGGTCCGAGAAAGACTTCGGAACCGTCGATGTGCGAGCGGAAGCGCACGCCGTCCGGCTCGATCCGCCGAAGCTTGCCGAGCGACCAGACCTGAAAGCCGCCCGAATCGGTCAGGATGGGGCGGCTCCAGCCCATGAACCGGTGCAGCCCGCCCATCCGCTCGATCAGATCGGCGCCCGGGCGCAGCATCAGATGGTAGGTGTTGGCCAGAATGATCTCCGCGCCGAGGCTTTCCAGCTCGTCGGGCGTCGTCGCCTTGACCGTGGCCTGGGTGCCCACCGGCATGAACACCGGCGTTTCTACCACGCTGTGCGCCAGCTGCAGCCGCCCGCGGCGGGCAAACCCCGTGGCGTCCCGGGTTAGGAGTTCGAAGGCGAGCGCGCTCATCGCGGCGCAGCCTGCCGGCGCCGGGGGCGTGCGGCAACCGGGCCGCTTCCGTCCGGGGCCTGGCTGTGCTAGAAGTCGGGGTGTGAGTGGTCAAGGAAATCTTCCATCATCGAGGTCGGGAACGCGCCCCCGGCCGCTGTCGCCCCGGCTTTCGATCTACCGCTGGCGGGCGCCGATGCTGGCAAGCCTTCTGCATCGGGCGAGCGGCATCGTGCTCGTGCTGTTCGTGCCGCTCTATCTGTGGCTGCTGCACCTGATGACCGGAAGCCCCGAGAGCTTCGCCCAGGCGCAGGCCTGGATGCACACGCCGCTTGGCAGGCTGCTGTTCTGGGGGGTGGGTGCGGCCCTGATCTACCATTTCGCGAACGGTATCCGCTTCCTGCTGCTGGATCTCGGAGTCGGCGAAAGCAGGCGGGCGATGCGCGCAAGCGCCCGCTTCGTGCTCGGGCTTTTCGCCGGTAGTCTGATCGCGCTGGGGGTGCTGCTGTGAGGCTGACGAAGGAACCCGGCGCGGCCCACGACGGCTTCGACGACTGGTACTGGCAGCGGCTTTCGGCCGTGGTGCTGGCCGTGCTGCTGCCGCTGCCGTTCGCGCTGCTGGTCGCGGTCTACGCCGGCGCGGTGGATCAGATCGGCCTGTTCGACATCATGGACCACATCCTCTCCCGCTTGCTGCACACGCTCTTGATCGTCGCGCTGCTCGTGCATGCCTATCTGGGGCTCAAGGTCATCATCGAGGACTACGTCCCAGTCATCGGCTGGCGGGTGCTTCTGATCGGCGGCATGCTGGTGACGATGGCCGGATTCGGCGTCTGGTGGCTGGCCATCATCTGGGCCTGGGGGGGATGATGTCGTACCTGAATACGGACCGCGTCGTTCACCATTTCCACGATGTGGTCATCGTCGGCTCGGGCGGCGCCGGGATGCGCTGCGCGCTGCAGCTTGCCGATGCCGGACACCGCGTGGCGGTCGTGACCAAGGTGCTGCCCACGCGCTCGCACACGGTGGCGGCCCAGGGCGGCATCAACGCGGCGCTCGGGAACGTGATCCCGGACAACTGGCTGTGGCACATGTTCGACACCGTCAAGGGCTCGGATTACCTGGGCGATCAGGATGCCATCGAATATCTCTGCCGGGTGGCGCCGGTCGTCGTCCGCGAGCTCGAACATCAGGGCGTGCCGTTCTCCCGGATCGAGGACGGCCGCATCTACCAGCGGCCGTTCGGCGGTCAGTCCCGCGAGTTCGGCAAGGGTGGCCAGGCCGCGCGCACCTGTGCCGCGGCCGACCGGACGGGCCATGCGATCCTGCACACCCTGTATCAGCAGAACCTGCGCGCGGGCACGCATTTCTTCGAGGAGTTCTTCGCGCTCGATCTGGTGATGGCCGAGGGGGGCTGCCGGGGCGTCATGGCCTGGGAAATTGCCGAGGGCCGGCTGCATCTGTTCCAGGCCAAGGCGGTGATCCTGGCCACCGGCGGCGCCGGCCGCATCTTCCGGACGACGACGAATGCGCACATCTGCACGGGCGACGGCGGGGCGCTCGCGCTCGATGCGGGCCTGCCGCTCGAGGACATGGAGTTCTTCCAGTTTCATCCCACCGGCATCGCCCACGTGGGGCCGCTGATCACCGAGGGCGTGCGCGGCGAGGGCGGCTACCTGATCAACAGCGAGGGCGAGCGCTTTATGGAGCGCTATGCGCCACACGCGAAGGATCTCGCCAGCCGCGACGTCGTCTCGCGCGCGATCGCGCAGGAGATCCGCGAGGGCCGAGGCTGCGGGCCCGACAAGGACTACGTGCTGCTCAAGCTCGATCATCTCGGGCGCGACCTGATCATGAGCCGGCTGCCGAACATTCACGAGCTTGCGCTTCGCTTCGCGCATGTGGACTGCACGAAGGAGCCGATTCCGGTGCAGCCGACCGCGCACTACACGATGGGCGGCATTCCGACGAACCGCTTCGGCGAGGTCGTCGTGCCCAAGGGCAGAAACAAGGAACATGTCGTGCCCGGTCTGTACGCGATCGGCGAGGCCGCCTGCGTCTCGGTGCACGGCGCGAACCGGCTGGGCGGCAACTCGCTGCTGGAGATCATCGTCTTCGGGCGCGCCTGCGGGCGCCGCGTGCTCGAATGGCTGGAGGAACAGCGCTACCACGAGAAGGTGGAACCGGATTGCTGGGAGCCGGCCGCGGCCCGCGTGGACCGCTGGCTTGCCAGCGCCGGTCGCGGCGACGGGATGCGGATCGCCCAGATCCGCGAAGGCATGCAGAGCGTGATGCAGGAGCATTTCAGCGTCTATCGCACCGAGGCCTCGATGAAGGAGGGCCTTGCCCGGCTGCGCGAGCTCGAGCAGGCGCTTTCCGATGCCCGGATCGACGACAAGGAACAGGTGTTCAACACCGAGCTGATCGAGGCGCTGGAGCTCGAGAATCTGATGAAGCTTGCGCGGGTGACCGCCGAGGGGGCGCTTGCCCGCACCGAGTCCCGCGGCGCCCATGCCCGGGACGATTATCCCGAGCGGGACGACGAGAACTGGCTCAAGCACACGCTGGCCTACTACCGGCAGGGCAAGGTGAAGCTCGATTACAAGCCGGTGCGGCTGGAGCCGATCAGTGTGCCGTCGTTCCCGCCGATGGAGCGGGTGTACTGATGAGCCGGACCGTCCGCCTTTCCGTCTTCCGCTTCGATCCCGAGCGCGATGCCCGGCCGTACATGCAGTCCTACGAGGTGCCGGTCATCCGGCCCGGCATGAAGCTTCTCGATGCGCTCAACCACATCAAATGGCATCTGGACGGTACGCTGACCTTCCGCCGCTCCTGCGGCGAGGGGGTGTGTGGCTCGGACGGGCTCAACATCAACGGCGTCAACGGCCTGGCCTGCATCACGCCGGTGGAGGGGCTCAAGCAGCCGATCCATGTCCGGCCGCTGCCGGGCATGCGCGTGATCCGGGATCTCGTCGTGGACATGAGCCATTTCTTCGACCAGTACCGGCGCATCAAGCCCTGGCTGATCACGCACACGCCGACGCCCGAGCACGAGCGTCTGCAGACGCCGGAAGAACGCGCGGAGCTCGACGGGCAGTACGAATGCATTCTCTGCGCCTGCTGCACGACGTCGTGCCCTTCCTGGTGGTGGAACGGCGACCGCTTCCTGGGGCCTGCGGCCCTGCTTCAGGCGCACCGCTGGATCGCCGATTCCCGCGACGAGGCGATGGGCGAGCGGCTGGACATGCTCGAGGATGCCTTCCGGCTCTATCGCTGCCACCAGATCATGAACTGCATGGAGGCCTGCCCCAAGGAGCTGAACCCGACGGCGGCGATCAACAGCATCAAGCGCAAGATCCTCGCCCGCAAGTCCTGATTGAGGGATGGGCGCGCTCGAAAGCAGGGAAAACGAAGCCCCGGAACAGGCTGCGGCGAGGCGCATCCGCCGTTTGCGCTACCGGCTTCGGCGGCAGGGGATGCTCGAACTCGATGCCTGGCTTGCGGAGCTTGAGACTGCCGACTGGAGCGATCCCGAACTCGTCTCCGGGATCGAACGTTTGCTCGAGCGCGAGCCTCCCGAGCTGATCGCGATGATGCGGGGGGACGCGCCGGTTCCCCGGCCGCTCCGGCCGTGGCTGAGGCCGAAGCGATGAGGCGGTTTCTTGCAGGCCTTCTCATCGCGGGCTGTGTTGCGCTGACCGGTTGTGCGCAGGCTCCGAACCCCGAGCCCCGGCCTTCCGCTCAGGATGCCGCGCTCGTGTTCGAGCCTGATGAAGTGGATCTGGGCACGGTCCATGCGGGCCAGACGGCCGAGGGCTGGCTTCGGGTGCGCAACCGGTCCGACCGGATGGCCCAGATCGTGCGCGTGGAAACCTCCTGCGGCTGCACCGCGGCCGAGCCCGAGGAGCGCGTGCTTGCGCCCGGCGCCTTCACCCGCCTGCACGTTCGCATCGACACCTTCGCCAAACGCGGCGGGATCGAGAAATGGGTTGATCTGATCGATGCCGGAGGCGGGC
Source organism: uncultured Zetaproteobacteria bacterium (assembly GCA_964398225.1). Classification (GTDB taxonomy): domain Bacteria; phylum Pseudomonadota; class Zetaproteobacteria; order Mariprofundales; family Mariprofundaceae; genus CAYNLY01. Next base: position 8,486 of record CAYNLY010000047.1, read on the forward strand.
GCAGTCGGGCGACGGTGCGCTTGCGGGTGCTGCCGGCCGTCGGCGGGGCGTCGAACACGGGCGGGCGCAGCCTGTTTGCGGGAAGCTGCGCCCGCTGCCACGCCGAGCCGGCGGACGGTCTTGCCGACGGCGCTGCTCTGTACCGGGCGGTGTGCGCGATGTGCCACGGGCCGGACGGCGCAGGGGCCTACGCGCCGCGGCTTGCCGGCATGCCCGCCGATGCGATCGCCCATGTTCTGAGGGAGGGGACGGGGAGCGCCGCGATGCCGGCGTTTGCCCGCGATCGGGGCGGCCCGCTCGATGGCGCCCAAATTTCCGCGCTTGCGTCCTGGCTTTCCGGGCTGGACGGAACGGGCCCGGATCGTTAGAAATCCGAACCCAATCCACGGGGAGGTTGTTCCAATGCAACAAGAGCTGGTGATTGCGCCTTCGATTCTTTCCGCCGACTTCGCGCGCCTGGGCGAGGAGGTGCGCGCGATCGACGAGGGCGGCTGCGACTGGGTTCACTTCGATGTGATGGACGGCACGTTCGTGCCGCCGATCACGATCGGCGACAACGTCTGCAAGGCGATCCGCTCCTACACCGACAAGCCGATCGACGTGCATCTGATGGTGATGCATCCGGAGACGCAGGTGGAATCGTTTGCCAAGGCGGGCGCGGACATCATCACCGTCCATCAGGAGGCCTGCATTCATCTGGAGCGCACGCTTCAGCTGATCCGCTCGTTCGGGCGCAAGGCGGGCGTCAGCCTGAATCCGGCCACGCCGGTGGACACGATCCGGCACGTGCTTCACTGCGTCGATCTCGTGCTCCTGATGAGCGTGAACCCGGGCTACGGTGGCCAGAAATACATCCACGCGGTGACCGACAAGATCCGCGAGGCGCGTCGGATGCTCGACGAGGCCGGCTGCGAGGCCCGGCTGGAGGTGGATGGCGGCGTCAACGCCGAGACGATCGCCGAGGTCGCGGCGGCCGGCGCGGACACCTTCGTTGCGGGCTCGGCGGTGTTCGGCACGCCGGACTACGGCAAGACGATCGCCGATCTGCGGAAGAGGGCGCAGGACGCGATCAAGTAACCCCAAAAAACTTGGGGTTTGACGGCGCATTCCTTCCCTGTTAGGGATGCGCCTTCATCCGACAATTCGCAGGGAGGGAACGCATATGAGCGATCAGACCGATCATTCGCGTCGCAACTTCCTCTATGTCGCGGCCGGCGGCATGGGGGCGGTGGCGGCGGGCGCGGCCATCGTTCCGTTCGTGGGCAGCATGATGCCGGCGGCGGACACCTTGGCCGCGGCCAAGACCGAGTTCGACTGCGCGACCGTCGAGCCCGGCCAGCTCGTCGTGATCCAGTGGCAGGGCAAGCCGGTGTTCGTCGTGCACCGCACCGAGCAGATGCTCAAGCAGGTGGACGGGCACGACGACATGCTCAAGGACCCGAACTCCGAGGCCATCGACGAGGTTCAGGCCGAGTGGATGGACACGCCGGAGAAGCGGAAGTACCGCGCGATCAAGCCGCAGTACCTGATCGTCGTGGCCAGCTGCACGCATCTGGGCTGCATTCCGCTGTTCAAGCCCACGCCCGGCCGCAAGGACTGGGGCGACACCGTGCCCGAGGACTGGCCCGGCGGCTGGCACTGCCCGTGCCACGGTTCGCTGTACGACATCTCGGCGCGTGTGATCAAGGGCTCGCCCGCGCCGCATAATCTGCACGTGATGCCGTACAAGTATCTGACGGACACCAAGGTCGTCATCGGCTGACAGGGGAGGGAAAGGTGTTGGAAAAACTGATGCAGACCCGGCTGTTCAAGTGGATCGACGAACGCACCGGCGCCGAGGAACTGATCAAGTCGCAGTTCACCGAGTATCCGGTGCCCAAGAACCTGAACTACATGTGGAACTTCGGATCGCTCGCGCTTCTCGTGCTGACGATCCAGATCCTCACCGGCATTTTCCTGGCGATGTACTACAAGCCGAGCGCGGCGCTGACCTACGGTCACTACACCGTCGCCTTCGACTCGGTCGAGCGCATCATGCGCGACGTGAACTGGGGCTGGCTGCTGCGTTACATGCACGCGGTCGGCGCCTCGGCCTTCTTCGTCGTCGTCTACCTGCACATCGCGCGCGGCCTGTATTACGGCTCCTACAAGGGTCCGCGCGAGCTGCTGTGGATTCTCGGCGTGGTCATCCTGCTGATCATGCAGGGAGCGGCGTTCTTCGGCTATCTGCTGCCTTGGGGGCAGATGTCGTTCTGGGGCGCGACCGTGATCACGAACCTGTTCGGCGCGTTGCCGGTGATCGGCTCGTTCCTGCAGGAGCTGCTGCGCGGCGGCTTCTCGGTGGGCGATCCGACGCTGAACCGGTTCTTCTCGCTGCACTACTTGTTCCCGCTGCTTCTGGCGGCGATCGTCGGCGGGCACATCCATGCCCTGCACGTCGTGCACTCGAACAATCCCGACGGCATCGACCTGCACGAGGGTGAGGGCACGATCCCGTTCCATCCGTACTACACGGTCAAGGATGCGTTCGGTGTGGGCGTGTTCCTGACGATCTACACCTACATCGTGTTCTTCCATCCGCAGATGGGCGGCTACTTCCTCGAGATCGACAACTACACGCCGGCGAACAACCTGCAGACGCCCGCGCACATCGCGCCGGTGTGGTACCTCACGCCGTGGTACACGATCCTGCGCTCGTTCGAGAGCAAGCTGCTCGGCGTGCTGGCGATGGGCGCTTCGCTCGCGATCCTGTTCTTCCTGCCGTGGCTTGATCGGAGCAAGGTGCGCTCGGCGCGCTACCGGCCCGTGTACCGCCAGCTCGTGATCCTGTTCTTCGTCTGCGTGATCGTGCTGGGCTACTGCGGCCATTCCGCGCCGACGCCGACGCTGAAGCTGATCGGCCAGATCGCGACGGGCTACTATTTCTTCTTCTTCTTCGTGCTGCTCGTGCTGCCGAAGTTCGAGAAGACCAAGCCGTTGCCCGAGCATGTTTGAGGGAGGGACGAGGATGAAAATCGCAACCAAGATGCATGCGATCCTGCTGGCCGGAGCCGTGGCCATCGGACTGGGCGCGGTCCAGGCGCAGGCGAACGAAGGGCACGGCGTGGCGCTCAAGCACGCCAACATCGACGTGACCGATCAGGCGCAGCTGCGCCGGGGGCTTACGGTGTTCACCGACGTCTGCATGGGCTGCCATTCGGCCAAGTACATCACCTACAAGGACCTGATGGACTATCCGGAGCTTGCCCTTTCGCGCGAGCAGGTGGACGAGCTCCGCGGCGACAAGCCGCTGACGGCGGGGCTCATTACCGATCTGGCGCCGGAGGATGCGAAGGTTTCCTACGGCAAGGTGCCGCCGGATCTTTCGGTGATGGCCAACGCCCGCAGGGGTGGCGCGGACTACATCTATTCGGTGCTCACCGGTTTCGAGCATGATCCGGCCGGCAAGATCCCGGACGGGAACTACAACCTGTACTACCCGGGCAACCGGATCGCGATGCCGGATCCGCTGGGCTGGCTGGACCACGACGAGTCCGACACCAAGCAGCTCGAGCAGGATGCGCAGGATGTCGCCGCCTTCCTCGCCTTCATCGCCGATCCGCACCAGAACGAGCGGCGCGCGCTGGGGGTCTGGGTTGTCGGCTTCTTCTTCCTGCTGACCATCGTGCTCTACCTGCTGAAGAAGGAAGTCTGGCGCGACGTGCACTGATCGGCGCACGACCGCACGCAAGGCCCGCAGCACGCTGCGGGCCTTGTTTTTTGGGGCTTTCTTGACCCTGACGGAGCCGGTTCGTACACTCGCCCGGCCCCGTGCGAACGCATCCAGAAACAAGGCCCGGGGCGATCCGCCTCGGGGGTGAGCTCGAACCATGCGCGAATTCGACAAGATCAAGCGCCTGCCGCCCTACGTGTTCGCCGTCGTCA
>CAYNLY010000048.1:0-12098 GCA_964398225.1 uncultured Zetaproteobacteria bacterium
ATGCGCTGGCTTCCCATCATGCTCAAACTGTCCCTCGCTGGCCTGATTCTGGCAGTGACCGCCGTCACCGCCGCCTATTTCTATTTCTCGCGCGGCCTGCCTGAACTTAGCAAACTTTCGGACTACCAGCCACCATTGGTCACGCGCGTGTTCAACGACCGCGGCGAGCTGGTCGCCGAATACGCCGACGAGCACCGGATCCTCGTGCCGTTTTCCCGCATTCCGAAACGCCTCATCAACGCCTTTCTCGCCGCCGAGGATCAGCAGTTCTACGAACACCCGGGCATCAATCCCGCGCGCATCCTTTCAGCCGCGATCGCAAACCTGAAGGCCGGCCACACCGTGCAGGGCGGCAGCACGATCACGCAGCAGGTCGCCAAGAACTTCCTGCTGACGCCGGAGCGCACCTACACCCGCAAGATCCGCGAGATCATCCTCGCCCGGCGCATCGAGAAGCGCTTTTCCAAGGACGAGATCCTCTATCTGTACCTGAACCACATCTATCTGGGCCGCGGCGCCTACGGCGTGGCCAGTGCCGCCTGGCGCTACTTCGGCAAGCGGCTGGACGAGCTGACGCTGGCCGAGTGCGCGATGCTGGCGGGGCTTCCCAAGGCGCCCTCGAAGTATGCCCCGCACATCAATCCGGAGGCCGCCCGCAAGCGCCGCGACACCGTGCTCTACCTGATGAGCCAGAGCGGTCTTGCCCGCCCCGAGGATGTGGCCGAGGCGCTGAAGGAGCCGATCCGGGTGGCGCCGCTGTTTGAGAACCGGCTGACCAACGCCTATGCCGACCAGGTCTACAACGAGCTTGTCCGCCGCTTCGGCGCGGCCAAGGTGCGCCGGCAGGGGCTTGCGGTGGTCGTGCCCTATGAGCCGGAGGCCGAACAGGCCGCGATCCGCGCCGTGCGACACGGCGTGCTGGAAATCGAACAGCGGCAGCTCTACCGCTATCCGGTGCGCCATCCCGAAGAGGAATGGCCCGCGTTGCTTGCCGACTGGGCGAAGGCCCGTAAGGGCCGGCCTGCCGTTCCCTCCAGCACCGAGATCATCCCCGCGCTGGTCGAGAAGGTGGAGAACAACGGGGATCTGATCGTCAACGACGGCATCAACCGCTGGAAGCTCACCCGTCCAGACTGGAAATGGGAGCCGAAACCCGAACCGAAGGAAGGCGAGCCGCCTGATCCGCGCTACGACCGGCCGGCGCGCTGGCTTCCCGGCGACGAGATCCGGCTTCAGGGCGACGATCACGGCGGCGTGCGGCTGACGCAGGATCCTTCGGTGGAGTCCGCGCTGTACGCGATCGACCTCGAGCGCGGCACGGTGCTCGCGCGCGTCGGTGGATTCGACTACCAGATCCAGGGCTTCGACCGGGTCTCGCAGGCCAGGCGGCAGCCGGGCAGCGCGTTCAAGCCGTTCCTGTATGCGACCGCGCTCGAAGCCGGCAAGACGCCCGCCTCGATCGTCGTGGACGCGCCCGTGGTCTTCGAGAACCAGGAAATGGACGAGTTCTGGCGCCCCGAGAACTACATGAACCGCTTTGCCGGACCGGTGACGCTCCGCAACGCCCTTGAGCATTCCCGCAATCTCGCCTCGATCAAGCTGCTGATGGACATCGGCGTGGGCCGCTTCGTGCAGGCGCTAAGGAACTATCCGCTGGGCCGCGACTTTCCGCCGCAGCTGGCGCTGGCGCTGGGCGCAACCGAGGTGGACCTCGAGCACCTGACCGAGTCCTATCTCGTCTTTGCAAGCTCGGGCCGCAAGTGGAAGCCGGTGGCCGTCCAGCAGGTTCAGGACCGCGACGGCCGCACGCTGCACCGTTCGGTGGCCGGGCACCGCTGCGAAATCTGCCACGCCGACCCGGTGCTGGCGGTCAGCGAATCCTTCAAGCCCAGCGAACCGGTGCTCGATCCGGTGGATGCCTTTCTGATCACGAACATGCTCAAAGGCGTGATCGAGCGCGGCACCGGCCGGCGCGCGCGCGCGCTGGGCCGCCCCGCCGCCGGCAAGACAGGGACGACGAACGATCAGGTCGACGCCTGGTTCATCGGCTACACGCCGCAGGTGCTCACCGGCGTCTGGACCGGCCGCGACATTCCGGCGCCGATGGGCCGGCACGAAACCGGGGCCCACGCCGCGCTGCCCACCTGGCTGGAAGCGATGAAGGCCTTCCATGCATCGCGCCCGGTCCGCGACTTCACTCCACCCGAGGGTATCGAGTGGGTCGCGATCGATGCGGACTCCGGGCTGCTGCCGGGTCCGGATTCCGAGCACGTGATCCTCGAAGCCTTCCGGGCGGGCACCGCGCCCACCGAGACGACGCCGCCGAAGAACGAATCGGCCCCCGACTCGTTCTACGAGCTGGGGCTTTAGGAGCCGGCAGCCTTGCCCGCGGCCAGACGGTCGACGCGGGCGGCCATGATGAAATCGTTTTCGTGCAGTCCGCCGATCTTGTGCGTGTAGAACACGACCGTGCAATAGCCCCAGCCGTAGCAGATGTCCGGATGATGCCCCTGCGCCTCGGCCTCGTTGCCGACGCGAACCGCGAACTCCTGGGCCTCGAGGAAATTGCCGAAGCGGAAGCTGCGCTTGAGCTTCGTCGCCTCGTCCACGAGCTCCCAGTCCGGCACCTCGAACAGCATTGCCTGGGCCTCGGCGGGCGTCATCGGCGCGACACCTCCCTGGCAGGGCTCGCAGCGGCGTTCGGCCAGTCGTTTCTCCGTCATCGGGGACCTCCTCGGGCGCCGTGGCGCCTGTCTTGAGCCTAGCCGTCCGCCGCCCGCGCCGCCAGCGCGCTACTCGCGCATCAGGCTCGGCACCTCGTCCATCGTCAGCATGTATTCGATCGCATCGTTCAGCGCGCGGTAGGCGGCCTCGAGCACGTCGGTGGAAACCCCGACCGTGCTCCATTTGCGCGCCCCGTCGGTGGACTCGATCAGCACGCGCACCGCGGCCTCGGTCGCCTGCTTGGTCGAAAGCACGCGCACCTTGAAGTCGGTCAGACGCATCCGCGCAAGCGTCGGATAGGCATCGGCCAGCGCGCGCCGGAGCGCCTTGTCCATCGCATTGACGGGCCCGTTGCCGAGAGCGGCGACATGCACGAGCCGGTCGCCCACGCGCACCTGCACGGTCGCCTCGGCCTCGGGCGCCTCGTGGTGGCCGCGTTTTTCGTCGAACACGCGGAAACGCACGAGCTCGAAATGGCGCTTGAAGCGCCCCATCGCGCGCCGCAGCAGAAGCTGGAACGAGGCATCGGCGCCCTCGAAGGCATAGCCCATCGCCTCCAGCTGCTTGATCCGGGCCACCGCCTCGCGCACGACGGGATCGTCGGCGTCCAGCCCCGCCTCGGGCTCAAGCCGGCGCATCTTCTCGAGAATGTTGCTGCGGCCCGCCTGATCGGAGACGAGCACCCGCTGCTCGTTGCCGACCAGCGCCGGATCGATGTGCTCGTAGAGCCGGGCATCCTTGCGGACGGCCGAGACATGCACCCCGCCCTTGTGCGCGAACGCGTTCTCGCCCACATAGGGCTGGTGCCGCCAGGGCAGGCGGTTCGCCATCTCGTTGACGAAATCGGAAAGCGACTTCAGCTCGGCCAGCTGCGAACGCTCGATGCCGCAGTCCACGCCCATCTTCAGCATCAGCGCCGGGATCACCGACACCAGGTTCGCGTTGCCGCAGCGCTCGCCGATGCCGTTGATCGTGCCCTGCACCTGCACGCATCCGGCCTCGACCGCCGCCAGCGTGTTCGCGACCGCCAGCTCGCCGTCGTTGTGGGCGTGGATGCCGAAGCGGGTGTCCGGAAACGCCCGGCGCGTCGCGCGGACAATGCGCGCGATTTCGGCCGGCAGCGCGCCGCCGTTGGTGTCGCAGAGCACGACCGCATCGGCTCCGGCCTCGATCGCGGCCTCAACGACCCGCCGGGCATAGCCCCGGGAAGAACGCCAGCCGTCGAAATAGTGCTCGGCATCGAAGATCACGACCGGCACCCGCCGCTTCAGAAACGCGACCGATGCACGCACAAGCTCGAGGTTGTCCTCAAGCGCGATCCCGAGCGCCTTGGTCACGTGCAGATCCCAGCTCTTGCCGAAGATGCAGACGGCCGCGGCCCCCGCTTCCGCAAGCCGGATCAGGCCGGGATCCCGGTCGGCGGATCGCCCCGGCCGGGCGGTGGAACCGAACGCGACCAGTTTCTCCGATGCCCAGGGACGCTTGCGCGCCTCGGCAAAGAAGGCGTCGTCGGTGGGGTTGGCCCCGGGCCAGCCCCCCTCGATCCAGCGGACGCCGAACTCGGCCAGCCGGTCGGCGATTCTCAGCTTGTCGTCGGCGGAAAAGTGAATGCCGGCGGTCTGGGCGCCGTCGCGCAGCGTGGTGTCGTAGATCTCGACACGGTCGGGTGTTGCCATAGCCTTGGCCACCTGTCGGAAAGTGGCTCAATGGTAGCGGTTCGAAGCCCGGACCGCCAGCCGGATGGGAGGTGAGGATGCGCGCGATCGTAATGTCCCGCGTCGGCGGACCGGAAGTGCTGGAAGAAGCCCGCCTGCCCGATCCCGTGCCGGGCGCAGGCGAGATCCTGGTCCGCATCAAGGCCTGCGGCGTCAACCCGATCGACACCAAGCTTCGCGGCCGCGGGCTCTACTTCGGCGAGCCGCCCGCCATCCTCGGCTGCGACGGCGCCGGCGTCGTCGAGGCCGTGGGCCCGGGTGTGGAACGCTTTGCGCCGGGCGACCGCGTCTTCTACTGCTACGGCGGGCTCGGGCAGACGACCGGCAACTACGCGGAGCTTGCGGCCGTGCCCGAGGCCTACTGCGCGCATCTTCCCGATTCCGTCGACTGGATCACGGCGGCGGCCACGCCGCTGGTGCTGATCACGGCCTGGGAGTCGCTGTTCGATCGCGCCCGCATCCGGAAGGGCCAGCGCGTGTTCATCCATGCCGGCGCGGGCGGGGTCGGGCATGTCGCCGTGCAGCTTGCCGCGGCCGCCGGCTGCCGCGTGGCCACGACGGTCGGCGGCCCCGCGAAGGCGGAGCTGGCCCGAAGCCTCGGCGCCGAACTCGTCATCGACCGGCACCGCGAGGACCTCGGCGCCCGCCTGCGGGAATGGACCGAAGGCGAAGGCGTGGACGTCGCGCTGGATACGGTGGGGGGCGCGGCGTTCGCGCAGCTCGTTCCGCTCGTCCGCGTCTACGGCGATCTGGTCACGCTGCTGCAGGTGCCGGAGGACACCGACTGGAAGACGCTCAGGCTGCGCAACATCCGGCTGTCGCAGGAGCTGATGCTGACGCCCATGGTGCTGGGGCTCGATGAGGCCGCCCGCCATCACGCTGAGATTCTGGCCGAGGGCGCCCGGCGCCTGAGCGAAGGGCGGCTCACCGTGCATGTCTCGGACGTGCTGCCGCTCGGCGAGGCTATGGAGGCCCACCGGCGCATTGAGGAAGGCCACATGACGGGCAAGCTGGTGCTGAAGGTGGCCGACTAGGCCTCGCGTTTCAGCCCCTTCGTCAGCTCCTTCAGCGCCTCCTCCTCGAGCGTTTCGCGGGCAAGCAGTTCGCGCGCGCAGCGTTCGAGCACGTCCCGGTTGCGTTCGAGCAGATCGAGCGCCCGTTCGAACTGGGTCTGAACGATGCCGCGCACGGCCTGGTCGATCGCCTGCGCGGTCGCCGCCGACATCTGGCATCCGCCCATCGGAACCTCGGCCTGCCTGCCGAGAAAGCCCGGCTGACTCGAATCGTAGACCACGAATCCGAGCGATTCGTCCATGCCGTAGCGGGTCACCATGTCGCGGGCGATGTCCGTGGCCTTGGCCAGATCGTCCGCAGCCCCCGTGGACAGATGATCGAACACGAGCTTTTCGGCGGCGCGCCCGCCCAGAAGCACGGCGATCTTGTTCTCGAGCTCCTCGCGCGTCATCAGATAGCGATCCTCGGTCGGACGCTGGATCGTGTAGCCGAGCGCGCCGATCCCGCGCGGGATGATCGAGACCTTGTGCACGGGATCGGTGCCCGGCAGCGCCATCGCCACCAGCGCGTGGCCCATCTCGTGGTAGGCGACGACCTCGCGCTCCTTCGGATTGAGCATCCGGTTCTTCTTTTCCAGGCCGGCGATGATGCGCTCGATCGCCCGCGTGAAGTGATCCATCGTCACCGCATCCGCGTCCTCGCGGGTGGCAAGCAGCGCGGCCTCGTTGACCAGATTGGCGAGATCCGCGCCGGAAAAGCCCGTGGTCAGCGCCGCGATCCGGCCCGGATCGACATCCTCGGCGAGCTTCACCCGCCGCATGTGAACGCGGAGGATCTGCTCCCGGCCCTTCCGGTCCGGACGATCGACGAGCACCTGGCGGTCGAAGCGCCCGGCCCGCAGCAGCGCCGGATCGAGGATCTCGGGCCGGTTCGTGGCCGCGATGATCACGAGCCCCGAGCTCGGGTCGAATCCGTCCATCTCGACGAGCAGCTGATTCAGCGTCTGCTCGCGCTCGTCGTGGCCGCCGACCGGTCCGCCCGCGGTGCGCGCGCGCCCCAGCGCATCCAGCTCGTCGATGAAGATGATCGCCGGCGCCTGCTTGCGCGCCTGCTCGAACAGATCGCGCACCCGGGCCGCGCCCACGCCGACGAACATCTCGACGAACTCGGAGCCCGAGATCGAGAAGAACGGCACGCCCGCTTCCCCGGCCACCGCGCGCGCGAGCAGCGTTTTGCCCGTGCCCGGCGGGCCCACGAGCAGCACGCCCTTCGGAATGCGCGCGCCCAGCCGCCCCCAGCGCTGCGGATTCTTCAGGAACTCGACCACCTCCTTCAGTTCCTGCTTGGCCTCGTCCACGCCGGCCACATCGTCGAAGCTCACGCCCGTGTCCTTTTCGACCAGCACCTTGGCCCGGCTCTTGCCGATCGAGACCAGCCCGCCACCGCCCATGCCCTGCCGCTCGGCGATCCGGCGCACGAGAAACAGCCAGATCCCGAAGAAGATCAGCGTCGGGGCCAGCCACGACAGCACGTTCTCGAACCAGTGGCTCTCCACGACCCGGCGGTAGGTGACGTGGTACTGGTCGAGAAACGAGGCCAGCTCGGGCTCGACGCGCGCCGCAACCACGGCCCGAAGCCGCTCGCCGGACTCCTTGAGCTCGCCGGTCACGTAGTTCTCGGTGATGACGACCTCGGCGATCCGTCCCTCCTTCAGATAGCGCTCGAACTCGCTGAACGGGATGACCTCGGCCCCGGTCATCATCGAGAACAGCCACTGCTGGAGCAGAAAAACGCCGAGGATCGCGAGAATGAAATATCCGAGGTTGATCTGCTGCTGGCGATTCATGCGTGGTCCCTCCGCGGGCATGGGCTAGCTCCCTCTATGGGCGCCGGCGAGCCTCACTTCAAGGGCGAGCCGCTCGCCCGCCCGCCAGATCCCGAGCCGGACCCTGTCCCCGGGGCGATGCCGCCGGACCGTTTTCGCCAGCTCCTCGAACGAGCGCACGGGCTTTCCGTCAACCGAGACGATGACATCGCCGGCCACGATCGCGCCGCCGGGCCCGATCCGCGTCGGCCGCAGACCCGCCGCCTCGGCGGGCGAGCCCGGCTCGACCTTCAGCACCAGCACGCCCTCGATCCCGAGCTCGTCGAGCACAAGCCTCGAGATGCGGTCGTCTCCGCTTACCCCGAGCCAGGGCCGCACCAGCCGCCCGTGGGCGATCAGTTCGGGCACGACCTCGTTGACGGTATCGGACGGAATCGCAAATCCGATGCCGGCGTAGGCCCCGGAAGGCGAATAGATCGCCGTGTTCACGCCGATCAGCCGCCCGGCCGAATCGAGCAGCGGCCCGCCGGAGTTGCCGGGATTGATCGCGGCATCGGTCTGGATCAGATGCTCGATCAGGCCGTTTTCGCCCCGGATCGAGCGATCCAGCGCCGAAACGATGCCCGTGGTGAGCGTATGATCGAGTCCGAACGGATTGCCGATCGCAAACACCTTCTGGCCCACCTGAAGCTCGGCGCTGCTGCCCAGCGGAATCGGCGGCGGAGGGTGGAACGGCACGTTGATCGCAAGCACCGCCAGATCGTGCTCAGGGCTTGCCCCGACGAGCACGGCGGGATAGGCGCGTCCGTCCACGAGCCGGACGATCGCGCGGCTGGCACCCTCGATGACGTGGAAGTTGGTCACGACGTGGCCCTCGGCGTCCCAGATGAATCCGGAACCGGTCCCTTTGGGCCGCTCAAAGACGAGGCGCGTCCACGGATCCACGACGCGCATGCGCGTGGAGATGTAGACCACCGAGGGGCTGACCTGCCGGAACAGCTCGATCGTCGCCTTCTCGTCCGCGGCCAGATCGCCGCGCGGCTGCACGAGCCTCGGCTTGGCCTCGGGCACGGCAAGCCAGGGACGCGCGATGTATCCGGCCACAAAACCGAGCAGTACGAGCGCGGCCAGACGCCAGAAGATCGAGCCCATGCGCGGCAGCCTTCATTGATCCTTGAGCAAACGCAAGCGCCTAGCGCCCGTCGTCGCCGCGCGCGAGTTCCTCGAGCATCTCCTCGGCGATGCGCTTCGCCAGCTCGGGATCGACTTCCTTACGAATCAGGCGCTCGGTCGCCTCGGCGATGAACTCGCCGGCGTGAGCCCGGATCTCGCGCAGCGCCCGGTTCTTCTCGATTTCGAGATCCTCCACGAGGCGCGCCCGGCTTCGTTTCAGCTCGGCGCGCCATTCGCGCATGATGGCTTCGCGTTCCTCGCGCAGCCGGGCCTCGGCATCCTGGAACATCCGGCGCACCTCCTCGTGCGCCCGCGCCATCCGCTCTCCGTGTTCGCGCCGCATCGCCTCGGCCTGCTCGCGCAGCCGCCGCGCCTGGTCGATTTCCCGCTCGATCGCCCGGCGCCGTTCTTCGATGATCCGTTCCAGCCGGGGCAGCACGAAGCGGGAAAGGAGTACGAACAGCAGCCCGAACGCGATCAGCGTCCAGACGGCCTCGGCGAGAAAGGGATCGGGATCGAACTGGGGCATGGGCTTACTCGCCCTGGCCGAGGATGATGAAGGCCACGACCAGCGCATACAGCGCGATCGTTTCCACGAGCGCGAAGCCGATCCAGGCGTACTTCGCGAGGATCGGCTCGTTTCCGGGCTGGCGGGCGACGGCCTCGATCAGCTTCGAGAAGATCATCCCGATGCCGATGCCGGCGCCGGCCATGCCGGCGGCCGCAAGACCCATGCCGATCGGAATGGCGGCTGCTAGATCCATGGACTTCCCTCCTTCATCAGTGCCCGGTCAGCGCATCGTCGATGTAGACGCAGGACAGAATCGTGAAGATGTAGGCCTGAATCACCGCGATCACGCATTCCAACGCGATCTGAACGACGGTGAATCCCAGCGGCAGCCAGGCCAGAAACCACGGCGCGCCCAGGCCCAGCACCGCAAGCACGGCCAGCGCCGTGTGCCCGGCCGTCATGTTCGCGAACAGCCGCACCGCAAGCGTCACCGGGCGGGCAAGAAAAGACAGCATCTCGATCGGCACGACCAGCGGCAGCACATAGGCCGGCACCCCTTCCGGCGCAAAGGCGCGGAAAAAGCCCCAGCCGTGCAGGCGGATGCGCAGTCCCACGGTGTAGACGAACACGGCGAGCGCCAGCGTGCCGGTGATGACGATCTGCGTGGTGGGGCCGAACGATCCCGGCACGAGTCCGGCCAGATTGCTGGCCAGAATCAGCGTGAACAGCGTGAACATCGCCGGCACGTAACGCTCCGCGTTCCGGGAGATGTTCGCGCGCACGATCCCCGCGACAAAGCGGTAATACTCCTCGGCCAGCAACTGACCGGTGCCGGGCACGCGCCGAGCCGGCCGCGACAGCCGCGCCAGAAGCGCGGCCGACAACACCGAGGCGGCCAGCATCGCCAGCGAGGCATTGGTCAGCGACAGATCCTGGCCGAAGGCCGTGATCGGCACGACCGGACGCACGACCATCGACTCCATCAGATGCATGCTCATCGTTTGCGCCTCCGATCGGCATCATCCAGCCCCATCGCGTAGTACAGGTTCACGAACCCGGCAATCACGCCGAAGGCCCCGAACAGCAGCAGCATCAGCGGCCGGGTGCCCAGCCAGCGGTCGAGCAGAAATCCGGCGCCGAGCCCGATCATCGTCGCGGCCACGATCTCGGTACCGACCCTCAGGCCCCACTGATGCCCGCTCCTGCCGGGCTCGCTCAGCCGCACCATCCGCACCTCCTCGCGATGAACCCTTTCATTCTCAGTCTAGCGCAAGGCAGAGCCGCGCGCAGCAGTGAACATGTGAACTTGACGTTCATTGTTCACCCTTCTACGCTCGGAGCCATGGGGAGCGAGGCAAGCATCCTGGCCGCCGCCGACCGCAGGTTCGCCGACTACGGCTACACGAAGACGACGATGGCTGAAATCGCGCGCGATGCGGGCACGAGCGTCGGCAACCTCTACCGCCACTTTTCCGGCAAGGAAGAGCTTGCCGTGGCCTGCGTGCGCCGGAAGCTCGCGGCCAAGCTCGAGGCGGGGCTTGCGGCCGCGGAACGCGCGCCGGATGCCGCATCGGCGCTTGCGGCCTTTCTGATGGCCCGCCTGCGCACAGGGCACGCCCAGTTCGCCGGCACGCGGCATCTGTACGACATGATGCGGCTGATCAACGAGCGGCATCGCGACCTCCTGCTCGAGTTCGAACAAAAGGTCGTCGCGGCGATCGCCGAGATCCTGCGCCGGGGCGCGCGCGAAGGATGCTTCCGCTTCGACGACGCCGAGCGCACGGCCTACGACATCCACCAGGCGACGATGCGCTACAATCATCCGGTGTCCCTGCGCTTCAACAGCCTGGATACCCTCGAGACCGATTTGAGCCGCCTGATCCGGCTGCTCATCACGGGGCTTGCGCCCCGAACCCCCAAGGAGGCAACGCAATGATCGGAAAGAAAAACATGGCCTTTGGCTTTTTCTACTTTCTCACCACGCTCGGGCTCGGCATGTATCTGGCCAGCAAGTTCAGCCTGCCGCCGGAAGAAATGGCCAAGTGGATGAGCTCCCCGCAACACGGGGTCCTGAAGGCCGCGCATGCGCACGGCAATCTCGAAAGCCTGCTGAACATCGTCATCGGCTACCTGCTCTGCCGCCTGGCGCTGGAGGCCTGGATCGCCAAGACCGTCTCGGTGCTGCTCATCGTCGGCGCGCTGTTTCATTCCGGCATGCTGTACCTGGCCGGCGCGGGCGTCGGCTTTGCCGGCATGCTCACCCCGATCGGCGGCATCTCGATCATCGTCTCGATGCTGCTGATGGGCATCGGCGTGCTGAAGCTGAACAGCGTTGACTGACGCACACCTTGGCTGCCACCGGCCCGTCCCGGTCTGGGACGGGCTGGTGCGCCTTACCCACTGGATCAACGCCCTTTCGATCGCGCTGCTGCTTCCGGCGGGACTTGCGCTCTGGTTCCGCGAGGAGATCGGGCTTTCCCGGCCGCTTGCCGGAACGCTCACCGACATCCACGCCGCGATCGGCTTTCTGTTTGCGGCCTCGCTGTTTGCGCGCCTTGCCTACATGCTCGCAGGCCCCGAAGGCCCGGGACACTGGCGCGACATCCTGCCGCGGGATGCCGGCAGGCTGCGGGAGATGATCGCAACCCTCCGCTTCTACCTGTCGGGCTTCCGGGGCGAGCCGCCGCTGTATTTCGCGCACAACGCGCTCGCGGGGCTTGCCTATGCGGGTTTCTTCGCACTCGGCATATGGCAGGTGGCGACCGGCTCGGCCATGTACCTGCTCGGGCCGGGCATGAAGGTTGCGCAGGCCCATCCCGCCCATGCGGCCACCGGCACCGGCTGGCCGCCGGAATGGCTGATGAACCTGCATCTGGCCGGCGCGCTGCTGATCGGGGCCTTCGTCCTTGCGCATCTCACCATGCTCGTCGTCCACGAGCTTCTCGAGGCGCGCGGACTTGCCTCGAGCATGATTTCCGGCCGAAAATTTTTCACCGACGACGAACTCGCCCGACTGAAGGAGGAATCGCGATGAGCGAACCGCAGATCGCCGCCAAGGAACCCGAAATCCTCGAGCTCGGCCCCGGCACCTACTACTGGTGCGCCTGCGGCCGCAGCAAGAACCAGCCCTTCTGCG
>CAYNLY010000049.1:0-11524 GCA_964398225.1 uncultured Zetaproteobacteria bacterium
AGCAAGCCGGGGCTGGATGATCCGGCGGCTCAGGCTACCATTGGCGGCGATGAACCCGCACGCCCCGAAAGCCTGGCAGGCCATTCTCCGAAAACTGGAAGACGAGGTTCCGGTCTCGCGCTTCGAAGCCTGGATCCGCCCGCTGATTGCCGACGAGGACGAGGATGGCCTGAAGATCAAGGTGCCGAGCCAGTTCTTTCTGGACGGCCTGAAATCCAACCTCGGCACCCGCCTCGAGGAGCTGGCTCGGGACGTGCTTCCTCCGGGCAAGGCGCTGCGCTTCGAAATCGATCGTTCGCACGTCTCCCAGCCACCTGACAACGCAAGCCGCGGTTCGGATGCCGATCAGGAGCGCAAGGCCCTGATCGACGGGCACATCGACCCAAGGTTTACGTTTGCGAACTTCGTCGTCGGCAAGGGCAACGAGTTCTGCCATGCCGCCTGCCGGGCCGTCAGCGACCAGCCGGGTGCGATCTACAACCCGCTCTACATCTACGGCGGGGTCGGCCTGGGCAAGACGCATCTGATCAACGCCATCGCGAACGAACTGATCCGCCGCGGCGGATACCGGATCGCCTACCGCACCGGCGAACAGTTCACGAACGAACTGATCCGCGCGATCCGCGAAGGCGCCACCGAGGCGTTCCGCCAGCGCTACCGTCACGCCGATGTGCTGATCATCGACGACATCCAGTTCATCGAAAACAAGGAACGAACCCAGGAGGAGTTCTTTCACACCTTCAATGCGCTGCACGAGCTGAACCGGCAGATCGTCCTCACCTCGGACCGGCCGCCGCGGGAGCTCAAGAACATCATGGACCGGCTCCGCTCGCGGTTCAACTGGGGCCTGGTCGCCGACATTCAGCCTCCGGATCTCGAAACCCGGCTTGCGATTCTGGCCAGCAAGGCGGAGCTGGCCGGCATCGAGCTGGACGAAAACGTTGCCCAGCTGCTTGCGACGCGCATCACCTCCAACGTCCGCGAGCTCGAGGGCGCGCTCACCCGCCTGACCGCGCATGCCACGCTGACCGGACGGACGATCGATCTCGAGTTCGCCCGTCATGTGCTGCGCGATCTGCTGCATGAGGAAACCCGCGCGATCCGTGTGGAAGACATCCAGAAAAAGGTCGCCACCTACTACAACATCCATCCCCGAGAGATGCGCTCCACCAAGCGCAGCCGGACCGTGGCCTTCCCGCGCCAGATCGCGATGTATGCGGCCAAGGAGCTGACCACGATGTCGCTTCCGGAAATCGGCGAGGCCTTCGGCGGACGCGACCACACGACCGTGCTCTACGCGGTCCGAAAGATCGAGAAAAAGAGGCAGGAGGATCCGGATTTCGCCGAGGAACTGGAACGGGTGCTCGCCCTTCTCCGCGGCTGACGTGGCCTCCCCCTAAATCCCTGTGCAGGAACAGGGCACATATCTGGGGATCGTCTGGGGACAACGCCACCGCTTTCGCGCAGAAAACACAAAAGCGAAAAGAATCCACAACCCGTCCACAGACCGGGCACGCGCTTATCCCGGCATCAGGCAGGGCGCAAATGGCTCGGGGACAAGGGTCTTTCAAGCTTGTCCCCGCGGTTCACAGACCCGATGATTATGACTAGCTTTTTGAATCTGAACAGAACCGGAAAGGAGCAGGCATGAAGATCAAGCTTTCCCGAGACGCGCTGCTGGGATGCCTCCAGCGATGCCAGAGCGTCGTGGAACGGCGGCATACGATTCCGATTCTCGCCAACGTGCTGATGCATGCCGAAGCGGACCGGCTATCGGTGACGGCCACCGATCTTGAAGTGGGCATCCGCAGCCACTGCCCGGCCACGGTCGGGGCTCCCGGATCGGTCACGGTCTCGGCGCGCAAGCTGTTCGACATCGTCAAGCTGTTCGATCCCGAGGCCGAGGTGTCGATGGCGGCCGAAGGGAGCGAGCTGCGCGTGGAAAGCGGACGGGCGCGCTACAAGCTGGCGATCATGGATCCCTCCGAATATCCGGGCCTGAACGAGGAAGAGGACGGCGCTTCCATCCTCGTGGACGCATCCGCTCTGGCCTCGATGATTTCCGCCACCCAGTTCGCGATGTCCACGGACGAAACCCGGAAATACCTGACGGGCACGCTGTTCGAGCTGGACCGCGAGCGGCATCTCCGTCTGGTGACGACGGACGGGCACCGGCTGGCCCTGGATGAGGTGGCGCTTGATCAGGATCTCGAGCCCCGCCAGTGCATCGTGCCCAAAAAGGCGGTCGGCGAAATCCGCAAGCTCTGCGAGGAAACGGACGGACAGGTGCAGCTCTGGCTCGGGGAGCGGCAGATTCGTCTCTCGGCAGGTCCGAATCTTCTGGTTTCCAAGCTCATCGATCAGAAGTTTCCGGTCTATCAGGACGTGATTCCGACCGGCAATCCGGCGCATGCTGTGCTGGAACGCGCAGCCTTCGACCAGGCCCTGAAGCGCACGATGGTCGTGGCCAACGAGTTCACCCACGACGTCCGGCTCGATTTCACCGAGGCTGGACTCGACATTTCGGCGCACAACACCGAGCAGGAAGAAGCGCATGAGCATCTGGATGTCGACTATCAGGGGCCGGAGCTCTCGATCGGATTCAACGGCCGCTATCTCCGAGATGCGCTTGGCGCGATGCTGGCCCCCAGCGTGCGGATGGAGATCAAGGACGAGCTCTCTCCGGTCCTGCTCTACGAGGAGCAGGGCAGTGCGGCCCGATACGTCATCATGCCGATGCGCATCTAGTTTCCGGGGATCCTTGCACCACGACCCCGTCCCCACCCCGACACGCCTCCGGCTCGAGCGGCTGGCCGTGCGCGATCTGCGCTGTCATGCCGGGCTTTCGGTGGAGTTCGCTCCGGGACTGAACTGCATCGTCGGCGACAACGGCAGCGGCAAGACGACGCTGCTGGAGGCCGTAAGCCTGCTGGTTTCCGGCCGGTCCTTCCGGCAGGCGCGGGATCCGCTTCTGGTGCGTGCGGGTGCGACGAGGATGGAACTGGCCGGAGACTGGCTCCGCTTCGGGCCGGTGCGCACGCGGGCGTCAGGCCGACGGGGATCGCTGAAGCTGACGATGCAGGGGCGCGAGGTCTCCCGTCAGGCGCTGGCCGACATCCTGCCCGTCCTGATCGAGGCGCCCCAGGGCGAGCGCATCGCGGAGGGTCCGGCGCGCAGCCGCAGGCGCTGGCTCGACCAACTCGTGCTCATCGCCCGGCCGCATCTGCGCGCCGACTACCACCGCTATCTGCGCGCGGTCATGCAGCGCGCCCGTCTGCTGAGGCGCGGGGCCTCCGGAAGCGAAGTGGAGGCCTGGGAGCACATGATCGTCCGCCACGGGATGCCGATCGCCCGCGCCCGGGCTGAGGTGATCCGGGAGTTCAACGCGCTGCTTGAGGACGAGCGCGAGTTTGTCGAGCAGACGATCCGGCTTGTGCTTGCCGCCGAATACGAGCCCGAATCCTGGCTTGCTTCCTTAAGCCAGCGGCGAGCCGAACACGCCCGCCGGGGGCTTCGGACGGGACCGCATTGCGACGGGCTGTCGATTCTCTGGGGATCGCGTGAGATTCGTTCCTCCGGATCGCGCGGTCAGCAAAGGCTGGCCGCGGTGGCCCTGAAGATGGCAGAATGCGCATGGTGGTGCAGACATCGCCGGTTGTCTCCGGTGCTTCTGCTCGACGACTGTTTCGATGCGCTGGATTCCGTTCGCCGCAGCCGTCTGATGGCCCGGCTCAAGCAGGCCCCGATGCAGGTGCTGATGACGGCCCCGGCGCTGCCCGCCGAGGCCAGGGATGCGGGCATGGCCTGCATCCGGCTTAGGCCGGACGGGATCCACGGACTGGAGGAAGCCGCATGAGTTCCAAGAGCACGGCGGAATACGGCGCCGAGAGCATCAAGGTCCTGAAGGGTCTGGATGCGGTGCGCAAGCGCCCCGGCATGTACATCGGCGATACCGACGACGGCACGGGCCTGCACCACATGGTGTTCGAGGTGGTCGACAATGCGATCGACGAGGCGCTTGCGGGATACTGCGACAAGATCGAGGTCATCATTCATTCCGACGACTCGGTGACGGTCCGCGACAACGGCCGTGGGATTCCGGTGGACATCCATCCCGAGGAGGGTCGGTCGGCGGCCGAAGTGATCTTGACCGTGCTGCACGCGGGCGGAAAGTTCGACGACAACGCCTACAAGGTATCCGGCGGATTGCACGGCGTCGGCGTATCCGTCGTCAACGCGCTGTCGGAAACCCTGGAGCTTGTGATCCGGCGCGACGGCAAGGTTCATTACCAGAAATACCGCATGGGCGAACCGGAGGAGCCGCTCAAGGTCATCGGCGAAGCGAAGGGAACCGGCACCGAGATCCGCTTCCGGCCAAGCCTCGAGATCTTCTCGCACCGGAACTTCAGCTTCGACGTTCTGGCCGCGCGCCTCAGGGAGCTTTCGTTCCTGAATTCGGGTGTGCACATCGAGCTGGTGGACGAGCGCAGCGACAACCGCGCGGTCTTCCATTACGAGGGCGGGATCTCGGCCTTTGTCGAGCATCTGAACCGGACGCGGACCCCGCTGCACGGCGAATGCATCGCGATCGCAGGGGAAAAGGACGGGATCGTCGTTGAGTTGGCGATGCAGTGGACCGACGCCTACCAGGAGCACATCTTCTGCTACACGAACAACATCCCGCAGCGGGACGGCGGCACCCATCTGGCCGGCTTCCGCGCCGCTCTCACCCGGACCATCAATCAGTACGCCCAGGCCAACGACATGCTCAAGCGGGCCAAGGTGAGCCTGACCGGCGAGGACTGCCGCGAGGGTCTGACCGCCGTGCTTTCGGTCAAGGTTCCGGATCCCAAGTTCTCGTCGCAGACCAAGGACAAGCTCGTATCCTCCGAGGTGCGGCCCGTCGTCGAGTCGATCGTCGGCGAAAAGCTCGCCGAATGGTTCGAGGAACACCCGAAGGAGGCCCGGCGCATCGTCGGCAAGGCGGTGGAGGCCGCGCAGGCGCGCGAGGCGGCGCGGAAGGCGAGGGAACTGACGCGGCGCAAAGGCGCGCTCGATGTCTCCAATCTTCCGGGCAAGCTCGCCGACTGCCAGGAGAAGGATCCCGCGCTGGCCGAGCTGTTCCTGGTCGAGGGCGATTCGGCCGGAGGTTCGGCCAAGCAGGGCCGCGACCGGCGGAATCAGGCGATTCTTCCGCTCAAGGGAAAGATTCTGAACGTCGAGAAAGCGCGCTTCGACAAAATGCTGTCCAGTCAGGAGATCGGCACGCTGATCACCGCGCTCGGCACCGGTATCGGCAAGGACGATTTCGACATCTCCAAGCTGCGCTACCACAAGATCATCATCATGACCGATGCGGACGTGGACGGCGCGCACATCCTGACCCTGCTTCTGACCTTTTTTTACCGGCAGATGCCGGAGATCATCGAACGGGGTTATCTCTACATCGCCCAGCCGCCGCTGTACCGCGTCGCCCGCGGCAAGCAGTCCCGATACGTTTCCAACGATGAGGAACTGTTCGAGTTTCTGCTCGAGAACGGCGTCCGAAACAAGACCTATCATCCCTCCGGGGATGAGCGCAAAGTCAGCGGAGAGCGGCTGATGACGCTGGTGCGCAGCATCCACCGTCTGCAGAACCTCGAGCGTCGCCTGTCGCAACGGCTCGATGCGCGCGTGCTTCGCGCGATTCTGGAAAGCGGCGGGCTCAAGCCGAAGCACCTGCGGGACCGCGAGCTTTTGAGCGAACGGCTTGCGGAGGTGGAACGCCGCTTCCAGGCTCAGGCCCGCGAGGACGAACGCCTTTCCTGGTCCTTGCTGGAGGATGCCGAACAGGGCTGCTTCCAGGTCCAGTTCCGCCGCCGCGACCACGGCCGCGTGATGATCTCGCGTCTGGACATGGATTTCATCGGCACCGCCGAATTCAACGAGGCCGCCAAGCTGTGCGCGACGATCCAGCAGACCGTCGGCAAGGGCGCATTTCTCGCCGACGGAGACAAGCGCTGGGAGATCGAGCATTTCGACGACATCGCCCGGATCATCGAAAGCGAGGGCCGCCGCGGCATGACAATCCAGCGCTACAAGGGGCTGGGCGAGATGGATCCGGAACAGCTTTGGGAAACGACGATGGATCCGGAGCACCGGACCCTGCTCCAGGTCACGCTCGAGGATGTCGTCAACGCCGACGAGACGTTCTCGACGCTGATGGGCGATGCCGTGGAGCCGCGCCGGCGCTTCATCCAGGAAAATGCCCTCAAGGTACGCAACCTCGATGTCTGAGTCCACCGGCAAACCGAAGCTCAGCTATGCGGAGGCCGGCGTCGACATCGATGCCGGCAACGCTTTCGTCCGCCGCATCCGGTCGGCCGTGGAATCGACCCGCCGTCCCGAGGTTCTGGCGGGTATCGGCGGCTTCGGCGCGCTTTTCGAGGCCGATTTCACCGGAATGAAATCGCCGGTGCTCGTGGCTTCGACCGACGGCGTGGGCACGAAGCTGCTGCTGCTTCAGGCCCACGACCGGCCGCAGGTGGCCGGGATCGATGCGGTCGCGATGTGTGTGAACGACATCGCGGCCCAGGGCGCCGAACCGCTGTTTTTCCTCGATTATCTGGCGACCGGAAAACTCGAGGGCGCCACGCTTGCCGGCGTTGTCGAGGGCATGGCCGAGGCCTGCCGGATTTCGGGATGCTCGCTGATTGGCGGGGAGACCGCGGAGATGCCGGGCATGTATGCGCCCGGGCATTACGACATCGGCGGCTTCGCCGTCGGCGTTGCCGAACGCGACCGGGTGATCGACGGCGGCCGGATCCGCGAGGGCGACGTGCTTCTCGGGCTTGCCTCCAGCGGTCCGCATGCGAACGGTTTTTCGCTGATCCGCAAGCTGATCGAGGTCGGAGGCGCGGATCTCGAGCGGGATCGCCTTTCCGACGGCACGCCCGCCGTCGATGCGGTGCTTGCGCCCACGCGGCTCTACGTGCCGGCGGTCAAGGAGCTGATGAGGGCGGGCATCGACATCCATGGCCTGGCGCACATCACCGGCGGCGGGATGTACGACAATCTCGAGCGGATCCTTCCCGACGGGCTTGCCGCGGCCGTCGATGTCTCCAGCTGGCCGGTGCCGCCGGTGTTCGATTATCTGCTCGGATTCGCCGAGATCGATCCCGCCGAGCGTTATCGGACGTTCAACATGGGGATCGGGTTCGTCGTCGTCGTGCCGGAATCCTGTGCTGTGGAAGCATCCCGCGTGCTGACCGAAGCTGGTGAAACAGTATATCCGATCGGGCGCATCGAGTCCGGGCGCGGGGAGGCCGTCCGCCTTTCCGGTTGGTAGCCCGCGCGCATTCGGGCTAACATGCCCGGACATGAAGACCCACGAGACGGCGGCGATTCTGGTCATTGGCAACGAGGTGCTTTCGGGCCGCACGCGCGAGGCCAATGCCTGGCTTGCGGCGGGCAGGCTGTTTGCGCGGGGATGCAGGCTGGGCGAGATCGCGATCGTTCCGGACGAGGCCGAACGGATCATCCCGGCCCTGAATCGTCTGCGCCGCGAGTTCGATGCCGTGATCACGAGCGGCGGGATCGGCCCGACCCACGACGACATCACGATGGAATGCGTTGCGCGCGCGTTCGACGTTCGTCTGATGGAACACGAGGAAACCCTGGCCGCAATGCGCCGTCACTACGGAAGCCGGGGGCTCACGCCGGGACGCCGGCGCATGGCCCGGCTTCCCGAAGGCGCCACGCCGATCCTGTGCGAGAAATCGATCGCGCCGGGCGCGAAGATCGGCAATGTCTATGTGCTGGCCGGCGTGCCCGAGATCTTCGCCTCGCAACTGGAGTGCATCCTGCCCGATTTCGGGGACGCCGCGCGCCCGTTCCTCCGGCGTGAGATCGAGGTGTTTCTGCCCGAAAGTCTCTATGCGCGCAGACTTGCCGAAATCCAGGAGCGTTTTCCCGGTGTGGAGATCGGCTCCTATCCCGGAAGCTTCGGGCCGAAGCCGCAAGCGAAAATCTGTCTGTCGGGCAGGAATGCCGGCGATCTCGATCGGGCCGAGCATGCCGTGCGCCGGCTGATCGAGGAGCTGAGCGCGGATTCCGCCTAGCCGCCGGGCCCTTCCCCTGTCCCTTCTTCCACTTCGAGGATTGGAGCCAGGCGCATCGGCCGGATCGGAGCCTCGCTCAGGCGTTTTTCCACCGCCACTTCATCGCAATGGGCAAAGCGAGGGCAGTGCACGCATACCGTCCACACCTTGTGCGGCAGGGATTCCTTCGCAATCCGGCGGAATCCGAGTCGTTCGAAGAATCCCGGCACATAGGTCAGCGCAAACAGCCGGGCCAGGCCCAGCGCCTTCGCCCAGGCCTCGCATCCCTGGACGAGCGCCCGCCCGATGCCGTGACCCTGAAGGCTCGGAGCGACGGCGAGCGAGCGGATCTCGCCCAGGTTTTCGCCGTAGATATGCAGGGCCGCGGTTCCCGCCAGCTGGTCGCCGCGTTCGGCCACGAGAAACTCCTGCAGATGCTCGAAGATCTCGTCCCGGCTCCGGGGCAGGATGATTTCCTTGCGGGAAAGCGGCAAAAGCAGCCGGGCGATCGCGTCGACGTCGCCGGTTTCGGCCGCGCGGATGCGGATGCGGTCGCCCACTAGTTTTCGGCCGCCCGTTCCAGCAGCCGCGCGGCGTGCCGGAGCGTCTCCTCGTCTTCGCGGCCGCCGAGCATGCGGGCGAGCTCATGCCTCCGGGCCTCGCCCCGGACGGGCTCCAGACGCGTAAGCGTCCTTCCCTGGCTTACTTCCTTCCGGATCGCCAGATGCGCATCGGCCATCGCCGCTACCTGCGGCAGATGCGAGATCACGAGCACTTGCCGGTCCCGGCCCATGGCCTTCAGCAGCCTGCCGACGCTCCAGGCCGTTTCGCCGCCGATGCCGACATCGACCTCGTCGAACACCGCAAGCTTCGGTGCCCGCTCCATCGCGCCGCAGGCCTTCAGCGCAAGCACGAGCCGCGACAGTTCGCCGCCCGACGCGACCTGGGCGAGCTCCCGCCAGGGCTCGCCGACGTTGGACATCACCTCGAAGCAAATCGCATCCCAGCCCGAAGCGGTCCATCGGTTTTCGTTTTCGGGATGAGCATCCACCCGGATGCGCACCTGCATGCCGGCCAGCGCCAGCCGGTCCAGCACCGGCCTCAGTTCCCGGGCCAGGGACCCCGCCGCGGACTCCCGTGCCTCGCTCAGGGCCTTCGCGGCATCCCGGTAGGCCGCGGCCGCCTCATCGACGGCCCGTTGGAGATCCGCTTCGTCCCACTCGGCGGTATCGAGCGCCGAAACCCGTTCCCGCAGCGATTCGAGAAGCGCGATCAGCCCGTCCTCGTCCGTCCGATGCCGGCGCATCGCCTCGTGCAGATCCATCAGCCGCTGTTCCGAGGCAAGAAACGCCTGCTGATCGAAGGACTCGCCGGCCACGTCCCGTACCCGGCTGATCATTTCGCCGAGCAGCGCGTCGGCTTCCTCGCCCAGTCGTGAGGCCTCGGCAATCCCGGGATGATGCTGTAAGACCCGGCTCAGTTCGCGGATCGCCTGAGCAAGCAGCTCGCGGGCGCTGGGCTCCACTTCGTCGAGCAGGGCCAGGGCCGCCTGCGCGGCCTGCTGAATCTGCGCGTGATGTCGCCCGGCCTCCACTTCGGCCTCCAGGCGCTCGACAAGGCCGGGCTCGAGATTCAGCGCCTCAAGACGCGCGAGATCCTCGCGCATGCGTTCGGCCTCAAGCGCATCGCTCTGCTGCTGCTCGTGAAAGCGTGCAAGGCGCATCCTGGCCTCGTTCCATGCCCGCCAGGCTTCCTCGGTGCGCGAATGAAGGGAGGGATCGATACGGGCATCGAGAGCGCCCCGCTGGAACTCCGGCCGGAGCAGCATCTGATGCTCATGCTGGCCGTGCAGATCGAGGCACAGCTCGCCGATCGCGGCCAGAATCCGCGCGGGCACCGGCGTGCCTCCGACGTAGGCCCGGGAACGCCCGTCGCTCTGGATCACGCGCCGGAGGATCAGCGGTTCCTCGACCGGAAGATCGTGCGCTTCCAGCAGCCGGACCAGCGGCTCGTCGAGCCCCTCCCATAGCGCGGTGATTTCGGCCTTTCCGGCCCCGTGGCGCACCCAGTCGGCCTGCGCGCGCGCGCCGAACGCGGCCCCCAGCGCATCGATCAGGATCGACTTGCCCGCCCCGGTTTCGCCGGTGAACACGGTCATGCCCGGGCCGAGTTCGATCCGGACATCCTCGATCAGCGCAAACTGGCGGACGCTCAGTTCGCTGAGCATCTCATTCCGCCTCGGGTTGTCCGGCCCAATGAAGCTTGGTGCGCAGAACCTCGAAATAGTGCCGCTCCGGGAGATAGACGAGGGACACCTCGCCGCCCCGCTCGATGCGGACGCGGTCGCCGGCCGTAAGGGAAAGGTGCACCTGGCCGTCGAGGTTCAGCGCGGCCGGCGCGGCAGCTTCCTGAAGTGTGAGCTCGATCCGGTCGCTTGCCGGAACGACGATCGGACGGTTGGAAAGCGTGTGCGGACAGATCGGCACGACCGAGATCGCCTCGACCTCGGGATGGACGATCGGCCCTCCCGCCGAAAGCGCATAGGCCGTGGAACCCGCCGGGGTTGCGAGCACGATGCCGTCCCCGCGCATCCGGAACACGAACTGATCCCGCACATGCATGGAAAACCCGATCATCCGGGGATGATCCCCACGCTGCAGCACGACATCGTTCACGGCCGCGCCCGAGCCCAGGCATTCCTCTCCGCGCCAGGTCGAAGCCGAAAGGGAGAAATGCCGCTTGGTCTTGAGCCTTCCCTCGAGCACCTGTTCGGCGACATCGAACATGCTGCCCACGGGCGTGTCGGTGAGAAATCCGAGCCGACCCAGATTGATGCCCAGAATGGGCACTTCCGTGCCGATAAAACTCCGGCCGACCCGGAGCAGGGTGCCGTCGCCGCCGAGCACGATCATCAGATCGACGATGCCGGGAAGCTCCTCCAGGGGACGCGCCTCGGCGTCCACGCAGCCGGCAAGTCCGGCGTCGATGAAAACCTCAAGCCCCCGGCGGCCCAGCCAGTCGCAGAGCTGTGCGGCAAGCTGTGCCGCGCGCTCGTCCCGGGGTTTGACGCTGATGCCGATGCGCTTCATCGACCGCCGCCCTTCCATCCCGCCGGCTGCCGGTGGCACTGGAAGCACTGGTCCATGCGCGTGTGTCCCGCAGGCTGTGGCCGCACGCCGTCCGGCCCATGGCAGCTCAGGCAGGCGGCCCGGCTCGTGGCGTTGCGATGCACCGGATCGTCCGGCGTCGGCTTCGTCGTGCGCTCGCTCGTGCCAAGCACCAGCGCGGTGATCACGAGCGCCACGATGCCCAGAAAGATCCAGTCACGCTTGTTCGGCTGCCAAGAACCCATGCGCCTCCAGCTCCTTTCCGGCATTCTGGCGCAAGCGGGCGGGCTTCGCCAGCAGGCCATGCCCCCAATCCGCGTAGGTGGTTGACTGTAGGCC
>CAYNLY010000050.1:0-10761 GCA_964398225.1 uncultured Zetaproteobacteria bacterium
CCGCGCTCGATTCAGCGCACCACCCGGTGCTGCAATGTGGAGGAAACCCTCTTACCGGCTGATTACCAAGCTTACGATCAAGCGAAGATGGTCGCTCTTCACAATTATCTGAATGGTTCTCTCCGCACGCAGCTGCATTCGCCCGCAGCGAACGGCTAGAGCACAAGCCGTCCCAGCTCGAGCAGAAGGCGGGTCAGCACCGCTGCGATCAGCGCCACGCCAACCGACAGCATGATCGAAAACACCGCCTCGCGGCGGCCGTTCGTGCGCATCCACACGACACGCCGAACGAATGGCGCTACTACCGCCACGGCGGCATCCTGCACTTCGTGCTGCGGAAGCTCGCGGCATCCTGAGCCGGAAGCATCAAGGCCCCGCATGAAGCGGGGCCTTATGTTTATCCAGCGCCGTTCTCTTTCCCTGACGACAAACAGCCGATGGCCAACACCGATCGAACTCGCAATGAGAGGATAAAGCTTTAGAACGGGCCAACTTACATCTCCGACGTACCCTGCCCTGCGAAGCATGCCTGACCGGCCGCGTTGGCGGAATCCGCTCGAATCTAAGCCTGGCCTACAGTGCTAAGCTTCTGCCGAGGCCTCGGTGAACCGGCCACGAATGCAATCTTCAGGCGTTGAATCCATCCAAGAGACTAGCGAGGTCGTCGGCATGTTCCTCCTCCATCGCGAGGATCTCCTCGAGCATCCGCCGCGTTGTGGGATCCTTGTCACCAATGTAACGGATCATTTCGGCATAGCTGTCGATGGCGATCCGTTCTGCCACCAGGTCTTCCTTGATCATTTCGACCAGACTATTGCCTTCCACATACTCCGCATGACTGCGGCTGGAGAGACCATCCGGGCTGAAGTTTGGCTCACCCTTGAGTTGAACGATGCGCGCAGCGATCCGATCGGCGTGCACCTGCTCCTCGTTGGCATGTTCAAGAAATTCCTGCGCCACTGCATCGGCATTGATGCCACTTGCCATGAAGTAATGTCGTTTGTAACGCAGGATACACACCAACTCGGTGGCCAATGCCTCGTTCAACAACTTGATCACAGTCTTTCGATCGGCCTTGTAGCCCGCGGTGACCGCGCCGTCCTCAATATGTTTGCGCGCGCGGGCACGCAGGGTTTTGATGTCGGTGAGAAAGGCACTCTCCGCCTTGTTCTTCTCTGTTGTTTTCTTGTCGCTCATTGCGTTCTCCGGACAGATCATGGATCGTCAAATTTGTATTTAACCTAGTCCAAGAATGAATCGAAATCAATGATGGTCTGAATGGTTCTCTCTGCACGCAGCCGCATCCACCCGCAGCGAACGGCTAGAGCACAAGCCGCCCAAGCTCGAGCACAAGGCGGGTGAGCACCGCTGCGATCAGTGCCACGCCGACCGACAGCATGATCGAAAACACCGCCTCGCGGCGGCCGATCGTGCGCAGCATGACCGCGAACGTCGAAATGCAAGGCACGTAGAACATCAGGAACACGAGGAAGGTCGCGATCTGCACCGCATCGAGGATTTCGCCGACCTCGAAGGTTCCGAGCGCCTGATAGATCATCATCAGGCTCAGCTCCTTGCGAAGCACGCCAAACAGGATCGGCACCCCGAGCACGGCGGGCAGCCCCAGCATCCAGCTCGTCACCGGCGACAGCGCAGCGTTGATCCAGGCATCCCAGCCGACGTGGTGCATCACCGCTAGCACCACGGAGCCCGCCACCAGGAGTGGCGTGACGATCGTAACGATGTCGCGGGTGCGCTGCCAGGTCGCGGCCAGCACGGAGCCCGCCCGCGGCCAGGCATAGGGAGGAATCTCCTGGATCAGCCCGGGGCTCACGTCCGGGTAGCGGCGGATCAGAAGCCGCCCGAGCAGCCCGATGAGGAACATCGCCAGAAGAAAGATCGCAAACACGCCAAGACCGCCCAGATACTTGCCGCCGAGCGCGAGCACGACCGCGGAACGCGCCGAACAGGGCACGAAGGTGATCAGCAGCGCGGCCAGAATCCGGTCCCGGCCTTGTGCCGCGTGGGCGGCCGCCGAAATCGCCGGCACGTTGCAGCCGAGCCCCAGCAGAAACGGCACGGCCACCTTGCCGTGCAGGCCGATGTGGTGGAAGAACCGGTCCACGACGAAGGCCACACGCTGCATGACCCCGGTCTCCTCGAGCACGACCAGCATCAGAACGAGCGGCAGCATGTAGGGCACGACGATGCCGACGAGGCCCACGAGCCCGTCGGCGACCGCGCGCAGAACCACGCCGTTCAGCCCTTCGGGCCGCCAGCCGGCGACGAGCTCGGCAAGCCGGGAGGCGGTGAGCGCATCCAGCATGGCCGCGACCTCGAACACGACGTAGAGCACGAGCGCAAACAGCAGCATCGAGCCGACCAGGCCCCAGCGCGGATGCAGAAACAGCGCATCCAGCCGGTCCTCCCAGGTGATCGTGCGGCGGCGGTGCACGATCCTTGCGCACCGGTCGAACAGGGCGGCCGCGCGATGATGGAAATCGGCCGCCGCCTCCTCGGCGATCGGGCGCGGAAGCGCGCGGTCCGCCTCATCAAGCAGATCGCGGACCCGAGCCGCGGCCTCGGGAAAGTGGCTGTCGAGCTCGGAGAGGAAATACGCGTCCCGCTGCTTGAGCTGCCGGATCATGAAGCCTTCCGGCACCTGGAACGCGCGCCGGATCTCCTCGCGGCCGACGAGCTCCGCAAGCTTCCGCCCCCAGGGGGCCAGCTGCTCGCCCGGCGGCTGCGGGCGGGGCCGCAGGCCCTTGCGCACCGCGTCGATCGCGCGCATGAACAGCTCGGAGATGCCGATGCCCTTGAGCGCGACCATCGGCACGACCGGCACGCCGAGCTCCCGCTCGAGCGCCGCAACGTCGATCTCCACGCCCTTGCGCCTTGCCTCGTCCATCATGTTCAGGCCGATCACGAGCGGCAGCCCGAGCTCGACGAGCTCGAGCGTCAGCGCAAGGTTCCGGTGAAGCGTGCTTGCATCGACGATCTGCACGAGCACATCCGGCCGCGAAAACGGCGCCGGCGGCTTCCCCTCGTGGGCCGAAACGAGCGGCCGGCTGTCGCCCCAGAGCAGGTATTTCAGGCCCTCGAGATCGTCGCCGCGAAGATTGCGCAGGCTGGAAATGGCCGGCAGCTCCACCACCTCGGCCTCGTCCATGCCCACCTGCACGATCGAGCGGCGGTAGGCGGCATCGGTGCCCGCAAGCTTCCCCTGGTCCACGCTGGTGCTCGCAACCGCATCGAAGATCGTGGACTTGCCACTGTTCGGCTGGCCCACGAGCGCGATCCGAATGCGGCGGCCGCCCCGGAAATAAGGGCCTCCAAGCGGCACGGTGGTCGAGCTTCCGGTGTTCATGCCGCCAGCCTATACCGAACTAAGGCGGCGCACAGCCGTTGAAGTCGGCCGGCTGAATCCCTACGTTTTGCCGGCACGCGATTTTCCCGGACAAGGAGGGCACCGATGCCAATCTACGAATACCGCTGCCGTTCCTGCGGCGCCCTGTTCGAAACCCTCGTCCGGCGTTCGGACGAGGCCGTGCGCTGCCCGGAATGCGGCGCCGATGCGCCGGAAAAGCGCATCTCCGCCCATGCGGTCGGCGCGGCGGCCGCCCCCGAGCCCGGATGCGCCTCGGGTGCATGTGCCCCGGCAATCGGCTGCGGCGCGGGCGCCTGCCCGGCCTGCGAATAGGCGAACGACTTGGACTACACCGAGCTCGGCCGCACCGGCATCCGGGTCTCGCGGATCGCGCTGGGCACGATGACCTGGGGCGAACAGAACACGCCCGAGGAGGCCTTCCGGCAGATGGACGCGGCTCTCGATGCCGGCATCAACCTCTTCGATACGGCCGAGCTCTACCCGGTGCCTCCGCGCGCGGAAACCTACGCCGAAACCGAGCGCATCATCGGCCGCTGGCTGAAGGAGCGGAACTGCCGCGACCGCATCGTGCTGGCCACGAAGGTCTGCGGCCCGACCGGATGGTGCCCGCACATCCGCGAAGGCAAGGCCCGGCTGGATGCCGCCAACATCATCGCCGCCTGCGAGGCCTCGCTGAAACGCCTGAACACGGACCGGATCGATCTGTATCAGACCCACTGGCCGGACCGGAACACGAACTTCTTCGGCAAGCTCGGCTACACCCACGATCCGAACGAGGAAGCGACCCCAATCGAGGAAACGCTGGAGGCGCTGGACCGCCTCGTGCGCGACGGCAAGGTCCGGGCGGTCGGCGTCTCGAACGAAACGCCCTGGGGCGTGATGCGGCACCTTACGCTGGCGGAGCAGAGCGGAATGCCGCGGATTGCGAGCATCCAGAACCCCTACAACCTGCTGAACCGGAGCTTCGAGGTAGGCCTTGCCGAAATCGCCTGCCGCGAGCAGGTGGGGCTTCTGGCCTATTCCCCGCTCGGCTTCGGCGTGCTGACCGGCAAGTATCTCGACGGCCAAAGGCCGGAGGGCGCGCGGCTCACGCTGTTTCCGGACCGCTACCGCCGCTACTCGGGCCCGATCGCCGAAGCCGCCACGAGGGAGTATGTGGCGCTTGCCCGGAAGCACGGACTCCGTCCCGCGCAGATGGCGATCGCCTTCGTGCTGCGCCAGCCGTTCGTGACCAGCTGCATCATCGGCGCCACGAGGATGGAGCAGCTCGCCGAGAACATCGCGGCGGCGGATCTCGAACTGGGCGAGGATGTCGTCGAGGGCATCGAGGCCATCCACCGCCGTTATCCGAACCCCTGCCCGTGACCGGAACGGTGATCCGCACCAGCGGCGAAGGCATAATGGCGGTCATGCATGCCCTGCCCCGCCTGTGCGCCGCGCTTCTGCTGATGGGTCTGCTTTCGGCCTGCGCCACACCGCAGAATCACTACGATCCGCTCGAGCCGGTCAACCGCGTCACCGACCGCTTCAACGACCGGCTGGACCGGATCACGCTGAAGCCGCTTGCCATCGCCTACCGCGACCTGGCCCCGACGCCGCTTCAGACCGGGATTTCCAACTTCTTCGACAACCTCGGCTACCTGAACACCGTGCTCAACGATTTCCTCCAGGGCAAGGGCCGCCAAGGCGTGCGCGACTTCGGCCGCTTTCTGGTCAACACGACGCTCGGCATCGGCGGGCTGTTCGACGTGGCCACCTCGATGGGCCTGGAAAAACACGAAGAGGACTTCGGCCAGACGCTGGCCGTCTGGGGCGTCGGCATGGGGCCGTACATCGTCTATCCGCTGCTCGGCCCCAACTCGCTGCGCAAGACGCCGGATTTCATCACCTCGACCGCGACCGACGGGCTGTTCTGGGCCTCGGTCTGGATCTCGCCGCAGACTGCGCTCGCGCTTGCCGCGATCAAGTACATCGACAAGCGCAAGCGGCTGCTTCAGGCATCACGGATGCGCGACGAGCTCGCGCTCGATCCCTACATCTTCACGCGCGAGGCCTGGATCCAGAACCGGGAATACCTGATCTACGATGGCAACCCGCCGAAAAAGGAGTCCACCTCCGACGACGACTGGGAGGAGGAGGACTGGGACAGCGAGGAGTAGCCTCGCGCGAAAACGCGGCCTAAAGCCGGCTGGCGCGGTGGCGGAGCAGGTGGTCGGCAAGCACAATGGCCAGCATCGCCTCGGCGATCGGCACCGCGCGGATGCCCACGCATGGATCGTGCCGCCCCTTCGTGACGATCTCCGTCTCGTTGCCGTGGATGTCCACGGTCGGGCGCGGCTTCAGGATCGACGAGGTGGGCTTCAGCGCCAGGCGCACGCGCACGGTGTCGCCGTTGGAAATCCCGCCCAGGATGCCGCCGGCGTGATTGGTGACGAAGCCGGTGGCTCGGATCGCGTCCCCGAACTCCGAGCCCTTCGCCTCGATGCAGGCGAATCCGTCGCCGATCTCCACGCCCTTGACCGCCGGGATGCTCATCATCGCCTTCGCGATCTCCGCATCGAGCTTGTCGAACACGGGCTCGCCGAGGCCGGCGGGCATGCCGTGCGCCTCGACGCGCACGCCCGCCCCGACCGAGTCGCCATCCTTGCGCACCCGGTCGAGCAGCTCGGCCATCGCGCGCGCGGCCTCCGCGTCCGGACAGAAGAACGGATTGCGGCCGATCTGGTCGCGGTCGAAGCGCGCGGGGTCGGCCCGCACCGGCCCGATCTGGTCCACCCATCCGAAAATGTCGATACCTTCAAGCTCGCGCAAAAGCTTCTTCGCGATCGCGCCGGCGGCCACGCGCATCGCCGTTTCGCGCGCGCTCGAACGGCCGCCGCCGCGGTAGTCGCGGATGCCGTATTTTTCCAGATAGGTGAGATCGGCATGCCCCGGACGGAACTTGTCCCGGATCTCGGAATAGTCCTTGCTGCGCTGGTCGGTGTTGCGGATCAGAAGCGCGATCGGGCAGCCGGTCGTTTTGCCCTCGAACACGCCGGACAGGATTTCGACCCGGTCCGGCTCGCGCCGCTGGGTCGTGTATTTCGACTGCCCGGGCCGCCTGCGGTCCAGATCCGGCTGGATGTCGGCTTCCGAAAGCTCAAGCCCCGCCGGGCATCCGTCCACGATCGCGACCAGCGCCGGGCCGTGCGATTCGCCGGCCGTCGTGACCCGGAAAATCTGGCCGAACGTGGAGCCGGACAAGGCCGATCAGTCGAGGCCGGGGTCGCCGGCGCCGATGTTGAAGCCCGCGTCCACGTAGTGGATCTCGCCGGTCACGCCGGACGCCCAGTCGGACAGCAGATAGACGGCGGCGTTGCCGACCTCCTCCTGCGTCACGTTGCGCTTGAGCATCGCGCCGCGCGCGCTCTTTTCCATCAGCTTGCGGAAATCGCCGACGCCGGACGCGGCCAGCGTGCGGATGGGCCCGGCCGAGATCGCGTTCACGCGGATGCCCTCCGGCCCGAGATCGTGCGCAAGATACCGGGTGGCCGCCTCGAGCGCCGCTTTCGCAACCCCCATCACGTTGTAGTTCGGCACGGCGCGCACCGCGCCCAGGTAGGTCATCGTCACCATCGAGCCGCCCGGCCCCATCAGCTTCGCGGCGCGCTGCGCGCAGGCGATGAACGAATAGGCGGAAATGTCGAGCGCGACCCGGAAATCCTCCCGCGTGGTGTCGCGGAAGTGGCCCTTGAGCGCCTCCTTGTTCGCGAACGCGATCGAATGGACGAGAAAATCGAGCCGGCCCCAGCGCTCCTCGACCTTGGCGAAGAAGTCGTCGAGCTGGGCGTCGCTGGAAACGTCGAGCGGCTCGATGATCGACGCGTTCACCGACTCGGCCAGCGGCCGAACCCGGCGCTCGAGCGCCTCGCCGAGGTAGTTGAAGCCGAGTTCCGCGCCCTCGCGGTGGCAGGCCTGGGCCACCCCCCAGGCAATCGACTTGTCGTTGGCCAGGCCCAGGATCAGGCCCTTCTTGCCGTCAAGCAGTCCCATGAATCACCCTCCTCGGTGCGCGCCGCGCGATGGACTGGCGCGTAGGATATCAGCGGCCGCGCGCCAACGCACGCAGCCGGGATCTGAGCGCGCGCACGCTCCAGCCCGCCCCCGGACGATAAGCCTGGGCCTCCCAGTCGCGCACGAACGCAGCCCAATCCTCGGGCGCAATGCCGGCGGGCGCGGAAAGCCGGGAAACCGGCACCGACGGCGGCCGCAGGCATCCCCTTCGCCTCAGCCAGCGATCGAGCACGGCAAGCCTTCGGTCCCGCGCGCGGAACCAAGCGCCGCGCGGACGACTGCGAAGGATGAGCCGGGCGATCAGCAGCACGGCGAGCGCCGCCGCCAGCGCCGGAACAAGCCCCCGGGCGCTTCGCAGCCATTCGACCAGCGCGCCGAGCGCGCGCATCCGGTCGGCGTCCTCGAATTCGAGCACGTAGCGATACCAGGCGAGCCGGACGCTTTCCCAGACCGCATCCAGTCCGGGAAACCGGACCGCGGAAAGCCCCCAGCGCGCGTTCGGCGTCGGATCCATGCGCCGCCAGGCGCCGTCGCGCCAGACCTCGACCCAGCTGTGCGCATGCGCCTGCCGGAACAGGAAAAAGCCGCCGATCTCGTTGTATTCGCCGTGCGCATATCCGTTGACGACACGCGCCGGAAAGCCGAGCAGGCGGGCGATCAGCGCCAGCGTCGTCGCATACAGCTCGCAGTGGCCTCGCTTCAAGCGCAGGAACGAGCCGATCGGATCCCGATCCTCGATCGGCGCGTTCAGATCGTAGGTCCAGCCGGCCAGTTCATCCCGGATGCGGGCCAGCGCCTCGGCGGGCGCCATCCCTTCCGGAATCCGGCGCTTCAGCCACTCCCGAAGCGCCTCCGGAATCCGCCCGGTCTCCCACTCGGCCGGGACCGGCGGCCTGAGGTTCGCGGTCGGCGCGCGGGCTTGAGCCACCACCATGTTCAGCTTCAAGCGACGGGAAGGCTCCTCGGCGAACGCGAA
This sequence comes from uncultured Zetaproteobacteria bacterium, assembly GCA_964398225.1. Lineage (GTDB taxonomy): Bacteria > Pseudomonadota > Zetaproteobacteria > Mariprofundales > Mariprofundaceae > CAYNLY01. The sequence continues at coordinate 8,418 of CAYNLY010000050.1, forward strand.
CACCCCGTCGCGGTCCAGCGTGGCGCGCGCCGGAAGCCGCTGGAGCGCCAGCAGGCCGTCCGGAAGCGGCAGATAGGGATGGTCGGTGGCCTCGCGGAACACATGAAGCGTTGCGCCGCTGCCCGGCTTCAGGCGCAGATCCTCGCCGGGCGCGGCCGCAAGACGGGCGCCCGCCGGAAGGCGGCGCCAGCCCCGCCCGTCGAACACCGAAAGCACGACGCCGCGCCAGTAGCGCCCCGCCATCAGACGCCGCAACGCGTGCGGCTCAAGCTCCGGCGCCTCGATCCGGAGCACGACGGTCGGATCAAGGCTGCGGGCGAACTCGCCCAGCTCCACCCGGTCGGAAAAACCGCTGGTCGCCATTCTCGGCTGCGTGGGCTTCAGCCTGGAGCCGAACTCGAAGCGCGGCATCAGGAAGAATACCGCCGCCACCATCACGGCGATCCCCGCCATCGTGCCGAGCTCCGAAGCCCACGGGCGCGGGGGAAGATCGCCGCCCGGCTGATGGAGCCCGTACAACGCCGCGGCGGCCCGCCAGAGGAAGACGACGAACGCCGCCAGCGGAAGAACGAGCAGCACGGAATCGGTCAGCACCGCCGAGGCGAGCACGAGAAACAGGCCGACCAGCATCCGGTGCAGATGGTTGCGCGGCGTGGGCGCCTCGACGACGACAGCGAGCGCCAGAATCAGCAGGAAATCGGTGAACGCGACGATCAGCGCGCGCCCAAGCGCAAGCTCGAGCCCCACCCAGACGAAGCCCGCCCATCCGATCAGGCTCGCCTGCATTTCGCTGAGCGCAAAGCCCGGGCCGCGAATGAGCCGAAGGGCCGCGGCTGCCGCCGACAGACTCCAGTAGAACGGGCTTACGAAATCGGAAAGCGCCAGCGAGGCCACGCCGCACATCAGCACGGCCAGCGTGAGCCGCTCGATGTCGAGCCGCCCGATTGCGCCCGGAGCCGCTCGCCCCCCGCTCATCCCGCCGCCGCCGTCAGCACCAGGCTCGCCGCGCCCGGAGCCGCCGCCTCGCCCGGCCGCGCCTCGGCAAGCGCCAGATGCGCCCGCTTCAGCTGAGCCTCATCATGGAGCGGAAACCTCCGGCTTCCAAGCACGAGCAGACGCGGCGCCGGATGCTGCTCCAGCCAGAAGCGCGCCCGCCCGAGCATGCGCTCAAGCGCCTCGCCTTCTGCGCGCAGATCCACGGCCAGCGTATCGCTTGCCTCCGCAAGCGAAGAGCCAAAGCGCTTGACGCTCCAGTCCCGGGGCTCGCCGAACGCCTTGCGCCAGTGCACGCGGCTCAGCGGATCGCCGGCCTGATAGGCGCGAAGATCGGTCCATTCGTCCCCTTCCCGGCCTCCGCCGCGCTCGCCGACCCTGCCCGGCCAGTTCCAGGCCAATGGTTGCGGCAGCGTGACCAGCGTGCGCGAAGCGGGGCGCGCCAGGCTCAGCCGGTACAGGCCGATCGGCGCTTCCGTGGTCAGGATCGCGGTGTCAAACCGGCGCACGCCGCGCCTGGGCTCGCAAAAGCTCCCCTGCCAGCGCATCCGGCCGGCAGGCTCGCCGGTGGATGCCGGCTCCCAGCGGCCGTAAAGCACAAGCGCCTCGCCCCCGCCGTCCGCAACCAGCAAGTGGACGCTCAGGATGCCTGCATCGCTTCGTGGCGCGGGCAGCTCCTTGCGCCAGAAGTGGGTTTCGCCCGCCGTCAGCCACGGCAGGGCCCCGGGCAGCAGCGCGGACGCTTCCCGAAGCATCCTTCGGGCGCGGAGCAGCGCGGCCACGGCCACGGCGACCAGCATCGAACCGGCCAGATAGAGCAGATTGTTGCCCGAATAGAAGGCGGCGGCCCAGACGCCGGCGAGCGCCGCGGTGAACATGAGCCCGGGGCGCGTGAAGCCGAGCGTCCAGCGCCGTCCGAGCGGGATTTGCAGCCGGACCCAGCGGTCCAGCCACCTCAGCAGCCAGCCCGGGAGCGCAAGATCGGCGGGATCGTAGGCCATGAGTCAGGATGCCAGGCTATGCCGTGAGCGGATGAACCTCCCGCTCCAGCCGGTCCGCCAGCTTCCGGCGAGCCTGTTCGATTTCATAGTCATCCTGCAGGCCCATCCAGAACTTGACCGACGTGCCGAAATATCGGGCCAGCCGCAACGCCGTATCCGCCGTCACCGAACGCTTGCCGCGCACGATCTCGCTGATGCGCATCGGGGAAATGCCCGTCTCCCGCGCCAGCCGGTACTGGCTGATTCCCATCGGCTTCAGGAACTCCTCGAGCAAAACCTCACCGGGATGAATGTTGGGCAGACGCTCGCTCATATCGGCCTCCTTCAGTGATAATCCACGATCATGACAT
>CAYNLY010000051.1:0-10335 GCA_964398225.1 uncultured Zetaproteobacteria bacterium
GGGCCCGGGCATCTGCAAGGTCTGCGGCATGGCGCTGGAGCCGATGGCCGCGCCGACGATGGGCGCGGAAAAAACCGAATATGTCTGTCCGATGCACCCGGAGATCGTCCAGGACGAGCCGGGAAGCTGTCCGAAGTGCGGCATGGCGCTGGAGCCTCGCACGGTCGCGGTCGAGGAGAAGAACGAGGAGCTCGAGGACATGAGCCGGCGTTTCAAGCTCAGCGCCGCCCTGGCCGCTCCGGTGTTCGTGCTGGCCATGGTGGCGGACCTGGCGCCATCCTGGCTGCCGCGGGGCTTGAGCATGGGGGCGGTGCAGTGGACCCAGTTCGTGCTGGCCACGCCGGTGATCCTCTGGGGCGGCTGGCCGTTCTTCGAGCGCTTCTGGCTGTCGCTGAAGACCTGGAACCTGAACATGTTCACGCTGATCGGCCTCGGGGTTGGCGTGGCCTACATTTACAGCGTCGTGGCGCTGCTGTTTCCCGGCATCTTCCCTCCCGTCATGCGGATGGAGGATGGTCGCGTGGATGTCTATTTCGAGGCCGGCGCGGTCATTACCGCACTGGTGCTGCTCGGGCAGGTGCTGGAGCTCAAGGCGCGCTCCCGAACGAACGAGGCGATCAAGCTGCTGCTCGGCATGAGCCCGAAAACAGCGCGCAAGGTCATGGACGACGGCTCCGAGCGCGATGTGCCGCTGGATGAGGTGCGGGTTGGGGATCTGCTGCGCATCCGTCCCGGCGAGAAGGTGCCGGTGGACGGTGTGGTCATCGAAGGCGAGAGCCTGGTCGATGAATCGATGGTGACCGGCGAGCCGATGCCGGTTTCCAAGAAGGAGGGGGATACGCTGATCGGCGCCACGGTGAACGGCAACGGCAGCCTCTTGATGCGCGCCGAGAAGGTCGGCGCGGAAACCCTGCTGGCCCAGATCGTGAAGATGGTGGCCGAGGCCCAGCGTTCGCGCGCGCCGATCCAGAAGCTGGCCGATACCGTGGCCGGTTGGTTTGTGCCGGCGGTCGTGCTCGTGGCCATCCTTGCCTTCGCGGTCTGGTATGGATTCGGGCCGGAACCGCGGCTGGCGCATGCGGTGGTCAATGCCGTGGCGGTGCTGATCATCGCATGCCCCTGCGCGCTGGGGCTGGCCACGCCGATTTCGATCATGGTCGGTACGGGACGCGGCGCGATGGCCGGGGTGCTGATCAAGAATGCCGAGGCGCTGGAAATCATGGAAAAGGTAAACACGCTGGTGGTGGACAAGACCGGCACGCTGACCGAGGGCAGGCCGAGGCTCACCACCGTGGTGCCGGCGGAAGGTGTCCGCGAGGAGGAGCTTCTGCGCTTGGCCGCAAGCCTCGAGCGCGCCAGCGAGCATCCCTTGGCCGCCGCGATCGTGGAGGGAGCGCACGAGCGCGGCGTGGAGCCGGTTCCGGTGGAGGGGTTCGAGGCCGTCACCGGCATGGGCGTGAAGGCCACGCTGGACGGCCGGCCGCTGCTTCTGGGCAATGCGCGGCTGATGCGGGAAGAGGGCGTCGATGTTTCGGCGCTGGCCGATGAAGTGGCCCGGCATCAGCGGGAGGGCGAGACGGTCATGTATCTGGCGGCAGGCGGCAGGCTTGCGGGCATCCTCGGCGTGTCCGATCCGGTCAAGGAAACGACGCCGGATGCGATTCGCGCTCTGCATGCCGAAGGCATCGAGGTCGTGATGCTGACCGGCGACAACCGCCATACGGCCGAGGCTGTGGCCAGAAAGCTCGGCATCGACCGCTTCGAGGCCGAGGTGCTTCCGGATCGGAAGGCGGCCGTCGTGAAAAAGCTGCAGCGTGAAGGACGGATCGTGGCCATGGCCGGCGACGGCATCAACGATGCGCCGGCACTGGCCGCCGCGCATGTCGGCATTGCGATGGGCACCGGCACCGACGTGGCGATGGAATCGGCCGGCATCACGCTGGTCAAGGGGGATCTCACCGGCATCGTGCGCGCCGTGCGTCTGTCGCGCGCAACGATGCGGAACATCCGCCAGAACCTGTTCTGGGCCTTCGCCTACAACACGCTGGGCGTGCCGATCGCGGCCGGCGCGCTGTATCCGTTCTTCGGCCTGCTGCTGTCGCCGATCATCGCGGCCGCGGCGATGAGCTTCTCGTCCGTGTCGGTGATTTCCAACGCGCTGCGGCTGAATCGGGTCCGACTGTAAACAGGGCGACGGCGCCAGCCGCAACACCCGGCTTCAACCGCGGCCGAGGTGCGGGCCGCTTCTGGCTTCGCTGTTCACAGCGGGTGTAAGGCTTCAATGGGAAGGGCGACTCAATGGGGCGCGGCCGCCCAGGCCACGCGGATGATCAGTCTCTGGAGGTGTGTAATGAACGTTCGAATCCTTTTCCCGGGCCTTGCCGGGTTGATGTTGTCTGCCGCCGGCATCGCGTCTGCGGCCAATCCCTGCAATCCGTGTTCGATGGATCATTCGGCCATGAATCCCTGCGCAATGCATGAACGGGCCAATCCCTGCGACGTCCGTCACGGTGCGCACGCATCGTCCAACCCGTGCAATCCCTGTTCGATGAAAAAACACGGGCATGCCAACCCGTGCAATCCGTGCTCCACGAAAGGCCATGCCAACCCCTGCTCGATGAAAAAGAGGCACGGCAATCCATGCAACCCGTGCTCGATGAAGCAGAGCGGCAAAAGCCGGCAGTGGGGCACGCCCGGAAACACGCCGATCCGCGATCACGCGTTCGACAACTTCGCTCAGGCCGTAGCCTACGGCAAGAAGCTGTGGCACGACGAGAAGCTGGGTACGGCGGGTGTCTCCTGTGCCTCCTGCCATTCGAACTTCGAGCGCCTGCATTTCGATCGCAACCGGAACTTTCCGCATTTCGTGAAGATGGTCGGTGACGTCGTGACCCTCGACCAGATGATCAACTACTGCATGCTCAATCCGATGAAGGGCAAGGCGTTTCCCTCGAACTCGAAGGAACTCACGGCACTTGCCGCCTACTATCGGGCCTACCGGATGGAATATCTGCGCAAGCATCGGCGCTGATCGCTCCGCCGGCCGGTTTCCCGGGCATGACGCCGTTCATGCCCGGGCTTCCGTTTCACGAGGCGTGGATGGATGAACGAGAATCGAACACGCACCCGATCGCTTCTGTCCGCGGGCTTTCTCGTGCTTGCGGGCGTGCTGCTGACGGCCGCACAAGATCCCGGACTCCCGGCAGGATACTGGGAACGGCCGGTGGCGACCGGGACGCCCGCGCCTTCCGACTGGACGGAGCTTGAGCGCGATCTTTCGCCGCAGGCGTGCGGCCAGTGCCACGAGGCGCAGCATGCGGCCTGGCGGAACAGCAGGCATGCATCCGCCTTTTCGCCCGGGCTCGTCGGCCAGTTTCCGCGGATGAGCCTTGCGGACGCGAACGCCTGCCTCGACTGCCACGCGCCGCTTGCCGAGCAGCATTTCCGCGGGCTTCCCGAGTCGAAGCGGGCGATGCGAACGCTTCTTTCGCAAGGCGCTCAAGAGCCTGACGACGGTTCCACGCTTCGGCTGCCCGCGCTTTCCCATGCCGGGGTAAGCTGCGCGTCCTGCCATGTGCGCGCATGGCGGCGTTTCGGACCACAGCCGAAGGACGGGCGCGGGCCTGGCTGGCAGGACACCGGCGTGCACGGCGGCTTTGTCGCCACACAGGCGTTCGAGCGCTCCGAGTTTTGCGCCTCCTGCCATCAGTTTCCCGCCTCGATGGCGGTGAACGGCAAGCCGCTCGAAAACACCTTGGCCGAATGGCGGCGGAGCCGCTTCGCCCGCGAGGGCGTGACCTGCCAGCGCTGTCACATGCCGGAACGACGGCATCTCTTTCGCGGCATCCACGATCCCGAAACCGTTCGCGGCGGCCTGGAGATCCATGCCGGGGCGGACGCGCGCGAAGCGCGCCTCGAGATCGCCTCGGTGCACATCGGGCATGCGTTTCCCACCTATGTGACGCCCCGGGTTCGGGTTTCGATCGAGGCGCTGGGCGCCGATGGGCGGCCGCTTTCCCGAAGGGAGTGGACGATCGGGCGCGAGGTCGAGTTCGACGACGGCTGGAGGGAAATCCGCGACACCCGCCTCAAACCCGGCGAGCGCCGGCGGTTTCGGCTTGCGCCGTTGCCAGGAGGCACGCACACGGTGCGCTTTACGGTCGACGTCGAGCCCGATGCGTTCTACAAGAAGGTCTATCGCGCTCTGCTGGCCGATCAGGCCTATGCGGAAGGGCATGCGCTGCTTGCTCGGGCGCTTGAGCAGGCCCGTGGCAACGACTACCGCCTGTTCGAGAAACGGATGCGTCCGGCCCGGGACTAGCCCTCGAGCTCGGCGAGTGCCGCGCGGATCCGCGCGCGCTGCTCCTCCGAGAGCCGGACATCCCCGGGGCGCAGCCCGCGGGCAATCTCGCGCAGCTTGCGCATGGCTTCGGACGCGTTTCGGCAGTCGGAGCACATCGCAAGATGCAGCCTCAGCTTCCAGCGCTCCGCGGTCGAAAGCGGGCGGTCGAGCGCTTCCGATGCGATCCGCATGGCCTGCCTGCACGAATATCCGATCATGCCTTGCTCCGGCCGAACCAGTGGATTTCCAGACACTTGCGAAGCGCAAGCCGGGCGCGATGGATCAGCACGTGAAGATTGGTCGGCGTGATGTCCATCGCCTTACAGATTTCCTCGGGGCTCTCGCCGGCGATCTCCCGCAGCTCGAAGGCCCGGCGCTGCCGCTTGGGAACCCCGTCCAGGCAGGTGCGCAGCACATCCATGAACTGGCGGTTTTCGAGAAGACGCGCGGGATCGTCCCGCCAGGGCACCGGGTGCTCGGTCCAGCGCCCGGAGTCGTCGAACCAGTCGCTCGTCGGATCCCGCTCCAGCGCATCCATGCCTTCGCGCGCGCGGATTTCGCGCCGGATCTGATCGACGATCTTGTGCTTCAGGATTCCGACCAGCCAGGTGCGGAGGTTCGATCCCCCCGAAAAACGCTCGCGGGCCTGCCAGGCCGCAAGCAGCGTCTCCTGAACGAGGTCGGCGGCCTGGGCTTCGTCCCGGATGCGGGCGAGCGCATAGCGATACAGGTAGTCGCCGTGCTCGTCCAGCCATCGTGCGGGATCATCGCTGCCCATGGGGCAATGATGCATGAGGATCCCGGCTTCGTGAAGTCCGCTCAGACTTCGAGGATGAAGCTCACCGGTCCATCATTGACGAGGGATACCTCCATCCGCGCACCGAAGCGGCCGAGCACCGGCGTGATCCCCAGATCCCCGATCGCTTCGGCCAGGCGTGAAAACAGGGAAGCGGCGGCCTCGGGGTCGGCGGCGGTGGAAAAACTTGCGCGCGTGCCCTTTTTCGTGTCGGCCGCCACCGTGAAGTTCGGCACGAGCATCAGCGCTCCGCCCGCATCAAGCAGCGAACGGTTCATCCGGCCCCGCTCGTCGGCAAACAGTCGATAGCTCACAATCCGCTCGACCATGCGTTCGGCCTCGCGCTCGCCGTCGCCGCGCTCAATGCCGATGAGCGCCACGACGCCAGCGCCGATTTCGCCCGAGGCTTCGCCTTCGACCACAAGGCTTGCCTTTCGCACCCGCTGGATGATGCAGCGCAATCCAAACCTCCGTTCCCTGGGCTCGCCAAACGGCGCGATCGAGCCTACGTTTCGAACATGGCCTTCGCCAATCCCCGCGCCGTCTGGTCCTGGTCGATGTACGACTGGGCGAACTCGGCCTACGCGACGACGGTGATGGCCGGCTTTTTTCCGGTGTTCTTCAAGCAGTACTGGGCCTCGGGCCTGAGCGCGAACGAAAGCACGTTCTGGCTCGGGCTCGGCAACGCGGTGGCCGGGCTGATCGTGGCCGTGGCCGCGCCCGTCGTCGGCGCCATCGCCGATCAGGGCGGGGTGCGCAAGCGGATGCTGCTTGCGTTCACGACGCTCGCCGTGCTTGCAACTGCGGCGCTGTTCCTGGTGGCGGCCGGGGCGTGGATGTGGGCGCTCGTCGTCTACATGCTCGGCGCGATCGCTTTTTCGGGCGCGAACGTGTTCTACGACGCGCTGATCGTCGAGGTTGCCCGGCCCGGGGAAATGGACCGGGTTTCGGCCCTGGGCTACGGGCTCGGCTACATCGGCGGCGGGCTTCTCTTTGCCTTCAACGTCGCGATGACGCTGCATCCGGAGTGGTTCGGACTGGGCAGCGCCGCCGAGGCGGTGCGCTGGTCCTTCCTGAGTGTCGCGCTGTGGTGGGCGGTGTTCACCCTGCCGCTGGCGCTTGGCGTGCGGGAGCATGCCGAAGGCGCCCGCCCGGGTGTTGTCGAGGCCGTTGGCGCGGGATTCCGGCAGCTGGGGGCGACGTTTCACCGCATCCGCAGCGAACGGATGATCTGGCTGTTTCTGCTCGCGTACTTTCTGTACATCGACGGCGTGAACACCGTGATCAAGATGGGTGTGGACTACGGGCTTGCGCTGGGCTTCGATGCCTCGGCGCTGATGGGCGCGCTGCTGCTCACGCAGTTCGTCGCCTTTCCCGCCGCGATCGCGATGGGCCGGCTTGGAGAGCGCCTCGGCACGAAGAACGCGCTTCTGGGCGCGATCGGGGTCTATGCGCTCGTCTGTCTCTGGAGCATGACGATGAAGCGCGCGGCCGACTTCTACCTGCTGGCCGCGATGATCGGCCTGGTCATGGGCGGCATCCAGGCGCTTTCCCGCTCGATGTACGCGCGCATGATTCCGAAGGAGAAATCCGCGGAATACTTCGGATTCTTCAACATGCTGGGCAAGTTCGCCGCGGTGCTCGGGCCGTTTCTGATGGGCTGGGCGAGCCTCGCCACCGGCAGCGCCCGGGCCTCGATCCTGGTGATCGTCGCCCTGTTTGCGCTGGGCGGGATTCTGCTCTATCGTGTTCGCACGGAATAGGAGGGCCGCATGGGAACCGTCGCGCTGGTCGTTCTGGGCGTTCTTTTCGGGCTGATCGTCTACATCGTCGCCATCTACAACCGGCTGGTTCGGCTCAGAAACCGCTTCAAGAACGCGTTTGCCCAGATCGACGTTCAGCTCCGGCGGCGCTACGACCTGATTCCCAACCTGGTCGAAACCGCGAAGGGCTACCTGAAGCATGAGCGCGAAACCCTGGAACGGGTGACCGAGGCGCGGAATCAGGCGCTTTCCGCGATCAAGGAGGCGGGACGCAAGCCCGGGGATGCGGAGGCGCTCAAGGCGCTGGCCGGCGCCGAGGCGCAGCTCGGGCAGGCGCTGCTTCAGTTTCATGCCGTGGCGGAGAACTATCCGGATCTGAAAGCCAACCAGACGATGGCCCAGCTCATGGAGGAGCTGACCAGCACCGAAAACCGCGTCGCCTTCGCCCGTCAGGCCTACAACGACGAAGTGATGCGCTACAACACGCAGCGGGAGAGTTTTCCGGATGTGCTGTTTGCCGGCATGTTCGGCTTCCAGCCCGCCGCGCTCTGGGAACTGGATGAGGCCGCCGCACGCAAGCCGGTGAAGGTCCGCTTCGACAGCTGAACGCTTTCGTGGACTTCTTCGGTCTGCAGGAGGATGCCCGGCGCCAGAGCCGCCGGCTCGTGCTGCTGTTTGCGCTCGCGGTGCTCGCCGTGGTCGCCTGCGTCTATCTTGCGGTGATCGGACCTTTGCTGGTGTTTGACGAGAGCATGCAAGGCTTCTGGCATCCGCAGCTGTTCGCCACGACCAGCGCGATCACGCTGATCATCGTCGCTTCCGGAAGCCTGTACCAGATCGTCCGGCTCCGGCGTGGGGGCGGGGCGGCCGTGGCGGAGATGCTGGGCGGTGTGGCCGTGCCGCACGAAAGCGACGATCTGCTGCTTCGCAGGCTGGTCAACGTGGTCGAGGAAATGGCAATCGCGGCGGGGCTTCCGGTGCCGGCCGTCTACCGCATTCCGGAGCCGGGCATCAATGCCTTTGCCGCCGGTTTTTCCCCGTCCGATGCGGTCGTCGCCGTCACCGACGGCGCGATCGAGCTGCTCAAGCGCGACGAGCTGCAGGGGGTGGTCGCGCATGAGTTCGCGCACATCCTCAATGGAGACATGCGTCTGAAGATGAGGCTGATGGGCTGGCTGTTCGGGATCACGCTGGTCAGCGACATCGGCATCATGCTCATGAGAGCCAGCGCGGACGCGACACCAAGGGTGGACCGGCGAAGCGGGGGTGGGATTCTCGCGCTCGCGGTGCTGGGCTTCCTGGTCTTTGTCGTGGGCACCGTCGGGCTCGTGCTTGCCGATCTGATCAAGCGGGCGGTGTCCCGGCAGCGCGAGTATCTTGCCGACGCGGGGGCGGTCCAGTTCACGCGCAACCCGATGGGGCTTGCCAATGCGCTGAAGGTCATCGGCGGCTATCGGACGGGCTCGCGCATCCGCCATCCGGCCGCGCAGCGGGCCAGCCACTTCTTCTTCTGCGAGGCGCTCAAGGGCACCGGCAGGAAGGACTGGTGGGCGACCCATCCGCCGCTGATCGAACGCATCCGCCGTCTGGATCCGTCGTTTTCCGGAGCGCCGGAGCCCGTGGATGTCCGCGCCCAGGCCGAAGCGGTTCGCGCCGAGGCCGCCGCCTCGTTCGCCGAGGCCGGAACGATGCCTCGGCGCAGCGTTGCCCACGACACGGACGCGGTGATGGCCGAGATCGCGCAGCCCGAGGCAAGCGAGCTGCACGAGGCTCGCGCCCGGATGGATGCGCTCGACGAGGTTCTGCGCGCGCGGCTCCGGGATCCGCTGGGCGCGCAGGCGCTCGCGCTGGCGCTGCTGTTGAGCGGAGAAAAGGAGGTCCGCCGCGGGCAGATGCGCGCGCTGGAGCGGGAGGTCGCACCCCCCGTCTTCCGTGAAGTGCTGGATCTTGCCGACCGCGCGCGCAGGCTACCGGCCGAATGCCGGCTGCCGGCCGTCGAGCGGGCGATGCCCGGCCTGCGCGCGATGAGTGCGGAGCAATACCGGGCGTTTGCCCGGGCCGTGCGCGCGCTCATCAAAGCGGACGGGCGCATCGGACCGTTCGAATACATGCTGCACCGGATGATGCTCCGGCACTTGGCACCGGTCTTCGGCGTGCGCAGGCGAGTCGCGCGCGGCCGGGCCCGGCCCGCCGATCTGATGATGGTCTGGGCGATGCTGGCCCATTACGGCGCGCATCCGGATCGGACGCGCGTGCTCGGCGAGGCGGCGGGAGAGGCGGGCGTGAAGGCCGAAGTGCCCGAACGCATCGGTTTCCGACAGCTCGACGAGGCGCTGGACCGGCTCGAACACGCCGATCCCGGGCTCAAGCGGCGGCTGATGCGGGGCGCGGTCCGCATCGTGCTGGCCGACGGCCGGGTCGTGCCCGAGGAAATGGAACTGCTCCGCGCGGTTGCCGATGCGGTGGACGTGCCGGTGCCCCCGCTAAGGATCGAGTGACGCGCGCTCCATCCTGCGCCCAAGCGCCCGCCGGTAGCGGGCCTCCTCGGCCAGAATCCGCCCCGATCCCCGGGCGTCAAGCTGCATCAGCAGATACTGGAGCCGGCGATTGGCAAGTTCCGCCTCGGCCTCGTCGTCGGTGCAGGCGATCAGTTCCCTGAGCGAATGGATTTCCTTGCGCGCAAGCACCTCGGGCGGCAGGAGACCCGCGTTCTTCATCACCTTGAAGGCCATGCGCAGCTCCGGCGGCACGAACGGGTCGTCGTCCTCCAGCTTCAGCGGCCGGCCCGCGCCCTCGAGATGGTCGAAAGCGCCCTCGCGCATCGCCTGCTGGATGCGCCGCTCGGCGAGCATTTCGATCAGGCCCATGCGGGATAGCCTAGCCGCGCGAGGTTCCGGAAACAAAAAAGGCGGGGCCCAAGCAGGCCCCGCCCCGGTTCCGGCTTTTGATCGATCAGCCGTAGAAGGCGACCATTTCCTCGAGCCGCTTCGGCTTGATCTTGTCGGCGTGGCCGGCCGAGCCGAAGGCCTCGAAGCGCGCCTTGCAGATTTCCTTCATCGCGTCCTTGGCGGCCGCGTAGTACTTGCGCGGGTCGAAGTTCTTCGGGTTTTCCGCCAGGTACTTGCGGATCGCGCCGGTTGAGGCCATGCGCAGGTCGGTGTCGATGTTCACCTTGCGCACGCCGTGCTTGATGCCCTCGACGATCTCCTCGACCGGAACGCCGTAGGTCTGGCCCATGTCGCCGCCGTACTCGTTGATGATCTTCAGCCAGTCCTGCGGCACGGAGGAGGAGCCGTGCATCACCAGATGCGTGTTCGGGATCTTGGCATGGATCTCCTTGATCCGGTCGATCGCCAGGATGTCGCCCGTCGGCGGACGGGTGAACTTGTAGGCGCCGTGGCTGGTGCCGATGGCGATGGCCAGCGCGTCCACGC
>CAYNLY010000052.1:0-10320 GCA_964398225.1 uncultured Zetaproteobacteria bacterium
CCAGAACCTGGGCGGGGACGAACGAGCCCACGGGCCAGGGCAGCGGCGACTGCCCTGAGGTCGACAGGTTCGGAAGGCCGAGCAGGAGGCTGGTCGGGGCAATGGGCGTGATCACGGAGGCACCGCCGCCGCTGGATCATCCCGGAGAGTGGGAGGCGGGTCGTGCAGAGCCAGCACCAGACGCACCTGGGCGCTCGGCAGTCCGAGTTCTCGCGCGATGTCTTCTTCGGCTTGGCCGCATCGCGCCCGGCGAAGGATTTCGTCCGTACTGGGGGCTCGGCCGGATGCCTTCTCCTGCGGCTCTTCCCGGGCCTTCGACTTCCGCCTGCTTCGTCGTCGTCCGGCTTTGACCCTGGCCTGGGGTGCAGGGGCGCCTGGGTCTGCCTTGCCGTGCAGTTTCAGCGCCAGTCGCACCTGAGCTGCGGGAATCCCCAGCTTCCTTGCGATCGCATCGGAGTTCTCACCCTGCCGGTGCAGTGCCAGAATCCCGGCCAGCGCATCGGGCGCTTTTTCCTCCGGCTCCGATTCGGGAGCGGGCGCGGGTGCCTGGCGTGCCTCGGCGAGCAGCTTCGAGGCCTCGGCGAGCTGTTGCGTGGCCTGGTCGAGCTGGCGGCTTGCGTCCGCAAGCAGTCGCTCGAGCTGCTGCTGGCGGAGGTTCTGCCGGCGCCAGAACCATCCGCCCGCGGCAAATACGGCGAGCAGCAGGCCGTCCAGTATCAGGTTGAGCATGGCGGCGCTCACTGGTCGAGCCCCAGGTGCGCGCGCAGGCGCAGGACCATCTGCGAATGGATCTGGGACACGCGGGACTCGGTCAGCCCCAGGATCAGCGCGATTTCCTTCATCGTCAGTTCCTCGTAGTAGTACAGCGTGATCAGGATCTGTTCCCGTTTCGGCAGGTGTTCGATCGCATCGGCGAGCCTTTCCGTGAACTCGTGCACGGCCGCGCAGTGCTCGGGCATTGTCGAGGCGTCGGCGGCCAGGGTTTCGAGGATTGTCAGCGTGTCGTCCTCGTCGGCGCGGGCGATCGGAAGATCCTCGAAGCTGATCACCGACATTGCCCGGACCCGGTCCAGGCGCTCCCGGTATTCCTCGAGCGTGAGGCCGAGATAGGCCGCAATCTCCTGCTCCTCGGCGGGCCTCCCGTGCCGCTGTTCCAGCACCTGGAAGGCCGCCTGCATTTCCTTGGCGGTGTCGCGCAGGCTGCGCGGCATCCAGTCGAAAGCGCGCAGGTAGTCGATCATTGCCCCGCGCACCCGGTAGGCGACGAAGGTCTTGAACTGGATGTCGCGTTCGGGATCGAAGCGCTGGGCGGCGTCGAGCAGGCCCAGCACGCCGGCGTCGATCAGATCGTCGAGCTCGATGGAATCCGGCGTGCGCCGGCGGAGCTGCTCGGCGTGAAAGCGGATCATCGGGAGGTACTGCTCGAGCAGCTCCTCCGGCGAGGCTGTCGTCTGCCTGTCGGTGGCGTAGGCGGCGGCTTTCACGACCGGCTGATGCGGCCTTCCCCGGCGTCGTCGGCGTGCTCGGGAAGAAGCTGGTTCAGCCAGCAGAGCAGCACGCCCATCCAGGCTCCGGCGGCACCGAGCACGGCGGTGCGGAACAGGCTGTCCGCCAGCGGGATGTCGCGGATCATGCAAATCGCGAGGCCGAACAGGATGCCGGTCATCGCGCCTGAGGTTGCGGCTTGTGTCGGGTTCATCGCGATTCCTCCTTTTGGGCAAGGTTGGCGTCGAGCCCGGAGCTCAACGCGTGTTCCCAGAAAAACTGAAGTCCGCCCGAACGCGTCGGATCACGGGGCCGATCGAGGACCGAATCGAGGAGGCCGGCGAGTTGCCGGTGCGTGGCGCCCTGATCCACCTCTTCCAGCAGCCGCTGACGGCGGACCGCGTCGCGCACCGCCTGCTCGCGGGGGAGAAAGCCCACGTAGTCGAGCAGCACGTCGAGGTAGCGGTCGGTGACGGAAAGCAGGCGCCGGAAAGTGAGCTGGGCGTCCAGTTCGTCGGCCTGATTGACGAGCACCATGAAGCGGCGCATGTCGCGCTCGCGCGACAGCACCTTGATCAGGGCATAGGCGTCGGTGAGCGAAGTGGGATCGGGCGTCAGCACGATCAGCGCGGACTCCGAGGCCGATACGAAATAGAGCACGTTTTCGCCGATGCCCGCGGCGGTGTCGATGACGATGAGCTCGTAATCCGCGCCCAGATCGCGCAGCGCATCGAGGATGGCGAGCTGCTCGTCGGCGCTCAGCGTGGTCAGCTCGTGCAGGCCGCTGCCTCCGGGCATCACGTCGAAGCCGTGACGCGTGGAGACGAGGATCTCGCGTGCCTCGATCCGGCCGTGGATCAGCTCCCGGATCGTCGCGTTCGCCTGAAGGCCCAGCATCACGTCCACATTGGCCAGGCCCAGATCCGCGTCGATCAGAAGCACGCGCAGACCGCGAGTCGCGGCCCGGGCGGCCAGATGCACGGCGTAGAACGTCTTGCCAACGCCACCCTTGCCGCTGGAGACGGCGATTACGCGGGGCTGTTGCCTGCCGACCGCGGCCATCATGCGGACGCTCCGCGCATTTCGGCGTTTCCGGCCAGCAACTGTTTCAGTGCCTCCGGGCTCAGCCAGCCGGTCTGTTCGGGAACTTCCGGCCCGAAGCTGCACCAGGAGAGCGCAAGACCGGATGCGATGCCCCAGTTGACGATCTTCCCGGGACGGCCGGTTTCGTCGAGCTTCGTGAAGGCGAGGTCCGTGGCATCGATCCGGGCCTGTCGCGCAATCATTTGCATCCCGTCCTCCTCGTCGAAGTTGGCCGGGAGCACGAGAAAGCGGCGATCGATGCCGAGCGGCTCCCACAGCCGTTGCTGGCGGGCAAGCGAGGCGTCGTGCCTCGGACTCCAGCCCTCGCTGTCGACAAGCAGGAGTTGTGCCGATTTGGCCCCCTGCCGGGCCTTTCGCGCATCGCGGGGTTCGCGGATGCGACTCAGCGCAAGGCCCAGCGTCGCGGCATAGGTTTCGAGCAGGTCGGTGCCGCCGACGCGCTCGGTATCGGTGGTTGCGAGCGCAACGCGCCATCCCCTGAGGCTGAAATGGGTGGCGAGCTTTGCGATCAGCGTCGTCTTTCCGGAGCCCGAGGGCCCGGTAAACAGCAGCGTCTTGAGCCTGCCGGGGCGGGTGAGCGCGGGCGCCCACTTCAGCTGGCGCTCCGCAAGTCCTTCGCCCTCGACGAACTGGGGGGCGAGATCGAAGGCATGACTGGGGGCGATGCCCAGCTCGATCAGACGGTCAAAGGCCCGACGCTCGGTGTCGGAATCCAGCGCCTGGCGAAGGCTCGCCGATTCGCGGTTGCCGAGTTCCTCGACGATGCGCTCAAGCCTGCGCATCGCCTGATGGATGTCCGCCTGCGGCGCGGTTGCGCGCACCGGCTCCGGTCCGGATTCGGGCGCGGCATCACGTGCCGCAAAAACCTCCCAGCGGCGTGCGCCTCCGGCATCGGTGATCTGGCGCCGGTCGATGATCAGCGCATCCGGGCCGAGGCATTTTCGCACCTCGGCCAGCGCCTCATGCAGGCGCGGGGCGGAGAAGACCCTAATCTGCATCGCGCAGGCTCACCTTGCCGAGCGTCCGGATGCTGGTCTGCGGGGGAACCTCGGCGATCGACAGCACGGCGATCCGGGACATCAGCGAGCGCAGGGCCCGGGCCAGACCCGGGCGGACCGCGGGCGTCGTCAGCACGACCGGCTGGTCCAGGTCATGCCGGCTGATCGCCTCGTTCAGGCGGGTGACGAAGCGCTGCCATTGCCCCATTTCCAGCGGCAGCGTCCACGCCTCGCCCGAACCAAGCCGCTCGGTCATCTGCTGTTCGAGCTCGCCGTCGAGCATGAAAACGGCAAGCTCGCCGGCTTCGTTCAGGTAGCGCTGGGTGATCGCGCGCCCGAGCCGCACCCGGACGCGCTCGACGAGCGCATCCACATCCATCTGTCCGGCGTGATCGGCCAGGGTTTCGAGAATGGCCATCATGTCACGAATCGGAACCCATTCGGCGAGCAGGCGCTGCAGCACGTTTTGCAGCAGCCCGTAGGAAACCTGCGCCGGCACGATCTCCTCGACGACCTTCGGGAAGCGCTCGGCCACCCGTTCGACCATCTCGTGCACCTGCGCGCGGTCGAGCATGTCCGCCGCGTGCTTCCGGAGCAGTTCGGTGATGTGGGTGATGATCACGGTCGCGGGTTCGACCACCGTATAGCCCGAAAGCTCGGCCTGCGCCCGCTTGTCCGGCGAGATCCAGACCGCGGGCAGGCCGAACGCCGGTTCGGTCGTGGCGATGCCCTCGACCGGAGGCCCGGAAAGCTGGGCTTCGAGCGCGAGCAGGCTGCGCGGGCGGACCTCGCCCCGGCCGACCTCCGCGCCGCGGATCAGCACGCGATAGTCGGACACGCCCAGCTGCAGGTTGTCCTTGATGTGAACGGGCGGAAGGATGAAGCCGATTTCCTGCGTCAGCTGCCGGCGCACCTTCTTCAGCCGCTCCAGCAGGTTGCCCTCGCGTCCGTTCTCGACCAGATCGATGAGCCCGTAGCCGATTTCCAGCCGGATCGGATCTTCGACGAGCAGCGCGCCGAGCTCGTCCTCGGGCTTCGGCTCGGGGGGGCTTTCGGGTTCTTCGGCTTCCTCGACGGCTTGCGCGGCCCTCCCCGCGTGCAGATACCAGCCGCTCGCGGTCAGGCCCAGGGAAAGCACGAGGAACGGCAGAAACGGCAGCCCCGGCACGAGGCTCATCAGGGCGAGCGCGCCCGCGCCCACCCAGTGGGTCTTCGGATGCATCGTAAACTGGGCCTTGAGCTCGAAAGGCAGCGCAACGCTGCCGCTTGCACGGGTGATGATGATGCCGGCCGCGGTCGAGATCACGAGCGCCGGGATCTGGGATACCAGACCGTCGCCGACGGTCAGGATGCTGTAGACTCCGATCGCCTCGCCGATCGGCATCCCCTGCTGGGCAACACCGATGATCAGCCCTCCGATCAGATTGATGAAGGTGATGATCAGGCCGGCGACCGCATCACCCCGGACAAACTTCGATGCGCCGTCCATCGCGCCATAGAACTCCGCCTCCCGAGCGATCGCCTCGCGCCGGCGGCGGGCCTCGCGCTCGTCGATCATGCCCGCGTTCAAATCGGCGTCGATCGCCATCTGCTTGCCGGGCATCGCATCCAGCGTAAAGCGCGCGGCCACCTCGGCGATTCGGGTCGAGCCCTTGGTGATGACGACGAAGTTGATGAGCACGAGGATCAGGAAGATGATCAGGCCGACCACGGTGTTGCCGCCGACGACGAACTGCCCGAAGCCTTCGATGACGTGACCGGCGGCGGCCGGGCCTTCCTGCCCGTGCAGCAGGATGAGCCGGGTTGTGGCGACGTTCAGCGCAAGCCGGAACAGTGTGGTCAGCAGAAGCAGCGAGGGGAAGACCGAGAAGTCCAGCGGCTTCAGCACGTAGATCGCGGTCAGCAGGATGAGCACGCCGATCGTGATGTTCGTGGCCAGCATCACGTCCATCAGCCAGGTCGGCATCGGCACCATCATCACCAGCAGCACCGCCAAAACCCCGACGGCGAGCAGCACGTCCGGTTGACGCGCCACCCGCTGGAAGGTCATTGCCGCCACCTGCTGCATTCCGGATCAGCCTCCCGTTTTTCCTTGCAGGCGGTAGATTTCCGCCAGGATCACGGCGACGGCCTCGTACAGTTCCTCGGGAATCTCGTCGCCGATCTTGACCTGTCTAAACAAGGATCTTGCCAACGGCTTGTTTTCCCGGATCGGGATCCGGTGCTCGCGGGCGATTTCGCGGATGCGTTCGGCCACCTTGCCCCGCCCCTTGGCCAGAACCCGTGGAGCGCCCATCCGCTCGGGCTCGTAGGCCAGCGCAACGGCCAGATGGGTCGGGTTCGTGATCACCACATCGGCCTTCGGCACATCGGCCATCATCCGGCTCTGGGCCTGCTGCATCTGGATCTGGCGGATCTTCGCCTTGAGCTGCGGGTCGCCTTCGGACTCCTTGTATTCGTCCTTCAGCTCCTTCTTCGACATGCGCAGGGACTTGCGATGCTCCCAGCGCTGGTAGAGCACGTCGGCAAGCGCGATGCCCGCAAAGGTCAGCGCGGCGAGCAGAACGATGCGCACGCTTCCCTGGGCGGCGAGCTCGGTGATTCCGGCCATGTCCTTCGTGGCGGACATCAGAATCGGCGGGTACATGCCGGTCACGACCACGGCGCAGACCGTGCTGATCAGAACCAGCTTGAGGACGGACTTCAGGAACTCGGCGAGCCCCCGGGTCGAAAACAGCCGTTCCAGGCCCTTTCTGGGGCTGATCTTCGAGAGCTTCGGCTTCAGGGGTTCGGTCGTGAACACGGGGCCGGAGACGAGCAGCGCGGCGAGCACGCCGAGGATCAGCATCGGGAGAGCCAGCGGCGCAAGGCCTGCCAGCGTCTCCAGTCCTACATGCGCGAGCAGCGACTGCATCCCGTCCGGCGTGGCCTCGATGTGGGCCGCTCCCGAGAGATGGTGGCGCATCAGCGCGAGCATCCGTTCGCCCACCCATGCGAGCACGCCGCTTGCGCCGGCGACGGCGAGCACGAGGAAGGCCACGGCGGTGGATGGCTCGCGACTCGTCGGCACCTGGCCCTTGCGCCGGGCATCCTCCAGTCGCTTTGGGGTGGGCTCTTCGGTCTGCTGGCTGCGATCCTGTTCCTCGGCCATCAGCCGCCTCCAAGGTGGCGAAGCAGGAGGGGCATGGCCCGCGCAAGCCCCGAAAAGGCTTCATGCATCAGCGCGACGATCGCGGGCATGCCCAGCGCCAGCGTCAGCAGACCCAGGCCCACCGTGAGCGGGAAGCTGACGAAGAACACCTGAATCTGCGGCACGGCCCGGGCAAGCAGGCCGAGCGCGATGTAGATGAAGGTCAGCAGCAGCATCACGGGCGCGGCGAGCTTCACGGCGAGCACGAACATCGCCGCCGCCCCCTGCACGATGTCCTCAAGGCCTCCCGGGTGGAAGGGGCGTCCGACCGGGAACAGCCGGAACGAATCCGCGAGGCTCTGAAGAAACACGTGGTGGGCGCCGGCCGCAAGCCAGACCAGCATCGCCAGCGTGAGCGCCAGCTGCGAGATCACCGACTGCTGGCTGGACGTGGCCGGGTCGAACACGTTGGCCACCGTCATGCCCATCTGGAAGCTCATGATCTGGCCGGCAAACTGCGCGGCCGCGAAGATCAGCTGGGAAAGAAGCGCCAGCGCGCCGGCGATCAGCATTTCCCGGACGGCCGCAACCGCAAGCGCAATGGGCGAGAGCGACGCTCCTTCCGGCAGGGGAGGGACGACCGGCACGAGCAGAACCGTCAGCACGCCGATCAGCCCCGCCTTGACGGGCGCGGGCACGAGCTGATGGCCGATGACCGGCATCAGGATCACGATCATCGAAACGCGCAGCAGCACCATCAGGGCGGCGGCGATCGACGCGGGCTCGGGCCACGGAACGGGCATCGGCTAGTTCAGCAGGCTGGGGATGCGCTCAAGGATCTGGCGGGTGAAGCTGACCATGCGCTCGGTCATCCACGGCGCGGCGAAGATCGCGACCGCAAACACCGCGATGATCTTCGGAACGAAGGTCAGCGTCATTTCCTGGATCTGGGTGACCGCCTGAATCAGCGAAATGATCACGCCGACGACCAGCGCGACGGCGAGCATCGGCAGCGACATCCAGAGGATCATCCGGATGGCTTCGCTTCCGATCTGGATTACGGTGTCCGGCTCCATGCCCGCGCAAAGCAAGGCGCGGGCCAAGAGCTAGGCGCGGGCGATGATCGATTCGACCGTGTTCAGAAGTTTCTCGGGCTGGAACGGCTTGGGCAGGGCCGCATCCGCCATGCCCTCGCCGACATGGTTGTGAATGTCGTGCTGGGCGTAGCCCGAGCAGAGCACGACCCGCGCCTCGGGATCGAGCGTCTTGATCTCTTTCAGCGCGGCCAGTCCGTCCATGACCGGCATGGTCATGTCCAGCAGCACGCAGCCGATCCGGTCGCGATGCACGCGGTAGGCATCGAGCGCTTCCTGGCCGTTGCGTGCGGTGAGGACTTCGAAGTCCGCTTCGGCGAGGATTTCGCCGGCGATTTCTCGGATGAAGGGCTCGTCGTCGACGACGAGCACGGTCCGGCGGGTGCTCCTGCCGCTCGGGCCTCCGGCCCTTTGTTCGTCGCCGGTCTCCTCGGCGGCAAGCGAAAGCGGCAGCAGCACCTCGAAGCTCGATCCTTCGCCCGGCCTGCTGGTCACGCTGAGTCCGCCGCCGTATTTGCGCACGATGCCCAAAAGCGCCGACAGCCCCAGCCCGCGGCCGGTGAACTTGGTCGAGAAGAACGGCTCGAAAATGCGCCGGACGGTTTTCTCGTCCATACCGCAGCCGTTATCCGTCACCTGGATGAACAGATAGTCGCCGGGTGCGAGGAAGCTTGCGCCCACCAGCTTCGAGATCTCCTCGGCGCTCAGGCGGCGCACACCGGTAGCCAGCTCGATTTCGCCTTCGCGGTCCGGGCCGATCGCGTCGTTGGCGTTCGTGATCAGGTTCATCACCACCTGCTTGATCTGCCCGGGCGAAAGCCGGAGCGGCGGGAGCCCCTCGGCCAGCGCCAGCTTGAGCCGCACGCCCTTGTGCAGCGAAACCTCGAGCAGCTGCCCCATGCTTTCGACCAGCCGGTTGATGTGCACGGCGGTTTCCCGGTCGGTGTCGCGTCCGGCGTAGGCCATCATCTGCTGGCAGATCTCGGCCGCGCTCTGGCTTGCCTCGGTGATCCGGTTCAGATGCTTCTGGGCCGGGTGATCGGCGGTAAGCTTCCTGCGCGCGAGATCCGCATTGCCCATGATCGCGGCGAGCAGGTTGTTGAAATCGTGGGCGACGCCGCCCGCCAGCACCCCCAGGCTTTCGAGCCGCTGGACATGCTCGAGGCGCTCGCGTTCGGCCTTGGCCTCGGTGATGTCCTGCTGGACGACGACATGGAAGATGATCTGACCCCGCTCGTTTTTCACCGGCGCCATCGAGCGCGAAACCACGCGGATGCGCCCGTCCGCCCGGCGGATGCGCAGCTCGCCTTCCCATTTCCGGCCGTCGTTCAGGTGCGCGAGCATCGCCTCGTAGATTTCCGGATCGGCGTCCGGATCGCGCAGGATCGAGGCGAAGCTTCCAACCGCCTGTTCGCGGGTGTAGCCGGTCTGCTCGCAGAAGGCCC
The DNA here is from genome assembly GCA_964398225.1 of uncultured Zetaproteobacteria bacterium. GTDB lineage: Bacteria > Pseudomonadota > Zetaproteobacteria > Mariprofundales > Mariprofundaceae > CAYNLY01. The sequence continues at coordinate 9,257 of CAYNLY010000052.1, forward strand.
GGTTGCAGTCGAGGATGCGCGCTTCCGGATCGGTGATGAAGATCGCGTTCGGCGCCGCGTCGATCGCGGCCTGCATGCGCAGAATGGCCTCCTTCTGCAGCTCGCGCTCGGTCACGTCGCGAAGCACGATCGTGATCCGGTCCGCATCCCTGGCCGGCGGCGAGGCGGAGAGCTCGATGCGGATCTGTTCGCCGCCGGCGCGGACGGCGGGCACGGTCAGCGGACGGCCGCCGAGGAAGCGCGGTGTTTCGCTTTCCAGATCCTGCCGGAACAGCGTCCGGTGCCGCGTGCGGATCGGGGGCGGCATCAGCACGTCCAGCGCCTGCCCGACCAGCTTGTTCTCGGGCCAGCCGAAGATCCGGTGCGCGGCCGGGTTCGCATAGTGGATGATGCCCTGGCGGTCCACCGAAAGGATGCCGTCGGCCGCGCGCGCAAGCGCTGTCTGATATTCATGCTTGCGGATGGCAAGCTCCCGGTTCTTGCGCTCGATCGCGAGCGTGAGCGCGAACACCTCGGCCGCCGCCTCGATGATCGCGCGCTCCCGGTCGGAGGGCGCATCGCCGGTCTTGAGGTAGAGTGTGAGCACGCCGACGATCCCGCCCTCGTGACGCAGTGGCTGGACCAGGTGACCGTGATCCTCCATGTCCGTGGTGCGGATTTCGTGGTGTTCGTCCACATGCCGCGTATGCACCGGTTCGCCGGATTCCAGAACCCGGCCGCAGAGGCACTCTCCCGGTGCGACCACCCGGCATCGCCGTGCCAGTTCCTCGCCGCAGCGATGCTGGACGATCAGATGCAGCCAGCCATCCACGGCCATGAACACGCACCCCCTGGATTCCAGTCTCAGCGCGGGAAGCGCAAGCAGCGCGGCGAGCATCCGCTCCAGACGGGCCTCCAGCGGCGCGTCGGTGGCGGCCGTGTGCATCAGCGTTTCGAGAATGCGCAAGGTGTCGCTCATCGGAAGCTAGCGAGCAAGGATGAGGCCAGCAGGTGCCAGCCGTCAACCAGCACGAACAGAATGATTTTCAGCGGCAGCGAGATCATCACCGGCGGCAGCATCATCA
>CAYNLY010000053.1:0-9993 GCA_964398225.1 uncultured Zetaproteobacteria bacterium
TCGAACCGCCGACACGGGGATTTTCAGTCCCCTGCTCTACCAACTGAGCTACCTGGCCGGAAGCCGTGTGCATGCGGGAGGACGCCCGCATCGGGCGCGCATTCTTGGCGCATCGGGCGGCCGATGCAAGCGGGAAATGATTGCGGTGCATCCGGGCACGAAAAGGGCCCGGAACGACCGGGCCCCAAGCTCGGATTCGGCTCCGCGCTAGCGGAACGACACCCGGTAATGCGGATCGAGCCAGCATTTCGGCAGCGATTCCCCGGAGGGAAAGACCAGATCCTTCTTGGCCATCTGGATCGGGTCTCCCTGTTCCTCGCCGGCCTGCATCCGGACCGTGATTTCGTCCCGATGCGGGTCGACGAGCTCCAAGATGTCCTCGACATGGACCAGATCGCCCGTGCTTGCCTGCTTCAGAAACATAGCGCCTCCCGTGCCTCGTCGTTTGCCCGTCCCAGGCGCTATTTATTCAAGCATGCCGGGCGCGCGCTGTCCAGTCAGCCGCGCGGGGCGAGCAGCACGATGTCGATCCGGCGGTTCTTCTTCCGGCCTTCGGCCGTTTCGTTGTTCGCAATCGGTTTTTCTTCGCCGTAGCCGACCGCGATCACGCCCGGATGCCCCTGGGGCAGGCGCTGGAGCAGGTAGTCGCGCACGGCGTTCGCCCTGCGCTCGCTCAGCGCCTGGTTGTACTGGTTCGAGCCGATCGAGTCCGTATGGCCCTCGACGCGCACGCGCCGGTCGGGGAAGATCTCGATCGACTTCACCGCCGCATCCAGCATCGTGTAGGCCGCGGGCGGAATCACCGCGCTGCCGCTGCGGAAGTTCAGCGCCTTCATGCGGAGGATTACGTCCGCATCCGGAGTGAGCAGGATCTCGACCTGCTTCGGATCAAACAGCCCCGCCAGGCGCTTGATCTTCGCTTCGGCTTCCCGCTTCAGCTGCAGCTTGCGGCGAACCTCGGCCAGATCGGAAAGCTCGCCCTCATACTTCGCAAGCTTCTGGCTGAGCTGGTTGATCTGGGCTTCGGCATCGGCCAGCTGGCCTTCGTAGCTGGCCTTCATGTCGTCGACGGCCTGCTTCAGGATGACCAGCTGTTCTTCCGGCGTCTGTGCCCGGCTAAGCTTGACTCCAAGAGCCTCACCGAGCATGGCCATGCGCGCATCCTCCGCGTCCATCCAGGTTTCGACCGCCGCGGGGTTGCGCGAGAAATCGTTGCCGAGCTTGGCGATGCGCAGCGCCCGCTTGGCGGATTCCTGGCCGCGCTGGGACAGCGCATAGGCCTGGGTTTCGGCGTCCGGGTTTTCCTTGATCAGGCGCTCGATCTTGCGTTGCGTGTCGATCGCCTCCTTCAGTGCTTTCGGGGCATAGGTGGTCGCTTTCACGCGCCGGGCGCCGGCCACGGTTTTCGAGATCGGACGGACGAAGCGTTCGCGCGCGGCTACAACCTGACCGGCATGAATCGTCTGGCTCGCAATGGCCGCTTCGCGCCGGGCCTTGGACAGATTGCCGTCCTCGAAGGACTTGACCACCTGCGCGAACTCGCGTTCGGCACGTTCGGCCAGGTCCTTGCGGACGTACTGTTCGCCGGCCAGCTGGAGCCGGTCGCGCGATTCGACGAGTCCGGCGAAGGCCTCACTGAATCGCTGGGCGGTATCGGCAGCCTGGCGCGCTTCGATCAGCGCCTGATCGAGAAGCTTCACGATGCCCGCCGACGAACCGCCGCCCGACAGGGCCCCGCGCGCCTCCTCCAGAAGCTCGCGTGCCTTGGCGTAATGCCCCGGAGAAAACTCGGCCGCGCGCAACTGCTCGGCATCGGCCAGGGCCTTCTCGACGTCCTCGATCGTGGCTGCCTGGGCGGAGGCAAGCCCCCAGGTGAGCATCAGCAGCAGGCTCAGGAATCGCTTCAGCATGTCGCTCTCCTTATTGCATCATCAAGTGTTTCTTGGTTTCCCCGGCAGGCTGGAACCTTCCGGGTCCGTCTTCGGTGACGCCCGTCACGACCTTTTTGCAGGTTCATCCGGATTGTAGTCGGCTTCCGGCAGCGGCGCATCCCGGAACACGTGGCTCCGGTACCAGGCAAGTTCCGCGATCGATTCGCGCACATCGGCCAGCGCCAGGTGCGCCGCCTTCTTCTCGGGGGGCTTAAGCCCCGGATACCAGCGCCGGACCAGTTCCTTGATCGTGCTGACGTCGATGATCCGGTAGTGGAGCCAGTCCTCGATCGCAGGCATGTGGCGGCGGAGGAATCGCCGGTCCTGATGCACGGAGTTGCCGCAGAGCGGAGATGCGCCTTTCGGCACATGGCGCGCGATGAACTCAAGCGTCCGCCGCTCGGCCTCCGCCATCGGTACGCCTTCCGTGCGCACGCGCTCGATCAGCCCCGAGGCCGCATGATGCTGCCGGCACCATTCGCCCATGTGCTCGAGCACGGAATCGGGCTGGGCGACGGCAAGGTTCGGCCCTTCGGCCACGATGTTCAGATCGCTGTCGGTGATGACCGTCGCGATTTCGAGAATCGTGTCCGTGGCCGGGTCGAGCCCGGTCATTTCCAGGTCCATCCAGACGAGATGACGCTCCGACTGCATGCGCGGATTCTAGACCAGGCAGATGCCGATGGCCCGCGCGAGTTTGCGTGTCGCATCATCCGCCCCCGGCATCGGCACGGGGCAGCAGGACCAGGCGCGCCTTGCCGGGTAATGGCGGCGGTATTCGCGAAAGGCTTCGGCGCGGCTTGCTTCCGGCAGGGTGCACCAGCGCCGCATCTCGGCATCGTCGCGGCGGATGTCGTACAGTTTCCGGGCCGCGTTGCGGAGGTTTTCCAGCGGGTTCGTACCCGCACCGACCGGCGGAATGCGCGGCGGCTCCGGGAGCGTTGCGGCCGGATGCCAGACCGGGCGCACGCCCAGCCAGCGGCACAGCGCGCGATGGACGTACCAGGTGTTCCGCGCCTTTCCGTCCAGCGAGTGGCCGGCGATGTGCGGCGTGGCCAGCACGACCTGATCGTGGGCGGCGAGCTCCGGATCGAAGTCCGGCTCGTGTTCCCAGCAGTCGATCACCGCCCACCGGCCGGCGTCCGCATCGAGCCAGCCCTTGAGATCCCGGTTGCGGATGCAGGCGCCGCGGGCGGTGTTGATGACGCCTTTGCCCCGGAATGCCTCGAGCGCGCGCGCATCCAGCAGATGCCGGGTCGGATGGGGCCCGGTCCGGGTGAGTGGCACGTGCAGGCTGAGCACATCGGCCTGTTCAAGCAGCGTCCGCCAGTCACGCAGCCTGGGGTCGGGAAGGCGCATTTCCCGCGGCGGGTCGTACCAGATCGTGGAGATCCCCAGAAGCCGGCACAGGCGGCTCATCCGCCGGCCGATGCGGCCGACGCCGATGATCCCGATGCGCGATCTGCCGGGTTCAACGCGCCCTTCGGCGATCAGCTCCAGCAGTGCTGCGGTCAGGTATTCCAGCACCGAGCCCGTGGAGGAGCCCGCCGCGTGCGCCCAGGCGATGCCCTGATCCTCCAGCCAGCGGGTGTCGAGATGATCAAATCCGACGGTCGCGGTTGCCACGAAGCGTACGCGGGTGTTCTCAAGCAGCCCCCGGTCCACGCGGGTCGAGGAACGGACGATCAGCACGTCCGCATCGCGCACGGTTTCACGGCTGATCGCGGGAGCCTCGATCAGCCGCAGCTCGGTCCGGACGCCGGGCAGCTCGGAAAAGGCCCGCTCCGCCCCCCAGGCGTGGGCATCGGCGACGATCTTCAGGCGCTTCACGTCCGGCTGCGGATGCGCTCGATGATGCCGGTGCTGGAATGTCCGTCGAGAAAGGGCAGGACGACGACGCGCCCGCCCCCGGACCGGACTTCCTCGGCGCCGACGATGTCTTCCTCCCGGTAGTCGCCGCCCTTGACGAGCACGTCGGGCCGGATCCGGCGAATCAGCTCAATCGGCGTGTCCTCGGAGAACGGAACGACCAGATCCACGGGCTTGAGGGCCGCAAGCATCAGCGCCCGGTCGGCAAGCGGGTTGATCGGGCGCTCCGGCCCCTTGAGCCGGCGGATCGAGTCGTCGTCGTTCAGGCCGACGACCAGCCGGTCGCCGAGCCGCCGGGCGGCCGTCAGATAGCTGACGTGGCCGGGATGAAGCAGGTCGAAGCAGCCGTTCGTGAACACGATGCGAAGTCCCTCGGCGCGCCAGCCCTCGATGATCGGAAGCGCCTGTTCGAGCGGCGTGGGCCCGAGCTCCATTACCGTCGTTCGAAGATGCGCAGAAGGTCGACCACGGCGGTCACACCGTCCACGGTTTTGGCCACCGTCACGGCCCGGGCCCGGGCCACCCGGCTGGGCACGAAGCCCTGCAGGTAGACGCGGCCGTTGACCGTTTCAACATGGACGGACATGCCCGGCACGAGCTCATCGTCGATCAGCGCGGCCTTGACCTTTGCCGTGATCCAGCTGTCCGAGACGGTCGTGCTCAGCCGGGGCCTTCCGACCTGAAGCTCGTTGCGTACCGAACGCACGCCGCGGATGCCGCGGACGATGTAGACGGCCCGCTCGATATGCGCCCGGGTGGGCAGGAAGCCGGTCAAAATCGCTTCGCCGTCGATCACCTCGACGCTGACCCACCGGGAAGGCATGTCCTTCTCCGCCGCGAGCCGGGCATCGATCTTCGTCGCCAGGGCGACATCGTCCAGATGCCGGCCCACCGAGCGCTCATCGCCCGCGGCGGATGCGGCGGCGGTCGTTCCGCCGAGGATCGCCGTGGCCATGCAGCCGGAAAGCCCGACAAGGCAGATCAGACCAAGGATTGCGGGAAGAAGCTTGCGCCGGTTCATGCCGCCTCCTCACCCAGCGTTTCCATCACCGAGGCAAACAGCAGGGGCAGCAGAATCTCATCGGGACCAGCCAGCCAGAAGCCTTCGCCGTCCGGCTGCGACAGGCGCGTGACCACATCGCGGATCGCCGACGCGCTCGCGCCGGGGTCGATCACGGCCGTGGTCAGGCCGCGCACCTGTCTGCCCAGGTTGCGTGCAGCATCCATCGCCTGCAGCAGCACCCGCGGCATCACGACGCTCGAGGCCACATTGAGCACGACGCCGCGATCGGCCTCAGCCAGCATGCCGGCCAGAAGACGGAAGTCGATCATCGCGGCCGCGCCCAGCGACTCGCCATGCGCCTCGGGATGCAGCACGAACGCGTCGGCGCCGATGGCCGGATGCACGCTTGCGGCCACGCCGAACTTGTAGGCGATCGCGAGCACCGAATGGTCCAGGTGTTCGAGCTCGGCGTCCTGGAGGTGTTTCCCGACGCTTTCGCCGATCGGCAGGTTTTCCGTGGCGCCGAAGTTGATCGCCTCGTTGATGAGCCGGCCGGTTTCGTCGGTCACGCAGTAGTGGCCGTCGGTCAGGTCGCGATCCCGGGGCCGCATCGTCCGGCCGGTCAGCGCGATCTCGACGTCCTGGATCAGCGCCGCGCCGGTCAGCGCGATGCCGCTGACGATGCCGCGCTCGATCAGCCGGCAGATCAGCGGCCCGAGGCCCGCGTCCAGCACATGCCCGCCGCAGGCGAGGATGACCCCGTGCCGGTGGCGGAAGGCCTGGACGATCGCATCGCGAAGCCGGAACAGATCGTGCGCGCAGCCCAGATTGGGCAGGCTGCACAGAAAGTCCGCGAAGCTGCCGCCGGGGGAGAACGGCGCCCCGAAATCGACCTCGTCGGCTTCGACCTTGCGCCGGGACAGCGGCACGGTCTTCAGTCCCGAAAAAGACAGAGGCTTGATCTTCATCCGTGGTTCCCTCCCTTGGCGCCGAACAGCGCATCGTCGACGAGCGCGCACAGGATGTGCAGGCAGGTGATGTGCATTTCCTGAACCCGCGCGGTCGATTCATGCGGGATGTTCAGGTGCACCGAAACGCCCGGCTCGCGCCCGAGGCCGCCGCCGTCGCGGCCGGTCATCGCAACGACGTCCATGCCCAGTTCCTTCGCGGTGCGCACGGCTTCCAGCACATTGGGCGACCCGCCGCTGGTCGAGATCGCGAGCAGCAGATCGCCCTCGCGTCCCAGAGCCTCGACCTGGCGCGCGAAGACCAGATCGAACGAATAGTCGTTGGCGATGCTCGTGATCACCGAGGCGTCATGCGTCAGCGCAACCGCGGCAAGCCCCCGCCGGTCCCGCTCGAAGCGGTTGACGAGCTCGGCCGCGAAGTGCTGGGCATCCGCCGCCGAACCGCCGTTGCCGCAGGCCAGCACCTTGCCCCCGCGCTCCAGACAGCGGACGATCAGGCGGGCGGCCTGTGCAAGCGGCTCCGCCAGCGTGCTCCGGCACAGCGTTCTCAGCCGGATGCCGTCGTCCAGAATCGTTTCGATCAGTGCGGTGTTCACCGAATGACGTCCTTCATGTGTTCGATCGTCCACGCGCCTCCCCGGAGCCGCCGGGGAAAGGCGCGGTTTCGCGTCAGGATGATCAAATCGAACCGGCATTGCAACGATGCAAGCTCCGGATGGGCCGAAAGCCATCCTTCGGCCGCCGAAAGAATCCGGGCCTGCTTGTCCGGATGCATGGCCTCCAGGCTCCGGTCGGCCTCCGCATGCGCCTTGACCTCGACGAAGACCAGGAGCCCGTTCTTTCGGGCGACGATGTCGATCTCGCCGCGGCCTGCGCGCGCATTTCGCGCAAGGATTTCGTAGCCCTTCCGCAGCAGGAACCGGGCCGCCGCGTCTTCGCCTTCCCGGCCGCGCGCATGCGCCGTGCGGGAGAGGCTCATTTCCGATCGGTGAGCAGCCGGTAGACCCGGCTTCGCTCCACGCCGAACCTGCGGGCCACCCGGGCCGCCCGCCTGGACGGCGGCAGTTCCGCGAGCTCCGGGTCGTTCAGCGCCGCGAGAATGGCCTCGTCGGAGGCGGCCTCCGCTGGTGCGGCCCCCGCGCCAGGGCCCACGAGCACGACCACCTCGCCCCGGACTTCCCGGTCGGCAAAGCGCGTGGCGAGTTCGTCGAGCGTGCCGCGGACGAACTCCTCGTGCAGCTTGGTCAGCTCGCGGGCGACGACCGCGGGCCGTTCGCCGCCGAGCGTTGCGGCCAGATCCTTCAGCGTGCGCGCAAGCCGCCGGGGCGACTCCAGCCAGATCAGCGTGCCGGGTAGCCTTAAGGCCGCCTCGAAGGCATGGGTGCGGGCGCGGCCCGAGCGGGGCGGAAAGCCGAGGAAATGGAAGGGCAGGGCGGGCAGGCCCGAAGCGCAGAGTGCGGCGAGCAGGCTGGACGGGCCGGGCACGGGCACGACCCGGATGCCGGCCTCGATCGCGGCGCGGACCAGCACGAAGCCGGGGTCGCTGACAAGCGGCGTGCCGGCATCGGAGATCAGCGCGATCCGCTCCCCGCGCCCGAGCCGTTCGATCAGGCTTTGGGTGCGCGCTTCCTCGTTGTGTTCATGCAGCGCGATCATCGGCGTTTCGATGCCGTATTTCGCTGCCAGCCTTCGGCTGATGCGCGTGTCCTCGGCCGCGATCAGGCTGCATTCGCGGAGCACGCGCACGGCCCGGAACGTGATGTCCTCGAGGTTGCCGATCGGGGTGGCGACGATGAACAGTTGGCCGGCTTCGGCCGCCCGGGTAGTCTGCGATTCCATGGCTTTCCCAACTTATCCGCGGAGCTGGCCTCGCGCAAGCGGCTCCGGCCAGCGGCCGGTTGTGCTCGCCTGCGCCTGCGCGTTGCTGATGCTGGCGGCCTGCCAGCCGAAGAAGCCCGCGCCCGTCGCAATCCAGCCCGCGCCCCAGGCGCCCGCAGTAATGCTTGCGCCGGCGCCCGTCTCCGATCAGGGGATCCAGGAGATCATGGCCCAGGTTCGGGCGGGCGAGATCGAACCCGAGGCGGCGTTCGACGCGCTGGCCGCGCTCGCGGCAAGCGAGGCGGCACCGATTGCCGAAGAGGCCCGCTTCCGCCGGGTCGAGCTGCTGCTCGAGCTCGACATGCCCGAAGGCGTGGACGAGGCGGCCGCGTTGCTGGCCGCGATGCCCGATCATGCGCTGGCTCCGTACCTCCATTTCTGGCTTGCGCAATACTGGTATCGCCGTCAGGAGCCCGTCCGGGCGATGTCGGAGATGCAGCAGGCGCTCGAGCATCCGCGGCTGACGCGCGAGCTGGCCGATGCGATGCTCCGGCTCGGGCCGCAGGTGGCCGACGAGGTGCCGGACGAGGAAGCCGTGCGCTGGCTTATGGCCGCCGCGCGCATCGACGCCGGAGGCAGGGATTCCTGGCTGCGGCTGGCCGCGCGCCGGATGTCGCCCGCCGTGCTCGAGGCGCTGCACGCCGATCCCGGCCTCGACCGGGCGCTTCTTGCCCGCCTCGATCTGCATCTGGCCCGGCTTCAGCTGCTGAACGGCGACATGCAGGGGCTGGCCCGGACCCGTGAACTGCTCGCTTCCCTCGATCCCCGCGCGCCGGAGCTTGCGCAGATCCGCGCCTGGGCGAGCGGCGAGCAGCGTCCGGCCACGATCGGCGTGCTGCTGCCGCTGACCGGGCCCTACGCCCGCTTTGGGGAGCAGGCGCTGCGCGGCCTGCGTCTGGGGCTTGCGCGACTGCCGCAGATCCGCCTGCGCATCGAGGATACCGGCGGCGATCCCGAGCAGGCCGTGGCCGCCTACCGGGCGCTGGCCGAGGCGGGCGTCTCGGCCGTGATCGGCCCTCTGCTTGCGGCGCCCTCCGCGGCCGTGGCCCGGGCGGCCCGGCTGGACGTGCCGGTGATCAGCCTGACCGGGCATCCGGAGCTCGCCGAAGGGCATCCGGGCTTTTTTGTGCACACGCTTTCGCCGCTCGCCGAGGCGGAGGCGATCGCGCGCCATGCCTGGCTGCAGGGGCTTAAGCGGATCGTCGTTCTGGCCGGCCGCGACGAAAACGGCATGGAGCGGGAAGCCGAAGCTTTTGCGGGCGCGTTCTCCGAGCTGGGCGGCGAGATCGCCGGCATCATGCTGCTCGACCCGGGCACGCTCGATCACCGCGGCGAACTCGTAAGCCTCCGTTTCGAAACCGACGACGAAGAGCTTCTCTTCGAGCTGGATCGGGATCTTGCGCTGTTCCTGCCGCCTCTGGACGTCGAACTCAGGATGCCGGCGAACTTCGATGCGGTCTATCTGGCGCTGCCGGGCCGCCAGGTTGCGTTGCTTGCGGGCCAGCTCGCCTATGTGGACGTGCGCGGCGTGCCGCTTCTGGGCTCCAGCCGCTGGATGGACGGGCACCTGCTCGACGATCGCGGGCGCTTCCTTTCCGAGGCCCGGTTTTTCGCCAGCGAAATCCAGAGCGATCGGCGGCCGCCCCGGCTGATGGCTCTGGATCTCGCCTATCGCGATGTCTGGGGCGAGCCGAGGCTTCCGGATCTTTCGGTGCTGGCGCTCGATACGCTGCGCATCCTGGCCGTGCTGAGCAGCAGGCTCGGGCTGCACGGCCGGGGGCTTGCCGAGGAGCTTCAGAATCCGGAAGGGTTTCCCGCCTATACCGGACAGGTCCGTTTCGATGCCGAGGGGATCGGCCAGAAGCAGCTGGACGTCTACCGCATCGAACGCGGGCGGATCGTGCCGGCGGGGTGAGCTAGGAGGAAAAGCCCGCGGCGCGGTGGCTGCCGTCGCAGAAGGGCTTCAGGCGGCTTTCGCCGCAGCGGCAGAACGAGGCACGGGCAAACCAGCCCTGGGAGACGCCGTTTCCGTCCATCAGTTCGAACGGGCCGGCGATTTCCAGCGGACCTCCCGGGCGGAAGGTGATGTCCAGCGGCCCTGTGCCTGGGCCGTCCAGCCGCTCGAAGCTGCCGGCAAGGACGAGAGCTCCCGCATCCTCGAATCCTGAGCGGTGCGATTCATCGCAATAAGGCATCAGCCGCGAGCCGCCGCAGCGGCAGAAGGCGGCCGTGAAGGCCGGCTCGGGCACGCCGTTCACGCGCATCTCGCCGGTCACATACAGCGGGCCATCCGGCACCACGCGCACGGTGTTGCGCTCGGGTTTCGGATGCAGCAGTTCGCCGG
>CAYNLY010000054.1:0-9590 GCA_964398225.1 uncultured Zetaproteobacteria bacterium
GTTTCCGCGCGCTGTTCGATCAGGCCTTCGACGGCATGGTCGTGATCCGCGACGGCCGGGTGGAGCTGGCCAATCGCGCGCTTGCCGAAAAGTGGGGCGGCGAGCCGGAGGATCTGATCGGTCGTCCGATGCTCGATTTCGTGCATCCCGACGATCGCGGGCTCGTGCAGGAAAACTACCGCAAACGCATGGCCGGCGAACATGTGGATGTGTACGAGATCCGTCTGAACGATCGGAAGGGCCGGGCGGTGCCGGTCGAGATCGGGGGCACGATCGTGCGGCTGGACGATGGCGAGGCGGTGGATCTGGTCTTGGTGCGCGACATGAGCCGGCAGCGCGAGCTCGAGCGTCAGCTCGTTCAGGCGCAGAAGATGGAGGCCATCGGCACGATGGCCGGCGGCATCGCGCATGATTTCAACAACATGCTGGCCGGCATGCTCGGCCAGCTCTATCTGCTGCGCCGGCATGTGCAGGGCGACGCGAAGGCGCTGGAGCGGATCCGCACGATCGAGCGCACGGGCGAGCGCGCGGCGACGATGATCCGCCAGCTGCTCACCTTCGCCCGGCGGGACACGGTCGAGCTCAGGCCGCTCGATCTGGCCGAGCTCATCCGCGACGCGCTGCGGCTGCAGAAGGTCACGCTGCCCGAGAACATCCGGCTGGAGGTGGCCGTCGCCGACGGACCGTTCCCCGTTCGCGGCGAGGGGGCGATGCTTCAGCAGGTGCTTCTGAACCTGCTGTCCAACGCCCGGGACGCGCTCGAAGGCCGGCCGGACGGCGAGGTGCGCGTGCGCGTGGACCGGCCGGGGCCGGAGGAACGGCCCGAGCTGCTCGCCGGTCGCGAGGTCGTGATGCTCGAGGTGGCCGACAACGGCTGCGGCATGGACGAGAAGACGCGGGCCCGGATCTTCGATCCGTTTTTCACCACCAAGGAGGTGGGCAAGGGAACGGGCCTGGGCATGTCGATGGTGCTGGGCGCGGTGGAGACCCACAACGGCGAGATTCAGCTGGACAGCCGCCCAGGAAAGGGCACCACCGTGCGCATTTTCCTGCCGCTGCTGCCGGAAGATCATGGCCGGCATCCAGAGGATGAGGCCGCCGTGCCCAAGGGCGGGGGCGAACTGGTGCTCGTGGCCGACGACGAGCCGATGCTCGCCGAAATCCTGAGCGAGATGATCGAGGATCTCGGCTACCGGGTGCTGGTCGCGGGCGACGGACGCGAGGCGCTGGCGCTGGGCGAGGTGCATGCGGACGAGCTGGGGCTTGTGCTCCTCGATGTGGTCATGCCGGGGCTGATGGGCCCCGAAGTGGCCGCGCGGCTGCGCGAACGGCGGCCGGATCTTCCCGTCGTGTTCCACACCGGCTACGGCGACCGGCACGAGGTCGAGGAATGGCTGGGCCGTCCGGGCGTGATGCTCGTGCGCAAGCCCGCGCGTCCCGAGCATCTGGCGGACGCGATCGCGGGGCTTCTGCGTTCGCGGTGAGCACGCTCGACAGCCGGCGGGGGCGAACCTAGGCTTGGCCCGCGGCTGCGGGTGCAAAGCCTGCCGAGGTCCGAGGTCATACACGGGGGCAGCATGGAGAGCGAGGCGATTCTGGCGCTGGCCGACGGGCGCGTGTTCCGGGGCCGCGCCTTCGGCGCGCGGGGGCGCACGGCCGGCGAGGTCTGCTTCAACACCTCGATGACCGGCTATCAGGAAATCCTCACCGATCCTTCCTACACCGACCAGATCGTCACCTTCACCTTTCCGCACATCGGCAATGTCGGTGTGAACCGGGTGGACATGGAGTCCGACCGGATCGCCGTGCGCGGCCTGATCGTGCGCGAGCCGGCCCGAATCGCGTCCAGTTATCGCGCGGAGCAGGCGCTGGAGGATTGGCTTGCTGCCGAGGGCGTGGTCGGAATCGCCGGCATCGACACCCGCGCGCTGGTGCGGCACCTGCGCGACCGGGGCGCGCAGAACGGCGTGATCGTCTCCGATGGCACCGATGCGGAAACCGCGGTCGCGATGGCGCGGGACTGGCCGGGGCTTGCCGGCCGCGATCTGGTCTCCGAGGTCAGCTGCCGCGAGGCCTTCACCTGGGATGTCGGCGGCTACGACCTCGACGAGGCCCGGTTCGAAACCCCGGAGCTCACCCGGCACGTGGTCGCCTTCGATTTCGGCTGCAAGCACAACATCTTCCGCAAGCTTGTGGACCGCGGCATGCGCGTCACCGTCGTGCCGGCCGAGACGCCGGCGGCCGACGTGCTGGCGATGGCGCCGGACGGCATCTTTCTGTCCAACGGGCCGGGCGATCCGGCCGCGGTCGGCTATGCGGTGGAGACGATCCGGAAGCTTCTGGCCACGGATACGCCGATCTTCGGCATCTGCATGGGGCATCAGCTGCTTGCGCAGGCGCTCGGGCTTTCCACGTTCAAGCTCAAGTTCGGGCATCGCGGCGGCAACCATCCGGTCAAGGATCTGACCACCGGCCGGGTGGAGATCACCAGCCAGAATCACGGCTTCGCGGTGGCCGAGGAAGGCCTGCCGGAGCATGTCGAGATCACCCACCGCTCGCTGTTCGACGGCACGGTGGAGGGGCTCCGGGTCAAGGACGCGCCGGTGTTTTCGGTGCAGTATCATCCGGAGGCGAGCCCCGGGCCGCACGATGCGGACTACCTGTTCGACCGCTTCGCGGCGCTCGTCAGCGGCGATCGGGCCTGGGACTGAGCGCGGCTCCGTATTCGCGTTCGAACTCCTCCTCAGGCATCAGCACCGGGGTTGCCACCCCGAGATCCTGAAGCTTCCGCCACAGCGCCTCGGCCGCTTGTTTCGGACGCGGCGCAAAGGTGAACCGCCAGGTCGGGATGCGCACCTCCCGGCGCTCGTAGCGGTAGGGCTTGCCGATCGTGCGCAGCCGGTGCTGCATCTGTTCGGCGTACTCGGTCAGGTAGAACCGTCCGAGCCCGACCAGCCAGACCGGCTTGCCGACCTCGACCTGGGCCTGGATCACGCTTGCCTCGATGTGATGGCGGCGCCAGTCGCGCGCGGCGCGTTCGGCGGCCTCGCGCGTGGAAAAGAGCGTGGCATCGTCGAAGGCGTGCAGGGTCACTTCCTCCCGTCTCCGGATCGGAATCGGATCAAGGCCCGCTTCCGTAAGCCGAGCGCGCAGCGTGTCCACGGCCTTTTTCCAGACCAGGCGGCGGGTGACGACGCGCCAGGCCTCTTCCGGCACCTGGATTGCGGCATCCGGCCGGATGCCGGCCGGCGCGATGGCCTGCGAGGCATGCGGAAGATTGCGGATCAGCGGCGGCGGCGCGGGCGCGGGCGCCGGCGGCTGCCAGGCAAGCCAGGCAAGGCCCAGCAGCACGACCACGAGCGCCCAGCGGGCCGCGTCCCTCATCCGCTTTTCGCGCGCGCCGGGCCGCCGAAATGACGCCGGGCTAGAAGATACAGCCCGTCGAGCGTGAGCCACGGCGCGTGCAGGTCCACCTCGGGCAGCTCGGGCACAAACAGCGAGGAGAGCCCGCCGGTGGCCACGACCGGCGCTCCGTTCATGCCGGGCTCGGCGCGCAGCCGCCGGATCAGGCCCCGGAGCGCCTCGACCGTGCCCCAGAAGCTGCCGGCCTGGATGCTGCTTACGGTGTCGCGCGCGATCAGCGCATCGGTCCTGCGGATGGAGACCTCGGGCAGCTTCGCCGCCCGCTGGCTGAGCGCCTCGAGCGCGATTTCGACGCCGGGCAGGATCAGCCCGCCGGCATAATGCCCTTCGGGCGAGACGACGTCGAAGGTGGTCGCCGTGCCGCAGTCGAGCACGATGCAGGGGCTGCCCACGCGCTCGCGCGCGGCAAGCGCGTTGACGATCCGGTCGGCGCCGACCTCGCGGGGGTTCTTGTAGTCGACCGCGATCCCGGTCCGCACCTCGGGCGAGCCGACGAAGGCCGGGGGACGGCCGACCACGCGGGCAAACGCCTCGGCCACGACATCGTCCAGATGCGGGACGACGCTGGCCACCATCACGCCCGCCGCGCGCTCGGGCTCGAATCCTCGCTGCGCGAACAGTCCGGCCAGCTGCCAGGTCAGCTCGTCCGCGGTGTGCTCGCGCCGGCTCGACAGCCGCCAGTGCTCAACGAGCCTGCCCCCCTCGTACAGGCCGATGACGGTCTGCGTGTTGCCGACATCCGCGACCAGCAGCGGTCCGCTCATCAGCCCTCCTCCATCGGCACGCATTCGCCCGCGACGATGCGCCGGATGCGTCCGCCCGTGGCGAGCAGCAGCGCGCCGTCTTCGTCCAGGCCCTTGGCCGTGCCCTCAATATAGCCGCTTCCGTCCCAGACGCGCACCGTGCGGCCGTTCGCGACATGCGCATCCAGCCAGGCCGAGCGCACCGGCGCGAAGCCCTCGCGAAGGAGCCGCGCATACCACCGGTCCAGACAGGCAAGCACGCGCGCGGCCACCTGCGCCTGGGGCAGGGGGCGGCCGCAGGCGGTTTCCAGATCGGTGGCCGGCCAGCGCAGGTCGTCGGGCCAGCCGTCGGGCGGCGGGGCCAGGTTGATGCCGATCCCGATCGCGACCGCCTGCACCCGCTCGGGCTCGGCGCGCATCTCGGTCAGGATGCCGGCAAGCTTCCTGCCCCCGGCCAGAAGGTCGTTCGGCCACTTGATGCCCAAGCCCGGGGCCCAGGCCGCGAGCGCCTCGTGCACGGCGACCGCGGCGAGCAGCGCCAGTCTCGAGGCCTCGGCCGGATGCATCGGGGGCCGCAGCAGCACCGAGAACGCCAGCGCCTTCGGCAGCGTATGCCAGCGCCGGCCGAGCCGGCCGCGGCCCGCGGTCTGCCGGCGCGCGAACAGCGCGAGCCCCTCGTCCTCGCCCGCGGTTGCGGCGGCGAGCACGTCGGTGTTCGTCGAGCCCGTCTCTGCGAGCACCCGGATGCTTCGGCCGATTCGCCGGGGTGCCCCCAGGTGGGCGCGGATCGCGGCCTCGGTGAGCACGTCGTCGGACAAGCGGTAGCCGCGCCCGGGCACGGCCTCGATGCCGAAGCCCTCGCGCCGGAGCGCCCGGACATGCTTCCAGATCGCGGTGCGCGACAGCATGAGCCTGCGGCCGAGCTCGCTGCCCGAGAGCGGATGTTCGGCGAGGCTCAGCGCCTCGAGGATGCGCGCGCGCACGTCGCGGGCGTCGCTCACAGCGGCAGCACCCGCATCGACAGATCGAGCGCGCCCGCCGAGTGCGTGATCGCGCCGACCGCGAGCCGGTCCACTCCCGTTTCGGCATAGGTTCGGGCGTTTTCCAGCGTGATGTTGCCGCTCGCTTCGAGCACGATCGTGCCGGGCACGAGCCGGCGCGCCTCGCGAACCATCGCGGGCGGCATGTTGTCGAGCAGGATCATGTCCGGAGCCGCCGCCACGGCCTCCTCGACCTCGGCCAGCGTTTCGCATTCGACCTCGATCCAGAGATTCCCGGAAAGCGTCCGGCAGCGGCGCACGGCCTCGGTGATCGAACCCGCGGCCGCGATGTGGTTTTCCTTGATCAGCATCCCTTCCGCGAGGTCGGCCCGGTGGTTGACGCCGCCGCCGTCGCGCACCGCCTGCTTGGCCAGGTGCCGGAGGCCGGGCACGGTCTTGCGGGTGTCGGCGATCCGGCAGCCGGTGCCGGTCACGGCATCGACAAAGCGGCGCGTCGCGGTCGCGATTCCGGACAGATGCTGCAGGAAGTTCAGCGCGGTGCGCTCGGCCGCGAGCAGCGCGGCAAGCCGCCCCTCGAGCTCGGCAATCACGTCGCCTGCGCGCACCATCCGGCCGTCCGCGACCTGCCAGCGCTGGGAAAGCCCCGCGTCGAGCCGCGCAAACACGGCCTCAGCGATCCGGGTGCCGGAGACCACGCCGCCGGCCTTGGCGACGATGACCGCCCCGCCCTCGGCGCCCTCCGGAACGGTCGCGCGCGTGGTCCGGTCGTCGAACGCGGCGTCCTCGGCCAGCGCCCGTTCGATCAGCTGCTTCGTTTCCTCGTTCCGTGGCATCCCCGCTTCTCCTTTTCGCCCGGGCGTCGGCGGCTAGAGCATCGAAAGCACGGCGCCCATCGCGGCCACGCCCAGCGGCCGGTGCCAGGGTCCGGGCGCCAGCCCCCGCACGGCCGAGCCCGCGGCCGCGGCGATCGTCGTCGCCGCCCAGACCGGAAGCATCGGCAGATGATGATGCACGCGCACGCTCCAGGCCATCAGGAGGCCTGCGGCCACCACGAACGCAAGGTGCCCGGCAAGCGTCTGCCCGGGATGCGCCGGAAAGCCGAGCGGCACAAGCCCCGCCCGGTCCACAAGCTCGGCCAGTGGCCAGGCCAGGCAGAGCGCCAGGGCAAGCCCGAAGCCGAACTCGGGCGCGCGCATCATCCAGGCGCAGGCAACCCCGAGTCCGGCAAGCAGCGGCCACAGCGGCGGGCCGGCAAAGCGTCCAGGCTCGAGCGGATCCTCGGCCCACGGCGTCCACGCGGCGGCCAGCTGCCGGAGCGGACGCGCGGGCACGAAAGCGGCGAGAAAGCCGTACACCGCGGGCACCGCAAGCCCCGCCCAGATCCAGGCCGGCTCCTCGTACATCGGCCAGAACACCACCCACAGGCCGAACAGCGGCGGCAGCATGGCCTGAATCCGCGGCAGCGGAAGGCCCCGGCGGGCCAGCCATACCGAAAGCCAGGCCAGCTGCAGGGCGAACACGGCCCACAGAGCCGTCAGCCAGATGTCGGTGCTCAGCGCGGGCATCACCGGCCAAGCCTACCGGCAGGACCCCGGCTCGGCCATGCGACGCCTTGGTGCGGGCCGCGGCTCCCGCTAGAGTTGGAAACGCAGGAACGAGGAAACACCAGAGGGCCGCGTGGCCCGCATGCACAGGGGAGGCAGTGATGAATCAGGACGAAATGAAGCAGAAGGTCGCCGAGGCCGCGCTCGAATACGTGGAGGAGGGCACGATCATCGGCGTGGGCACGGGCTCGACCGCGAACAAGTTCATCGACGCGCTGGCCGGTATCAAGGACCGGATCGCGGGCACGGTGGCGAGCTCCGAGGCCACGGCCGAGCGCCTCAGAAGCCACGGCATTCCCGTGCTCGACCTCAACGAGGCCCTCCAGCGGGTGGATGCGCTGTCGGTCTACATCGACGGCGCGGACGAGTTCGATCCGAAGCTCAACCTCACCAAGGGCGGCGGCGGGGCGCTCACGCGCGAGAAGATCACGGCCGCGGCCAGCCGGCGGTTCGTCTGCATCGTGGACGAAACCAAGCGGGTGGACGTGCTGGGCGCGTTTCCGCTGCCGATCGAGGTGATCCCGATGGCGCGCGAACTGGTGGCCGCGAAGGCGCGCGAACTTGGCGGCAGGCCGGTGCTCCGGGAAGGTTTCACCACCGACAACGGCAACATCATCCTCGACGTGCATGGCCTGAAGATTGCTGATCCGCTGGCGATGGAAGAGGAACTGAACAACGTGCCCGGCGTGGTCACCAACGGCATCTTCGCGCACCAGAAGGCGGACATTGTGCTGATGGGCACGCCTTCGGGCGTGGAGATCATCCAGTGAATGACGCGCATGCGATGAAGCCCGAGTCCACCGCGCTGATTCTGATCGGCTTTCAGAACGACTACTTCGCCCCGGACGGCATCCTGCGCGGCGTGATCGAGGCGGATGCCGACCGGGTGCTCCGGACCACGCTGGATCTGATCCGGCGACTCGAGCCCACGCCGGTGACAATGATCGCCACGCCCATCCTGTTCACGCCCGATTACAGCGAACTGGAGAATCCCGTTGGGATTCTCGCGGCCATCAAGGAGGCGGGCGCCTTTCGGGCCGGCACACCCGGCGGCGAGACGGTGCCCGAGATTCGGGCCTTCGGGGAGCGCATCATCGAGGTTCCCGGCAAGCGAGGGCTGAACGCGTTTTCGAATACGGATCTTGATGCGGTGCTGCGTGAACGCGGGATCGAGGACGTCGTGCTTGCCGGAGTCGTGACCTCGATCTGCATCGATTCGGCAGGGCGGGCGGCACACGAGCGGGGCTATCGGGTCCACATCCTCGAGGATGCGACCGCAGGAAGAACCCAGACCGAGCAGGACTTCTACTGCCGGGAAATCTTTCCCCTGTATGCCGAGGTGCTCACTGCGGACGGACTGCTCGAGCGGCTTCGGGTCAGCTGAGTCTTGCGCATGGGCGGGCCATCGAAGGAAGAAAAGCAGATTCAGGCCCAATACCGGCTGATTGAGGCGCTGCGCGCGTCCGAGGAACGCTTCCGCGCGATTGTCGAACAGTCGCCGATCAGCATCCAGGTGTTCGACCGGGAAGGGCGCTGCCTGATGGTCAACGAGGCCTGGGAACGGCTCTGGGGCGTGCCCCGGAAGGTTCTTGAGAATTACCGCCTTTTCGAGGACGAGCAGCTCCGGGATGCCGGCATTCTCGACCAGGTCCGCAGGGCGTTTGCGGGCGAGAGCATCGAGATCGACACGCATGCCTACGATCCGGGGCGAAACCGCGGGGGATCGCGCCGGAAGATGTGGCTGCGGGCGCGCATCTATCCGCTCACCGGGCCGGACGGAACGCCGGACCGGGTCGTGGTCATGCACGAGGATGTGACCGACCAGATCGAGCGCCAGCAGCGCGAACGCGAGCTGCACGATCTGTTCGAGGCGGCTTTCGAGCAGTCCAACGATGCCATTTTCATCCACGACCTCGAGGGCCGGATGATGCGCGCCAACAATCGCGCGCTCGAGATGTTCGGAATCCGCAAGGAGGACCTGCCGAAGCTTCGCGTGCCCGATCTGCATCCGGCCTCGGTGCACAAGGAGATCCGGCAGCGGTTCGAGCAGTTTCTGGCTGAGGGACGAATCCGGTTCGAAACGCTCTGGAAGCGCGCCGACGGCAGCGAGTTTCCCGGCGAGGTTTCGGCGACGATCATCACCGTGGCTGGGCAGAAGCTTGGCATGGGCCTGGTCCGCGACCTTTCCAAGATCCGGGAAACCGAGCGCCGGTTCCGGTTGCTGTTCGAGCTGATTCCTGACGCCGTCGGGGTTCACCGCGACGGGATCTGGCAGATGGCCAATCCGGCCGCGGTGGAAGTCTTCGGCGCGGAGAGTGAAGCCGATCTGATCGGCACGCCGGTGATCGAGCGTGTGCATCCGGAGGACCGCGCGAAGGTGATGGAGCGGATTCGGATGCAGGTCGAGGAAGGGCGGGCTGCTCCGCTGATCGAGGAGCGCCTGCTCAGGCTCGACGGCAGCGTGTTCTGGGGCGAGGTGCAGGCCCGCCCGATTGAGGAAGACGACGGCCGTTCGGTTCTCGTCGTGATGCGCGACATCACCGCCCGGAAGCAGGCCGAGCAGCGGCTCGCCGAGAGCGAGCGCCGGCTCAGGCAGGTGATGGAAGCGATCCCGCTGGCCACCGTGATCACGCGGATCGCGGACGGAAAGCTCCTGTTTTCGAACCGCACGGGATACGAGCTTTCCGGACTCGATCCGGACCAGGCCGCGGCCACACCCGCCCACGAGATCTACGTTCATCCCGAGGACCGCGAGCGGATGATTGCGATGCTTCGGGAGCGCGGCGAGGTGAACGGCTTCGAGGCGGAAATGCAAAAGC
>CAYNLY010000055.1:0-9280 GCA_964398225.1 uncultured Zetaproteobacteria bacterium
GCGGTCATGCCGCAGGATGGGCCCGGGACGCGCCCGTGGCCTTCGCCAGCGCCTCGGCCAGCAGGCCGCGCACCTGCTCGGCCAGCGCCAGCATCTCCGGCCGGCCCAGAAAGCCCAGCATCTTCACCGGCCGGATGATCGAAACAACGGTCTTGCCCTCGTCGTTCCGGTACACGACGACGTTGCAGGGAAGAAGCAGGCCGAGGCTCGGCTCCATTTCGAGCGCCCGGGCCGCGATCTTCGGATTGCACGCCCCGAGAATCACATAGGGGGGACGTTCGAGGCCGATCTTCTTCTTCAGCGTCTCGGCGACATCGATGCGCGTGAGCACGCCGAAGCCCACCTCCTTCAGCGCCTCGGTGATCGCCTGTTCGGCCTCCTCGACCGTGCCGGGGTGAATCGCGGTCATGCCGAGATCGTTCGCCTCGGTCGTCTCGGAAAGCCCGAACTTGCGCCTCAGATGCGCGAGGATCTCGCCGCTGCCGGCAATCGTCTGCCCGCCATCGACGAGCACCGGCACCTGGCCGCCGTGCGCCTCGACCTCTTCCCGGTGGGTGACGTCGGGCAGCAGCTCGCAGTCGGCGCCGGCGCGGTGCAGCTCGCGCAGCACCATCTGGCAATAGGGACAGTCCGCCTGATAGTAGAGTTTCATTTCACACCTCCTCGACCTTGCATCCGGATTCGATCGGGTAGCCGGCCCGCGCCCAGGCGAGGATGCCTCCGGCCACGTTGACGACGTTCGAGCGCCCGAGCACCTGCCTGAGCCATGCGGCCGCCTGCGCCGAGCGCATGCCCGAATGGCAGAACATGTAGACCGTTTCCTCCTCGGGAAGCTCGGCCTGCCATTCGGCCAGCCGGTCCAGCGGCCGGTGCCGCGCCCCGGGCACATGCGCCTGCTGCCATTCGCCGAGCGTGCGCACGTCGATCAGCCAGAGGCCCGCGCCGTCGCGTCCCGCCCGCGACCAGGCCTCATGCAGCTCATGCACGGAAACTTCGGGCACGATCATCGCTGCACCGGGTAGCCGGCGGCCTTCCAGGCCAGGATGCCGCCCTGCATGTTCTCGACGCGCTCGAACCCGTGCCGGGCAAGCAGCGCCGCCGCTTTGGCCGACCGCCGTCCCGAGCGGCAGTAGACATAGACCTGCCGGTCCCTCGGCACCTCGCTCAGCCGCCCGGCGAGCTCCTGCACGGGAATCAGCCGCGCGCCGGCGATGTGCCCTTCGCGGTATTCCTCGGGCGTGCGCACATCGATCAGCACGAACGGAATGGGGCTGTCCGCGCCCTGCCGCCAGTGTTCGTACACGTGCGAAACACTCACGTTTTCGTAGCCCTCGGGCGTCCGTTCGCCGATGCCGCAGGCCATCGCCGTGCCGGCAAAGGCCACAAGCGCCAGCAGGCTCAGAACCGTCATTCGTATCCGCATCATGCGCATCCTCCTTCGAAGAACTCCGTTCCGGCCTCGATGATCGGCAAACCGGCCCCGCCCGTCGGTGACAAAGTCACCGTCCGCGCGCCACCGGAAGCCCGGCCTGGGCCCAGGCGCCGAATCCGCCGCTGAAGTTGTAGACCTCGGCGCAGCCGTGTTTGGCCAGCATCCGCGCCGCCTGCGCCGAGCGCATGCCGGAAGCGCAGATGCAGACCACCGGCCGGTCGCGCGGAATCTCGGAAAGCCGCGAACCGAGCTCGTGCAGGGAAATCAGCAGCGCATCGCGCGGATGGCCGCCCGCCCATTCGCCCGCCGAGCGCACGTCGAGCACGACCGGCTCGCGATCCCGGAGGCGAAGAAAGCCCGCCGCATCGAGGCTTCGCACTCCGGCAAGCCTCGGCCCCAGCCAGCGCTGCCAGAGCATCCAGCCGGCGAAGACGGCGAGGAACAGATACATGCCGTACTGGCTCATCCATTCGTTCATGCCTTCTCCTCCGATCAGGGTGACGGACGCGGGTCAAACCGGCTCAGGGAGGGGGAGGAATGCGGCCGCCCGCGTCCGTCAGTCATGCGGGCATTCACGCGCGCGACTCGCAGCACGAGCGCATGCCCAGTTTCTTCAGAATCGTCTCCATCAGGCACCACTGCGTGATCCCCGACTGGAACAGGTTCGCGCCCACAAACAGCGTGAACCACAGCCAGGTCGGCTCATCCAGCCGCACGCCGTTGTAGTGCCAGGCCAGAAGCACCGAAAGCAGAATGAAGCTTCCGGCGATGATCCGAATCATGCGTTCCACCGTCATCGTGCAACCTCCTCAGAAGCTGTATCGCGCCCAGAGATAGGCGTTGTCGTCGTGCTTCATCATGCCGAGCAGCCAGGAATCCGGGCCGCTTGTGAAGATGTGGCCGCCGGCGGTCACGCTCAGCGCATCGCTGACCGCATAGGAAAGCTCCGGATTGACCATCGTGCCGCCGTGGCGGATGTGCATCGCGAACACGGAGGCCGTCAGCGTCTGGTTCAGCATCTGCATGCGCAGGTTCGCGGTCATGAAGATGCGGTTCTTCGGAAGCGGCTTCGGGCCCCGGCCAGCGGCAAACGCGCCCTGCGCGGCCGGAAGGTAGCGGTCGTAATGAAGCATTCGCTCGCCGTAGACCTGCAGCGCCAGCGTCGCATCGGCCCAGAGCTCGTGCTCGTAGCCGACAAGCCAGCGCTGCTGGCTGTTGGCGATCAACGGATTGGTCCCGCCGCTGTCCTCCACCGACTGATACAGGCCGGCTTCGAGCGAGAGCACGCCGCCGAAAAAACCACCCTGGATCGTGCCCGAATAGACGTTCAGGCGCGGGTAGATCACGAAGCCCTGCGCGTCCATCGCCTTGTCCGGCTGATGCCAGTGCGTGCGCGCGGCATACAGATTGAAGTCCCATCCGCCGGCCGGAAGATGCAGGCGAAACCCCGCTTCGCCCGCGTTCAGCTTTGCGGCGGGCTTCCTCTCGCCCCGTAACCCAGGCGGCATGTAGACGACCCAGCGTCCCGCGTCGGGCACGACGTCCACCTGCGCGCGCGGCGCAAGCACCAGCTCGAGGTCGATGGGCCCCGCAAAGTGCGTGATCTTCAGCGCATCGGTCGGCAGCTTCATGTATTCCAGCGGAAGTCCGGCATAGAACGCGGCCCAGTCCTTCGGCCAGATGTCGCTGATGAACAGCCGGTCGGCCACACCCCAGGTCATCATCTGGCGGCCTGCGCGCAGCTCGAACCGATCGCCGCGCCATTCGCCCCAGAGCTCGCGCACGTCGATCCCGGCGGGATTCGTCCCAGCGCTGGCGATGTTGTCGTAGACGCCGTCGATCTTGGCAAGTACACCGACGGAGCCGTCGTCCGAATCCCCGGAAAGCTCGAGGCGCACGCGCTCCTCGGAGACGAGCCAGTTGTAGCGATCGCCCGCATTGGCGCCCGCGGGCAGCCGGTGGCTGCTTACGCGCAGGCTGACCGCGGGCTGCACGAAGCCGTGCAGCTCAAGCTCCATCGCCGGCGCCGCGCCCGCCGTCAGCGCGAGAAGCGCAAGCCCCGCGGCAAGCCGGAACAGCGTCCTCATTTCACCCACCGCTTCGGCGGATTGCGCAGGCTGCGCTCGGAGAACAGCGAATCCGGCACGCCGATGTTCAGCTTCACATCGGTGAACTCGACCGTCGTGTAGTGCGGCGTGGCCAGGTTCTCCATCTTTCCGGCCATGCCGATCCAGAAGCCGTCCACCTGCTGCCATTTGGTCATCGTGAAGCGCTTGACCTCCTGGCCGGAGGCGTCGAAGTAGCTTTCGCGCAGCACGAGCTTCGTTTCCTGATCCACCCAGGTCTTGCGCCAGGCATAGTCGCGCTGCGGCTGTTTCGGGGTGTTCTTGATCACCCAGGCCTTGCGCCCGTTCAGCTCCTCCTCGCCAACGAGCTCCGAGTTGTCCTTGCTCGGATGCCGGCCGGAGATGTCCTCGTAGGTGTAGTCCGAGCCCACGAAGGCCGTGCGCGCATCGCCCGGCGCGATCCGCTTGATCATCCGGATCGCCGGAATGAACAGCCAGCGGTCGTCGTCGCCGAGCGGGTGCTTGTCGACCATGAAGGTCATGCCGCGCACATCGGCCGGCTTCTTGAACAGCACGAAGAACTTCTGCTCGCCGCCCTCGGCGACGTCCTTGCGCAGGATCGTGAACTCGCGGATGCGCTTGCCGCCGTCCGGATTCACGATCTCCATGTGCACATGCGCCTTGCCGTCGTCGCCGGCGTAATAGACGGCCAGGTGCGCCTGCTCCATGATTTTCGCGGCATCCGCGGCCCATACGGTCGAGGCCGCGGCCGTCATCATGATCGTAAGCATCAGTCGTTTCATCGTTTTCCTCCTTGGTTCGGGATTCATGCCCTCTTCTCGCCCAGCCGGAATCCCCGGATGAGCGCCGGCAACAGCAGCATCGTGGCCACCCAGGAAAGGGCCATGATCGAGGCCAGCAGCACGCCCACGGTCACGTAGGGAACGAGCGGGGCGAACAGCAGCGGGGTAAAGCCGATCGAGACGACGAGCGCGTTCTTCGCGATTGCGCGCCCGGTTTCGCCGAAGATCGCGGCGAGCGCGGCATCGAGCGAACCGAGCCTTGCGCGCTCCTCGCGGTAGCGCTCGATGAAGTGGATCGCGAAGTCCACCGAAAGCCCGAGCGCCAGCGACGAAAGCACGGCCACCGGCATGTCGTAGCTCTTGCCGATCAGGCCGATCACGCCGTAGGAGAACGCGATCGTGAACGAAAGCGGCAGCATCGAGACCACCGCCCAGACGACCGAGCGGAAGAGCACGAGCATCAGGATGAACACGACGACGTAGGATCCCAGCAGCGCGTCCATCATTCCGGAGACCATCTTGTCCTGCCAGACCTTGTTGATGTAGGTCAGTCCCGCCCAGGTGTGCGTGAGGTCTTCCGGCGCGGGATGCGCGCGCATCCAGTCCTCGGCCACGGTCCAGACGCGGTTCATGTTCTGGTTGTCGCCGCTGGTCAGCTGCAGCCAGACGTTCGCGCTTTTTGCCTCATAGTCGAGGAAGTGGTCCAGATCGCGCGGGTTGCCGCTCATGCCGAACAGGAACAGATACTGCGCGACCTCGTCCTGCCGCTCCGGCACCCGGAAATAGTCATCATTGGCATCGTGCATCGCCCAGTTCACGCGCTTGACGAGATCCACGTAGCTCGTCGTCTTGCCGACGCTCGCATCGGCCTCAAGCGCCGCCTGCAGATCCGCGATCCAGCGCGCAACCTCGGGCTTCTTCATCACCTCGGGCGCCCCGTCGAAGCGCAGGAAAACGCTGTAGGTGCCGGCGAAATGACGGTTCATCACCTGATCGGCCACGCGCACGGGCTCGCCCTGCTTGAACCAGTTCACTGGGTTGTCGTTGATCACGATTTTGCTCATGCCCCAGAAGCTGAGCGCGAACAGTCCGGCGAAGGCGAGGCCCACGAGGCCTGCGCGTGCGGAGGCAAAGCGGCCCACGGCCGGCAGCCAGTTGCCCAGCGCGCTTTCCTCGGCGGGCTTCAGGTTCTTCACGATCCGGCCGAGCCGCTCATCTCCAAGACTCACAAGGAACGCCGGAAGCAGCACGATCGTCACGGCCCAGGAAAGCAGCACGCCGAAGGCGACGTACAAGCCGAAGATCTGCACCGGCGGGATCGGCGTGAGCGCGAGCGACCCGAAGCCGGCCACCGTCGTCAGCGTCGTGTAGAGCATCGGCTTGAACAGATCGCCGATCACCTGATTCAGCGTGCGCGTGCAGTGGCACAGCCGCTGATAGTGGTCGAAGAAGTGCGAGAGGATGTGCACCGAGTTCACGACCGCGATCGGCATCAGGAAGATCGGGATCATCGAGCTCATGATGTGCACGGTGAATCCCATGCCGATGAGTGCCCCCATCGTCACGATCACGGCGACCATCGCCACCATCATGGGGCCGGCGACGAACGCCCAGTGGCGGAAGAACCACCAGAGCATGATCATCAGCACGAGACCGGCCAGCGGAGCGGAAATCGCCATCTGCAGGAACATGTCGTGCCCGAAGGTGTCCTCGGCCACGGGAAGCCCCGCGATGTGGTACTGCTCGGCCGGATGCTCGCCGGCCACCTCGCGGATGATGTCGCGAATCTCCTGCGACACCCGATAGGAGATCATCTTCTCCTTGATCGGCACGTAGATGCCCAGGCCCTGGCCGTCGCCGCTGGCGAGCTTTTCCACGAGCAGCGGATTGCCGAGTACCTGCGCGCGCAGCCGGTCGGCCTGTTCCTGCGTGGCTGGCGGTTTGGGCATGATCGTGTGAATGTCCAGAAGCCCGCCGCCCGATTCGATCGTGTCGGACGTCGCAAGGCTCATCAGGTCCACCGCGATCACGCCATCGATCTGCCGGATGCGACGCGCGATCTCCCAGACGTGCCGGAGCGTCTCCGGCGTCCAGACCCCGTGCGGGTCGGTTTCGTTCACGACGCCGACCGCGATCATGTCCGACAGCTTGAAGTCCTTCTTCAGCTGGTGATGCGCAACCCGCACCGGCTCGTCGGCGGGCAGCATGTTTTCCGGATCGGTGTCGATGTGGATCTTCGGGAACTGAATGCCGGCCACGACGACAAGCAGCGCAAGCGCGGCATACACCCAGCGGCGGTGCCGTTCGACGGCGGCGACGAAGCGTTCGACTCTGCTCAATCTACCCTCCATTTTATTCTTATTTTCTAATATATATGCCGAAAAAAATTTGCCCGCCGGTCAGGGCGCGCACATCTCGGGGCAGTAGATGCGCTGAAGCGCCTTGACCAGCTCGGCAAACGCCGGGTTGGCCAGGCGGTAGAACACATGCTGGCCCTGCTTCTCGCTTTCGAGGATTCCCATCATCCGCATCCGCATCAGGTGCTGCGAGAGGTTCGACTGGGATGCCCCCGTCGCCTCCATCAGCTCGCGCACGCACATCGGCCGCTCCAGAAGCAGGCAGAGCACCGCAAGCCGCAGCTCGTGCGCGATCGCGCGCAGCCCTTCGCTTGCCAGCCGGATCTTTTCCTCGGGAATCGCCTGCATGCCGCAACTGTATCATTATATTCTAATATGTCAAGCCAGCCGGCGGATGCGGCACAGAAAGAAGCCGCCGTGCATCTCGGACGGCAGAAGGCGCACGGCGCGAACGACCGCGGGATCGAAGCTCCGCCCCCGCCATTCGGAGCGCGCGGGCACGGCCCGGACCCAGGCCGGAAGCTCGACCGGCTCGACGGCGATCCGCTCGCCGAACCTGCGCAGGGCATCGTCGATGACCGATTCGTTTTCTTCGGGCGCAAACGAGCAGGTCGCATAGACGAGCACGCCCCCGGGCTTCAGCGCAGCCAGCGCCGCCCGGATCAGACCGCGCTGCTTGTGACGCATCTCGCGGATCTTCCTGAGGCTCCAGTAGCGCATCGTTTCGGGCCTTGCCGGATCGAACCGCGCCTCGCTCGAGCACGGGGCGTCGAGCATCACGCGGTCGAACGCCTCCGGCCAGCGCCGCGCGGCAACGCGCCCGTCCATGCAGCGGGTTTCGACGCCGGAACACCCCAGCCGGGCCAGCGTGCCACGCAGCTTGTGCAGCCGCTTCGGCACCGCCTCGATCGCCAGAAGCCTCCCTGTGCCCAGCATGCGCTGCCAGATGTGTCCGGTCTTGCCGCCCGGAGCGGCGCACAGATCGAGCACGGCGTCCCCGGGCTTTGGGTCCAGCACGTGCGTTGCCAGCTGGCTTGCGATTCCTTGCGGATAGAGCAGCCCCTCAGCAACCTCTGGGCGCTCCAGCAGCGCGGCGCGCTGGCTCACGGGCAGCACGAGGCCGTCGTCGAAACCCGGAAGCGCCACGCACTCGAAGCCCGCGTCGCGAAGCCTGCGGAGCATCTCCTCCCGCCCGATGCGCAGCGTGTTGATGCGCACGCCAAATCTTGCGGGATCGGCCATCCGGGCAAGCATGAGCCGGGCCTCAGGCTCGCCGAAAATCTCGATCAGCCGTTCAACGAACGCCTCGGGGAAGGCCGGAGCCGGCGATTCGGACGCATGCGCCATCCGCGAAAGCTAGCGCCGGCATCGTTGAACACGAATCCGGAGCTTCTACAATCGGAATGGAACGCACGACAGCCAAGGAGAACGCGATGGATTACAGGCCAGATATGCACCAATTCACGGGCAGCCGCATAGCGGCAAGCATCATCTTCGCAAGCCTTGCGCTGTGGTTTATGCCTCATGCGTCGTTGGCCGCAGATGCGTCGGGTTTCCGGGAAGGCGGACCGATCCATATCCTGAAGACGGACGGCAGTCGCTTCACCGGCCGGATTGTGCGATTTCCCGGGCAGGTGGATATCGAATCGGAAATCGGGTTCATGGCCACGATTCCGCTTGATAAAACCTTCCGGATTCGCGTGCTCGACCGGAAGATGCGCGGCCGCAAAATGCTCGAGTTCCACCTGCTGGACGGAAAAGTGCTGCGAGGGATCCACTGCTGCAGCATCATTTTCGAGGTGGACTTGGGGACCTATGGTGTGCAGCGCTTCGACGTCAATGAACCCGGGCGATTCTTCGTTCAGGAAGTGGCCACGATCCCCGTCACCAGACCCAAGCCTGCGCGGCCAGAGCACCCGAATCCGGGCGGGCATCCCGCTGCCCCAGCCACCCCCGATGAAACCGGACTCGCGCCGGAAAAGCCCGAGCCTCGAAAGTTTGCGGTGATCCCTTTCCCCGCGCCGATCACCTGGCATGAGGCCGTGCAGACCTGCCGTTCGAAGGGAATGCGCATTGCCTCAATCCATTCGGCAGCGGAAAACCGTGAGGTGGTCTCTCTCCTGCGACGCATATCCTGGCCCGAAGGAACCTGGCATGGCGCATGGATCGGGCTCAGCGACGATGCAGAGGAAGGTCACTGGACATGGGAAGACCAAAGCCCCGTGGATTTTCTCAACTTCGGCCCCGGCACCGGCGAGCCCAATGGAGGAAGGTCTGAAAATTTCGCGGCGATCGAACTGGCGAGAGCAGGAAACCCGGACGGTTGGTGGAACGATGCAAAGGCATCGGAGCACTACCCCGCCGCGGTATGCGCCACGAACAAACGCTGAAACGACCGGAAAACACCAGCTGCCCGCCGCAAGATTCCCAAGGTGGAAACGGCCGACTGGACCAGTGAATGACCGTGACCGCCTTCCCGAACCATCCCAGTCCCCTGACGGGGCCGGTGGGCGGCGGAAAAATGGCGCGCGGTAGAGGATTCGAACCTCTGACCTTCGGCTCCGGAGGATATTTCGAAGAAGCCCGATCTTCGACCTAAAATGACCATAACTCCTTGATTTT
>CAYNLY010000056.1:0-8926 GCA_964398225.1 uncultured Zetaproteobacteria bacterium
AATCCACGCGCTTGCCGAGCAGGTTCTGCCGGAAGCGGCCCTGCTTGCCCTTGATCAGATCGGACAGCGATTTCAGCGGCCGGCGGTTGTTGCCGGTGATCGGCTTGCTGCGCCGCGCGTTGTCGAACAGCGCGTCCACCGCCTCCTGAAGCATCCGCTTCTCGTTGCGGGTGATGATCTCGGGCGCGTTGAGCTCGAGCAGCCGCTTCAGCCGGTTGTTGCGGTTGATCACGCGCCGGTACAGGTCGTTCAGATCCGAGGTCGCGAAGCGTCCGCCGTCGAGCGGAACGAGCGGACGCAGCTCCGGCGGCAGCACGGGAATCACGTCGAGGATCATCCATTCCGGACGGTTGCCGGACTGGATCATGGCCTCGATCGTCTGCAAACGCTTGGTCAGCTTTGTGATCTTCGTCGCCGAACGCGTCGCCTCGATCTGGGCGCGCAGGCTCCTGCGCTCCTCCTCGAGGTCGATCGTGCGCAGCATTTCGCGCAGCGCCTCCGCGCCCATACCGGCGCGGAACTCCTCGCCGTACTCCTCGAACGCCTCGAGGTACTCCTCCTCGGTGAGGATCTGGTACTGCTCAAGCGCGGTCAGACCCGGATCGAGCACGACGTAGGACTCGAAGTACAGGATGCGCTCGAGCTCCTTCAGCGTCTTGTCGAGCAGCAGGCCGATCCGCGACGGCAGGCTCTTCAGGAACCAGATGTGCGCGACCGGCGCGGCGAGCTCAATGTGGCCCATGCGCTCGCGCCGCACCTTCGACTGGATCACCTCGACCGAGCACTTCTCGCAGACCACGCCGCGGTGCTTGAGCCGCTTGTACTTGCCGCACAGGCACTCGTAGTCCTTGATCGGCCCGAAGATCTTGGCGCAGAACAGGCCGTCGCGCTCGGGCTTGAAGGTCCGGTAGTTGATCGTCTCCGGCTTCTTGACCTCGCCGTAGGACCAGGAGCGGATCTTCTCGGGGCTTGCCAGGCCGACCCGCAGGCCATCGAAGTCCTCGATGCTGCTGGGCTTCTGGAACATCTTCAGCAGTTCTTGCATGGCTTATTCTCCTTCCGTCTCGGTCGGCTTCTTGACCATCTCGAGGTCGATCGCCAGCGCGTTGAGCTCCTTGGCGAGCACGTTGAACGACTCGGGGATGCCCGCCTTGAAGGCCATGTCGCCGCGCACGATGGACTCGTACAGCTTGGTCCGGCCCTGCACGTCGTCCGACTTCACGGTCAGCATCTCCTGCAGGGTGTAGGCCGCGCCGTAGGCCTCGAGCGCCCAGACCTCCATCTCGCCGAAGCGCTGGCCGCCGAACTGGGCCTTGCCGCCCAGCGGCTGCTGGGTCACGAGCGAGTACGGACCGGTCGAACGGGCATGGATCTTCTCGTCCACCAGATGGTGCAGCTTGAGCATGTACATCTGGCCGATCGTGACCGGCCGGTCGAACGGCTCGCCGGTGCGCCCGTCGTAGAGCGTCGTCTGGCCGGTCTCCGGCAGGCCGGCAAGCTTCAGCATCCGGCGGATCTGCTCTTCGCTCGCGCCGTCGAACACGGGGCTTGCGACCGGCACGCCGTCGGTCAGCTGCTCGGCGAGCTCCCGGAGCTCGTCCGCCTTCATGCCGCGGATGCGCTTGGCGGCCGCCTCGTCCTCGGCGTAGATCTCGACGAGGAACTTGCGCAGCTCGTCGGCCTTCGCGCCCGCCTTCAGCATCTCATCGATGCGCCGACCCAGCTGGGCGGCCGCCCAGCCCATGTGCACCTCGAAGATCTGGCCGATGTTCATCCGGCTCGGCACGCCGAGCGGATTCAGGCAGATGTCCACGGGGGTGCCGTCCTCGGTGAACGGCATGTCCTCCTCGGGCACGATGATCGAGATCACGCCCTTGTTTCCGTGGCGGCCCGCCATCTTGTCGCCCGGCTGCAGCTTGCGCTTGACCGCGACGAAGACCTTGACGATCTTGATTTCGCCGGGCTTGAGCTCCGAGCCCTCGCGGACCTTGGCGACCTTCTCCTCGAAGCGGGACTCAAGGCGCGCCCGCTCCTTGTCGAGCGACTCGAGGATCTCGGCGATCTTTTCGTTCACCGCGTCGTCGGCCACCGACACGCCGGCCAGATCGCGCAGGCTCAGCGCCTCGACATGCTCGGCCTTGATCTCGGCGCCCTTCTTCAGCCCCTTGAACTTCGCGGCCTTCTGGCCGACCAGGAGCTGCTTCAGGCGCGCGGCCGCATTGGCCTCGAGGATCCGGCGCTCATCCTCCTTGTCGGCATAGAGCCGCTCGATCTCGGCCTCCTCGATCGCCTTCGCGCGCGCGTCCTTCTCCTCGCCGCGGCGGGTGAAGACCTGCACGTCGACGACGACGCCCTCCTCGCCGGGCTTGACCCGGAGGGAGGTGTCGCGCACGTCGTGCGCCTTTTCGCCGAAGATCGCGCGCAGAAGCTTTTCCTCCGGCGAAATCTGCTGCTCGCCCTTCGGCGTGATCTTGCCGACGAGGATGTCGCCGGGCTTGACCTCGGCGCCGATGTAGGCGATGCCGGACTCGTCCAGATGCCGGAGCGCCTCCTCGCCGACGTTCGGGATGTCGCGCGTGATTTCCTCGGGTCCGAGCTTCGTGTCGCGCGCGACGCACTCGAACTCCTCGATGTGGATCGAGGTGTAGACGTCCTCGCGCACGAGCTTCTCGGAGATCACGATCGCGTCCTCGAAGTTGTAGCCGCGCCAGGGCATCAGCGCGACCAGCACGTTGCGACCGAGCGCAAGCTCGCCCTGATCGGTGGACGGACCGTCGGCGATGATCTCGCCGCGCTCGACCCGGTCGCCGACCTTGACCAGCGGCCGCTGGTTGAAGCAGGTGTTCTGGTTCGAGCGGCGGTACTTGAACAGGTGGTAGATGTCCACGCCCGGCTCGCCCGGCTTCTGCTCGCTCTCGTCGACGCGGACGACGATTCGGGAGGCATCGACGCCCTCGACGACGCCGCCGCGGCGGGCGATCACGGTGACGCCCGAATCCCGCGCGGTCGGCGCTTCCAGGCCCGTGCCGACCAGCGGCTTCTCGGTCCGGATCAGCGGCACGGCCTGACGCTGCATGTTCGAGCCCATCAGCGCGCGGTTCGCGTCGTCGTGCTCGAGGAACGGAATCAGACCGGCCGAAACCGACACGACCTGGCTCGGCGAGACGTCCATGTAATCGATTTCGGCAGGCTCGGCCATGATGAACTCGCCGTTCTTCCGGCACTGAACGAGCTTGGCGACGAAGCGGCCCTTGTCGTCCACCTTCGCGTTCGCCTGCGCGATCACATGGCCCGCCTCGTCGATCGCCGACAGGTACTCGACCTCGTCGGTCACGCGCCCGTCGACGACCTTGCGGTAGGGCGTTTCGATGAAGCCGAACTCGTTGACGCGCGCATAGGTCGCCAGCGAGTTGATCAGGCCGATGTTCGGACCTTCCGGCGTCTCGATCGGACACAGGCGGCCGTAGTGGGTCGGGTGCACGTCGCGCACCTCGAAGCCCGCGCGCTCGCGCGACAGCCCCCCGGGGCCCAGCGCCGAAAGCCGCCGCTTGTGCGTGACCTCGGAAAGCGGGTTGGTC
Organism: uncultured Zetaproteobacteria bacterium; assembly: GCA_964398225.1. Classification (GTDB taxonomy): domain Bacteria; phylum Pseudomonadota; class Zetaproteobacteria; order Mariprofundales; family Mariprofundaceae; genus CAYNLY01. The sequence goes on from CAYNLY010000056.1 coordinate 3,579, forward strand.
TGGTCCATGAACTGCGACAGCTGCGAGGAGCCGAAGAACTCCTTGACCGCGGCAATGAGCGGCTTCGCGTTGACCAGATCCGAGGGCATCACCTCGGAAAGATCCGACGAGCTCAGGCGCTCGCGGATCGCGCGCTCCATCCGCACCAGCCCCGTGCGGATCTGGTTTTCCAGAAGCTCGCCGACCGAGCGCAGGCGGCGGTTGCCGAGGTGGTCGATGTCGTCCACCTCGCCGATGCCGTCGCGAAGGCTCAGCAGCGTGTCCAGCGTCAGCAGAATGTCCTCGATGCGCAGCGTGCCCTGATCGAGCGGCACCTCCTCGTCGGAAATGCCGAGCCGGCTGTTCAGCTTCATCCGGCCGACACGGGACAGGTCGTAGCGGGCCGGATCGAAGAACAGCGACTCGAACAGCGCCTTGGCCGTTTCCACCGTCGGCGGCTCGCCGGGCCGCATCATCCGGTAGATCTCGACCTGCGCCTCCTCCTTGGACTGCACCTGATCGAGCCGCAGCGTATCGGCAAGCCACGGGCCGCGGACGCCGGAATCGATCAGCAGGCAGTCGAACTGCTCAACACCCGCCGCCTGCAGGCCGGCGATCGCATCCTCGGTGAGCTCGGTGTTGTGATCGAACAGGATCTCGCCGCCCTCGATCACGACCGGCTCGGCCAGCACCTCGCCGACGACGGCCTCAAGCGGCACGTCGAGCCACTCCACACCCGCCTCGACCAGACGCTTGATGGCCAGCTTCGTGAATTTCTTGCCCTCGGCGACGATGCGCTTGTTGCCCACCTTGACCGTCGTCATCGCGCGGGTGCCGAGGAAGGTTTCGGGATCGAAGCGCACCTGGATGCCCTGGTCGGTGAACCGGTAGGTCCGGCGCTTGTAGAAGCGGTCCAGGATCTCCTGGGTCGAAAGCCCCAGCGCCTTGAGCAGGATGCCGACCGGCATCTTCCGGCGCAGGTCGATGCGGAAGTGCACCTTGTCGCGGGCGTCGAACTCGAAGTCGAGCCACGAGCCGCGGTAGGGGATCAGGCGCGCGTTGAACAGGAACTTGCCCGAGGCGTGGGTCTTGCCCGAGTCATGGCCGAAGAACACGCCGGGCGAGCGGTGCATCTGCGAAACGATCACGCGCTCGGTGCCGTTGATGATGAACGAGCCGTGCTCGGTCATCATCGGGATCTCGCCCATGTACACCGACTGGTCGCGGACCTCCTTGACCTTGCGCGAGCGCTTCCGGCCCTCCTCGGTCTCGTAGATCTTCAGCCGCAGCTTGACCTTGACCGGAAGCGCATAGGTCAGGTCGCGCCGGCGGCATTCCTCCTCGTCGTAGCGGGGCGGGCTGTACTCGAGCCCGAGAAACTCCAGCTCGGCGTGACCGCCGTAGTCGCGGATCGGGAAGGTGTTTCCGAACACCTCGGCCAGCCGCGAGGAACCGATGTCCTCGCCCGAGCCGATGAAGTCCCGGTAGGACTCGGTCTGGATCTGCAGCATGTTCGGCATCGGAAGCGGTGCCTCGATGCTGCCGTAGTTCTTGCGGATGCGTTTGGTGATCGCGTGCTTAGCCATGTTGCCCTCGGTCGACGAACGGTTGATGTGTCAAATGCGAAAAGGGCACGCCCCGGCGGCCGGATTGCCGCCGGGGAACGAACCCTGGATGTCTGGAATGCGACAAGTGCGCAATCGCGAACCGATTACTTCAGCTCGACGGTCGCGCCAGCCTCTTCCAGCTTCTTCTTCAGCTCCTCGGCCTCTTCCTTGGCCACGCCTTCCTTGACGGCCTTCGGCGCGCTCTCGACCAGGTCCTTGGCCTCCTTGAGGCCCAGGCCGGTGATCTCGCGCACGGCCTTGATGACCTGGATCTTCTTGTCGCCGGCGCTCGCCAGCACGACGTCGAACTCCGTCTTCTCCTCGGCCGCGGCCTCGCCGCCCGCAGCGCCCGGCGCCGCCGCCACGGCCACCGGTGCGGCCGCGGACACGCCGAACTTGTCCTCGAGCGCCTTGACGAGCTCGGACAGCTCCAGAACGGTCATGTTCTCGATCGCTTCGATCAGTTGTTCCTGAGTCAGTGCTTTTGCCATTTTCTTTCTTGCTCCTCTTGCGTTGGTTTGAATGTGGTTGGATGTGACTTATGCGGCCTGCTTCTGGTCGCGAATGGCCGCGAGCACGCGAACAAACGAGCCCGGCACCTCGGCCAGCGTGCGCACGAACCCGCTGATCGGCGACTGCATGCTGCCCAGCATCTTGGCCAGCAGTTCCTCGCGCGACGGCAGGCTGGCAAGCCGCTTGACGCTGTCGGCGTCCATGAACTTGCCATCGAGCACGCCACCCCGGATCTCCAGGGCCTCGTGTTCCTTCGCAAAGTCGGCAATCGCCTTGGCCATCGCCACCGGATCGGTGCCGTATGCGATCGCGACCGGACCGGTGAACAGCTCCTCGGCCGCCTTGAAGTCCGTGCCTTCCGCCGCACGGCGCGCCAAGGTGTTCTTGACGACCTGGAAGGACACATTGGCCTTGTGCAGACGAGTGCGCAGGTCACCCATCTCGGCCACGGTAAGACCGCGGTAATGCGTCACGATCCCGGCGGAGGACTCGGACCAAGCGGCGTGCAACTGCTCGACGATGCGTTGCTTGCCTTCTCGGTTCACTTCTACCCCCTTGCTTGATTTCGACCCGCGCAAGTGAGCTTGCACCCATCTATGCAGGACGGCGAACCGATTAAGCGCAAGTGCGCTCCTGCAGTCTTGGACGGGTCGTCGGCCGCCCGGGCATGCGCCCGTGATCGGCCTGGCCGGCCCCCGGCTTTTCCCGGGCGCCGGATTCCGTTACAGCGTCGTTTCGTCCACGCGGACGCCCGCGCCCATCGTGGAGGAAATCGACACCTTCTGCATGTAGCGCCCTTTCGCGGCCGCCGGCTTCATCCGGTTCAGCTCCGCGATCAGCGCCTGAATGTTCTCGACCAGCTTCTCGGGCTCGAAGCTGCGGCGGCCGACCGGCGCGTGAATCACGCCCGCCTTGTCCACCCGCACCTCGATCTGGCCGGCCTTGATCGCCTTGACGGCCTTGGCCACGTCCATCGTCACCGTGCCCAGCTTCGGATTGGGCATCAGGCCGCGCGGACCGAGAATGCGGCCCAGCCGGCCCACCTGCGCCATCATGTCCGGCGTGGCGACGACGCGGTCGAAGTCGAGGAAGCCGTTCTGGACCTTCTCGACCAGATCCTCGGCGCCGACGATGTCCGCGCCGGCCTCCTTCGCCTCCTCGGCCTTCGGCCCCTTCGCGAACACCGCGACACGCACGGTCTTGCCGGTGCCGTGCGGCAGGCTGATCGAGCCTCGGACCATCTGATCCGCATGCCTCGGATCCACGCCCAGCTTGATGGCCACGTCGATCGATTCGTCAAACTTCGCCGCCGGCTGCGCGAGCACGGCCTTCACCGCCTCCTCGAGGCGGACGGGCTCTTTCGGCGCCACCTCGCGGGCGGCCTTCATGCGCTTGCTCAGTCTTGCCATCTTCCGCCTCCTCAGCCTTCGACCTCGATGCCCATCGACCGGGCCGTGCCCTCGACGATGCGCATCGCAGCCTCGATGTCGTAGCAGTTCAGGTCGGGCATCTTCGTCTCGGCGATCTCGCGGATCTGATCGCGGGTCACCTTGCCGACCTTCTTCTTGTTCGGCTCGGCGCTTCCCTTGTCGATGCCCGCCGCCTTCTTCAGCAGCACCGAGGCCGGAGGCGTCTTGATGACGAAATCAAAGGAGCGGTCCTGATAGACCGAAATGACCACCGGCAGCGGCAGCCCCTTTTCCATGTCCTGGGTCTTGGCGTTGAAGGCCTTGCAGAACTCCATGATGTTCACGCCGGCCTGACCCAGCGCCGGTCCCACGGGCGGGGCCGGATTGGCCGCGCCGGCCGGGACCTGCAACTTGACGATCTTGTCCAGTTTCTTGGCCATGCTTTCCTGTTCTCCATTCCGGCTTCCGGCATCCCGCCTTCCGCCTTTTTACGCGGACCTTGCGGCCCGCTCCCGCACCCTGCGGTCGGCCCTCCGCTTCCCTGCGGAGGGGGTGGCCCTAACTCTTCTCGACCTGGACGAAGTCCAGCTCGACCGGAGTGGGCCGGCCGAAAATGGACACGCTGACCTTCAGCTTGCCCTTCTCGGCATCCACTTCCTCGACGACGCCGTTGAACGAAGCGAACGGGCCGTCGATGACCCGGACGGCGTCGCCGACGTCGAACAGCACCTTCGGCTTCGGCCGCTCCACGCCCTCCTCGATCTGCCGGCGGATCGCCTCCACCTCGCTTTCCCGCATCGGGATGGGCTTGTTGCCGCTGCCGAGGAACCCGGTGACCTGGCGGGTGTTCTTGACCACATGCCAGGTTTCGTCGTTCATCTCCATCTCGACGAGGATGTAGCCGGGGAAGAACTTGCGGCTCGTCGTCACCTTCTGGCCGCCCTTGAGCTCGACCACGTCCTCGCGCGGAACGAGGATCTCGCCGAACTTGTCCGCAAGCCCCGCCCGCTCGGCGTTCTCCCGCAGCATCTTCGCGACCTTGTCCTCCTGGCCGGAGAAGACCTGCACCACATACCACCGCTTCGCCATCAGATCACCTTCTGCACGAGCCAGCTGAGCACCGAGTCGACGAGCCACAGAAACAGCGCGACGAAGATCACCATCAGCACGACCATCAGCGTGGCCTGCAGCGTTTCGCGGTATTCGGGCCAGGTCGTCTTCCGGGCCTCGATCCGCACCTCGTTGATGAACTTGCGCGCCTGCGCCAATCGACTCATTTCCGGCTCCTCAAATCGTCCGTTGCCTCGTGAATGGCAGGCCAGGAGGGACTCGAACCCCCAACCACCGGTTTTGGAGACCGGTGCTCTACCAATTGAGCTACTGGCCTACGGGCATCAGGAAATCTTCGTCTCCCGGTGCGGGGTATGCTTGCGGCAGAATCGGCAGTACTTCTTCAGCACCAGCTTGTCGGTCGTCGTCCGCCGGTTCTTGTCCGTCGTGTAGTTCCGGCGCTTGCATTCCTCGCACGCCAAAGCCAACAGTTCACGCATCTTCCAGTCTCCAGTGACGCCAAAGCGGCAGCGGGATGTACCCGCCGCCGCCCGACGCGGTCTTGCTGCTTACTCGATGATCTCGGTGACGACGCCTGCGCCGACGGTGCGGCCGCCCTCGCGGATCGCGAAGCGAAGCTCCTTGTCCATCGCGATCGGCGTGATCAGCTCCACTTCCATCGACACGTTGTCGCCAGGCATCACCATCTCCGTGCCCTCAGGCAACTTCACCGTACCCGTCACGTCCGTCGTCCGGAAATAGAACTGCGGACGATAACCGTTGAAGAACG
>CAYNLY010000057.1:0-8885 GCA_964398225.1 uncultured Zetaproteobacteria bacterium
ATCTCCATCTACGACATCCAGCGAGCGGTGGAGGACGGCGCCACCGTGCCGATCTTCTACGAGAGCCGCCTGGCGAGAATCGAACTGGATGAAACGGCCAAGCCGCGGCTGGACGAGGCGTTCGAGGAGATCACCGAGGCCGAGGAGGATGCACTCCGGCGCGAGCGGATGAAGAGCAAGTGGGCCTCTTTGGAAGCCCTGGTGGGCGCCGAAAGGCGCATCCGCCTCGTTGCGGAAGATCTGGTGGCCCACTGGGAGCGGCGGCGCGAAGCGATGCTGGGCAAGGGGATGATTGTGTGCATGAGCCGTCGCATCTGCGTGGAGATGTACAAGGCTATCACGGCGCTTCGGCCCGAATGGCACAGCGACGATGACGCCAGGGGAAGAATCAAGGTTGTGATGACGGGCTCGGCCTCGGATCCGCCCGAGTGGCAGCCCCACATCCGTAGCAAGGCGGCGCGCGATTTCCTCGCCCGGCGCTTCAAGGATCCGGACGATGAACTCGAGTTGGTGATTGTTCGCGACATGTGGCTCACCGGATTCGATGCGCCGCCCCTTCATACGATGTACATCGACAAGCCGATGAGCGGCCACAACCTGATGCAGGCCATCGCACGCGTGAATCGGGTGTTTCGCGACAAGCCGGGCGGATTGGTCGTGGACTACATCGGCATCGCCGATTCGTTGAAGCGCGCGTTGGCCGTCTATGCCGAAAGCGGCGGGCGCGGCAAGGCTGCCATCGACCAGGCCGAGGCGGTCGCGGTGATGAAGGAAAAGTACGAGGTGGTCTGCGGCATCCTGCACGGGTTCGATTACAAGCGGCTGCTTGCCGCCGATCCACAGGCCCGGTTGCACGGCATCGCCGAGGCCATGGACTTCATCCTGGCACAAGAAGACGGCAAGAAGCGCTATCTTGAAGCCGTGGCGGCGCTCTCGAAGGCATTCGCCTTGGCCGTGCCGCATGAGGAGGCGTTGATCATCCGTGACGAAGTGGGGCTTTTCCAGGAGGTCCGCACCTCGCTGATCAAGGCCACGGTGAGTTCCGCCGAGCACACACCGGAGGAGGTGGAGGCTGCCGTGCGGCAGCTTGTTTCGCGGGCGGTCTCGGGCCGGGAGGTGGTGGACATCTTTGCGGCGGCGGGGCTTAAGAAACCCGACATCTCTATCCTATCCGATGAATTTCTCGCCGAGGTGCGCGCGCTGCCTCACAAGAACCTCGCCGTGGAAACCCTGAGAAAGCTCATCCGGGACGAGATCCGGGTGCGACTGAAAAAGAACGTGGTGCAGTCGCGGGCCTTCTCGGAGTTGCTCGAACAAGCCCTGAACAGGTACCACAACCGGGCCATCGAGGCTGCGCAGGTGATCGAGGAACTCATCGCCATCGCCAAACGGATGCGGGAGGCCGAGCGCCGGGGGGAGAAGCTGGGGCTTACCGAGGATGAGGCGGCCTTTTACGACGCTTTGGCCGCCAACGACAGCGCGGTGCAGGTTCTGGGCGATGAAACGCTGAGGAAGATCGCGCACGAGCTTGTGGAGCGCGTGCGCAAGAACGTCACCGTGGACTGGAGCAAGCGGGAGAACGCGCGCGCCCAGTTGCGCGTGCTGGTCAAGCGCATCTTGCGAAGATATGGCTACCCGCCCGACAAGCGGGAGCAAGCCACGGAGCTTGTGCTGGAACAGACGAAAGTCTTGTGCGAGGACTGGGCCATTGCCTGACCCATGGCCTTGTTCGACATGCCGGTCGGGATGAGGGCGGTTGAATTAAGGTGGAGGTTCTATTCGTCTTCGCGCGCGAGATTGATCTGATCGGGTTCCTGTTTTGTAGCGATCTTCGCTTGGGGTGTCACGTATATCGACCGCTCTGAGCGGACAGCCTGTGAAGGTAGTATCGTGAAATCCACGGCATCGAGTGGATGTAGGTCCGGGCCGTGGTGTCGCGCGTCGCATGCCCGATCATTCGGGAGATCATCGCGAAGTGCTCCGGCTTGCTGATGAACGACGTCGGATCCTGCGCGTAGCGCTCACCGGCCACGCGGCCGTTGAAGACCCGAACGAGCTTTTTCTGTTCGGAAGGATGAAAGATGCGGTGGCCGGCATCGGGTATCCACGGCTGTCCTGTTGGATCGAGGGTTGTGATCAGGTCCGGTTCGATCAAGGCGAAATACCGCACCAGCAGCCAGGAAGCGAAGCCGTGCCGGAAGGCATGCAGCGACATCCGGCGACCTTCGGGAAGGTGTTTCTCGGTCAGCCGCGCCACGCGCTGGCTCAGCGCATCAGGGGAAAGGCGCGTCTTCCCGTCCTCGGAGACCAGTGGCGCTTCCTTGATGTTGGAACGCTTGTATAACCGGGCCACCGGTCCGAGATAATATCTCGGGGTAAGCAGCCCCAGGTGGACACGCCTGCGGCCCTTGCGCGTTTTCGACCACCAGACACGCAGATGCCAGGACGTCGCATCCAGGTCCATTCGATCCAGCAGTGTGATTTCGCCGGCTCGCAGACCCCCGAAAAAAGCCAGCACGAGAGCGGCCTGGATAACGTCGGCCTCCTCCCTGGGGTTCTCGCGGCCGGCGGCGACATACAGGCGATCGAATTCGCTCAGAGTCGGAAAGATGTTTTCGGCTGGTTCCTGATCGACGCGGAGCACGCCAAGGCGCCAGTCGATGGCGGGGACCTGGCCCGGGCGCTGCTTGCGAAGGTAGGCATGAAACGATCTCAGGTGCTGTTTGATCTTGCTTCGGGTGGCCGCGGAGTACGTATTCTCCTGGATCAGATATTCGGCCAGACGCAGCCATTCGTCGGCATCCAGCTCGGCCGGATCGTTTCCGCCCAGTTCGTTGAGCAGCATCGAGGGAATATAGCGCCACATGGCCTGAAATCGGCCCATCTTGGCATGATTTCGTTCGTCCAGAAGTTCGCTAATGATCCATTGGGTCAAATACCTGATGATGGGCATGGAGTCGGTGAGCTCATCAAAGTGCAAACCCAATGCGGCAATGGCGCAAGCGATTTGGCGTTTCCCCGTCCGGCCGCCGCTCTTCGGGGGGATTTCGCGGAGCAGCGCGCCGATGTGGTCGATCATCAGCTGTGCCTCGGCGAGCTCGCCGGGGGTGTCCTGGGGGGACCGGGCGGCATGGGAGGTCGTGGGGACGGTTTGTCCCTGGGCTTTTCCGCCGCCGTGCGTCTCGGGTCGGGTGTGGGCGAAGGTTGCATAGGTCGATCGTCCGCACAGATGGGCCACGACGGCCGGCGGCAGATGCAGGGCAAAGTAGAGCCGGCTGCACATGATGAAGGTGGAGAGATTCCAGCTCTCCGGAACCGGCGTGCCGGGGCCCAGGGCCTGGTGCCACAGCCCGATAAGCCACCGGTTCATTCTTCTTGTCATGTGTGCTTTTCCGTAGGAGGCGTCGGGAGTCCAGGTGCCAGGGAAGAGCCAGTCGTTTTTTCCCTTCAGGTGACCGATGAGCCGATGGATCTGGGGAAGCAACGGATACTGGATGCTCGGCCGGACCCGGGATGAGAGCCGGCCGACGGGCACCTGCAGAAAGACCTGGCCCTCAATGTCCCGCAGGTCGTGGATCCGGCAGGCGCCGATTTTTCGCACGGCGCCCGGAAGCAGCACCCCATTGAGGGCGATGAGCGAGGCAATCACCAGTTGCGGAAGCTCCTTTCTTTCCCGAGGGACTCGTTGGATCCGGTCGAGCAGCCAGCAGCGAATGCGATGGAAATCGTCGAGCAGCGCAAAGGCCTGTTCGCTGTGGATCGGAATCTCCTCGCGCCGAACGCGCTGGCGAAGCACCATCCGGCCTTCGAGCAGGCCCTCGCTTTGGCCGATGAGAAGCATGCGGTGCAGCGCAAGCTCTGTGGCCTGAAGGTTCGATTGCGGGCATTGCGTCCGGGCCTTGCTCAGGATTTCCCGGATTCGGCGTTCGGAGAGGGGGTAGGGTGGGGTCCGGTCGGTTTCCGGCAGAGCCTTGAGCAGCGCGTCGGCGACCGTGCGATAGAGCTTCCTGGATTCCGGCAAGTCGAACTCTTCGCACTTGCGCTCGTATCGCTCCAGAAAGGGCTGGATGGCCGCGACGCAGCGGGATCGCAGGGAACTCATGGCCGATCGGGGGGAAGAAGGATCCCCAGGGGTTTCAGAACATGCCGGTCGATTGCCAGGCGGGCGCTGTCGGCAAGAGCCGATGGTTTGGCCAGACTGTATCGGCCGAAAGGCTCGGTGCCGAAATGCTTGTGGCCCGTGATCATGTCGATGATCCGCTGGTCCACGCCCTGATTGACCAGCGTGGTCACGAGGTAATGCCTCAGGGCGTTGGCCTTCCAAGTCCAGGGGCTGGTTCCCGGGCGATTTTCCTCGATGGTTTGAAGATCCTTCATGGTCATGGGTCTGGCCTGGCCATCGTCCGTTGCGAGGATGAAGAGGTCGTCGGAGATCCGGGCGCTCTTTGCGGGCGTGAGTTTCGAGGTTGCGAGATTCAGGGCCAGCAGGGATCGTGGGAGATTGGCATGGAGCCAGCCAAGCCACATATGCGGGAGTGTGGGAAGGGGAATGAGACGGGATTCGAAGAAGTGCAGATTGTCCTTGTCCGCCACGTGCATCCAGCCGAGTTGCAGAAAGAAGCAGCTCCATCCCGGCAGACCGTCCCGCATCGGTCGTATGCCGGTGCCGGCCTGCAGAAGGCGATAGAGAAAAAGCATCAGCCGATTCCACGAGGCGGAATCCAGTCGTCCGGATTCGAGCGCCGGCATGAAGCTGGCCTGGAGTTCCGAGAAATAGGTCGCCAGCGCCTCCCGTTTCGGGACAATCCGGGAGCCCGCGTAACCAAGAGATGGTCCGGCCTTGGCCGGGCCGGTTCCCGGAGGCGCGGATGCGCCGGCTAGCGTGCGATGCACGCGCTCCGCGGCCTGGAGATAGGCCGAGTTGAGACGCGAAAGGTCCACGGCCGCGTAAAAATGCTGGGCCCGCCGCTGGACGGGAATCTGCCGGGCGATGAGATCGGTATCGAGGGCGCCAAGGCCCATTTGCCCCTCGAACAGGGAGCGGAACGTCGACTGCAGGCGGATGGGTGTGACGTTTTCGGTGCCCAGGCGACCCGCCTCGGCCATCAGTTCCGTCCATCGATTCAGGTGCCTGCGGGCAAACAATGGTTTTGGGTCTTCCGGTTCCGGCGCGAAGTGCCGCGGATCGGATTGCTGCCAGCGCCGAAGCGCTGCCTCCACCGGTGCCGGCAACAGGATCCGCACCACGAACGAAGCCGGCAGGCAGTTTACGGCAAACTCCGGTGATGGCTCGCCGTAATAGGCGACCTGATCGTCCGACAGGGAATAGGCGTAGCTGTGGCTTTCGGGGTCGAGATACACAAGCCCCTCTTCCCGCTTGCGCTGGATTTCCTCGAGCCTCGCAGGAGCCAATGCCGCCAAGCCCTGTTCCGATGCTTCCTTGAGCCATGCCGGCATGCCGACGCGCATGGCTTTCAGATCGCGCACGGAGAGGCCGGTATAAAGCCCCATCAGGGCCAGGCATTGCACCGGCGCGGGCGCGCGTTCCGCCAGTTCAATGTAGCGCTTCAGGGTTTGGACCATCAGCACGGGTGGCGACCACACCGGCGGGCAGGGCGCAAGAATCAGGCTCTCGCGTTGAACGCGCTGCTTGAGGCTCTGCTGGAAGGGATCGGCCACCCAGGATGCGGGAATCTCGATGTGGTCGGGGCCGGTGTAATCCGCCTCGGACTCGCCGATTTCCCGGGCCAACCCGGGCCTGAGCCCGAAGGATCTTCTCAGATTCGCGCTAACGAACCGGTCGTCGGGGACGCCCGCGAGCACTTCCATCGCCTCGTCGAGGTCGGCTTCGATACCCGCTTCGAAGCCTTCATCCTCTTCGGGAAAACTGCCCGGCGGAAGCAGAGAGGCGTATCGTCGCGATCCGGGCCTCCATGAACGCCGACGCCTTTTGGTCCGTGCGCCGGTCGGCCGGTAGGCGCCAAAGCGACTCAGGAAGTGATGAACGCGCGCAAGGTACGGGATGCAGCCGTCAAGCGGAGTGGGGGCTTTCCGTCGGGCGGCATCGAGCTCGATCGTTTTGAGGTTTCCGAAGCGTCGGAAAAGGTCTTGCAGTTTCCTTCTCAGGGTGGCCGGATCCTCGTCTCCTTGGGTTTCCAGAAACAGATGGGCGCTCAAGAGCGCTCGTTCGCACAGCAGGCTTTCGTTGTAGATCAGGGCCAGACGATCGTTCCAGTTCTCCCGATGGTGATGTTGGAGCTTGTCGCGCAGCCGCCGGCGCAGGCAGTAATGCAACTCGACACCGATCGCCCGATAGAGCGGATTCAGTCGATTTTCCTGGAGATAGGAGATGCTTTGCGTGTCGATCAGTTCGCGGGTGGCGTGGCTGAGAAAGATTTGTTTAATCCAGAACGGATCGGCCTGGGCGCAGTGGAAGTGGAATCTCCAGATTCCCAGATGCGTCAGATTCCTCAGCCTGCGGCTGCTGAGGATCTTGCGTTCCTCGTCGGTGGCCTCATGGCGGATGAAGTCGTGAACATGCTCGGAAAAGTCATCGAGGAGTTCCGCGATCGTGGGGCGCAGTCGTTCTGGAACCGTGCCGAGCGCAACGAGCTGAAAAGCGGGCAATTGATGCTTGAGCCCCAAAAGATTCGCCGGCGGAGAAAAGGCCTCGAGCAGTGCCACAAAGAATCTTTGCCTGGGTTCGAGCGCGTTCCAGTCGCCGGGCAAGGAGGAGGGAAGCTTCAGGTGGCGAAGGAGCCGGTGAGACCAGTAGCCGGGCTCGCGCGCGGGAAAGGGGGCGTGGTTTCTGGCCTGAAAGATTTCAATGATCGACATGGCCATCCTCCTGGTCGGCGAAGAGCGATGGCTGCCGTGTTGAGGCGCGCGGACTTTGTGCGGGCGGGTGGTCCGTCGGCGTGGTTTCCTCCGTCGGCGTGGGGGGTTCGGGCGTAGGCTCCGGAGGGGTCACGGGCTGACCGATGGGACGGCCTCCGATGGGCTTGGGCCAGGCCAGGATTCGTTCGGCGACGATGGGGTCCTGGTCGGCAAGCAGCCCGCGCAGCGAATCGCGCCTGCGCGTGGGAAGCCCGAGCATCCTCTTGATCCGGTTGAGTTTCCGGCGGGAGCGATGTTCCTCCCCGAGATGCTCAAGCAGCAGTCCCGCCACCACCCGGAGAGCCACCTCATCCCGGGCCGGGAGGAGAAGGGGGCGCAGAAGGTCGTCGATGCCGATGGCGGCGATTTCGTCGGGTGCGGGAGCCGTGACGATCCGGCTGGGAACCTTGGGGTCCAGCCCGCGCAGCCTCAGCTGGGCCCACAGGTGCCAGCCGGAGATGAGCCGGTATCGGGAGCGATTGCGGATGACATGAAACTCCCCCGTTTTTGCCAGACGTTGCAGCGTCTGCGATTCAATCCGGAGGTTGAGCAGAGATTCCTGGAGCGGCAGCGGCAGGTTGTGGGCCGGATGCCGAGGGTGGAGGGTGATTTCGCTCGGCTTAAGGTTGATCGGTTTTCCCGACACGCCGGACCATGGACTGGCCAATGGAGTAGAAGCATTTTCCAAGCGCGGCGCTGCTGACGCGCATCCCGTCGGCGAGGGTGCATCGGTGTACGCGTAGGCGCATGGACCGAGGCCCCGGCGCGCTCGAAAACACGATGAAATCCCGAAGGTGGTGCCATTCGTCGGGCAGGGAGGAGGGATCGCAATGCCGCCATTCAAGCCGGATCGCCTCGGCGGGAATGCCGATGGAGCGGAGCGAGGCCAAATACATCCGGCCAATGTCCGCGTTCCGGGCTGCAACCGAGAATTCCTTCCGGCTTCCTTGCGCCAGGTAGTAGGCAATGGTGGCCACGAGAGCCGCCCGATCCCCGCCAAGAACGCGCCGCTGAAGCCGCTTCATTTCGGCGGACCGATTGCGATAATAAGCTCTCCGCGCGGCTATGTATCCCTTTATGCGCTGGCTTTCCGGTATTTGCTTGTATTTTCTCTTGCCCTTGGCAAGAATGGCCATGGATTCAGGATCTCTCCGATATTTTTCCAGAACCGCGCGGACGGTCTCGCATGGGAGCGCAAGGGCCTGTGAAATATTCGCGTCATCACGCCCCTCGAGGTGAAGTTGCAGAATCCGGCCGACATGCTTGTATGTCAACAATGGTTCCATCCATGGCCTTCCATACCAAGGTCTTGCAGGATGATGACAAAGAATCTCCGCCGATTCAAGAGCGAATCTCGCTCAATCCTGAACTTCGCAAGGTTATGAATGGCCGCTTCACTTGGGAGGCATGGCGAAAGCCGCGCGCGTGTTCGCCCCCGGGCCATCGGGCGTCGGGTTCTTCGGGAAGGCAATCGGCCGCGCCTGGGGGCGATGACGGGGCCGGCCAAAAGACCGCATGTGGCGAGAGGTTGTTGCCGGACTGCCTCCGGCGTGGTCATAGCGCACGCAACCTCACGATTTTGCGTGGGAAATGGCCGGGTTGGCCCTGTGGATAACCGGTCCGTGTGTCGCCATCCCAGCAAAATCGGGCGCTTAGGCGATTTTTGCTTGCCATGTTCGGCCGATTTGGGCAGTCTTGCCTGTGGAAAACCTGTGTGCCGCCAAATGGCCGTGCAACCGGCGGGAAACAAAGGGGATTTCGGCCCAGCTGTTGCACTGGGTTCTGGCCGAAGGGCCGTTGAAACTTCGAACCGGGCCAGCTCCTTTTGGAGCTCGGTACGTTGCACTGGGTTCTGGCCGAAGGGCCGTTGAAACCGTTGATGCCTGGACCGTGATCTCCCCGCCTTCCTCGTTGCACTGGGTTCTGGCCGAAGGGCCGTTGAAACCAATCAGTCCCGAAAAGAGGGCCGTCTCGGCCGGCGGCACTGGGTTCTGGCCGAAGGGCCGTTG
>CAYNLY010000058.1:0-8017 GCA_964398225.1 uncultured Zetaproteobacteria bacterium
GGGCGCTGCAGGGATCGAACCTGCGACCTACGGCTTGTAAGGCCGTTGCTCTCCCGGCTGAGCTAAGCGCCCAAAAAAACAAGGGCCGAAAATCAGCCCTTGCCCGGACGAGGGCGGCCAACCGGCCGCCCCGACCTTCGAGTTACTTGACGGCGTCCTTCAGGCCCTTGCCAGGCTTGAACTTCGGAGCGCGCGACGGACCGACATGAATCGTCTCGCCGGTGCGCGGATTGCGCGCGGTCCGGGCGGCCCGCTGGACCACCGAGAACGTACCGAAGCCCACAAGGCTCACCGAGTCGCCGTTCTTCAGCGCGCCGGTGATGCCGGAAAGCACCGCTTCCACCGCCTCGGCGGCAGCGGCCTGACTGAGGTTGGCCTGTGCGGCAACGTGCTTGACCAGATCTGCTTTGTTCATCGTTCCTCCCGTTGTTTCGAATGGGTCACGTACTATAAAGACCCGACCCCTCCGGATGTCAATCCTGAATGTTGTTTCAAAGTTCTCAATGTGCCGTCGGCGGATTTCCGTCCAGATAAATCTCGCCGATCGTCCCTGGCACGAAACTGCCGCCCATCCTCATGCCCTCGGGCAGGCGAGTCAAGGCATGTTCGAGCACTTCGTCCATGTGCGCCACAGCATGCACGCGAAGCCCCTTCAGGATGTCCTCGGGGATCTCCTTCAGATCCTTCGCGTTCTCCTCCGGAATGATCACGTCCGTCAGGCCGCCCCGCTGCGCCGCCAGCAGCTTCTCCTTGAGCCCGCCGATCGGCAGCGCCTTGCCGCGCAGCGTGATCTCCCCGGTCATGCAGACGGTGCGGCGGACCGGGATGTTGGTCAGCGCCGACACCATCGACGTGGCCATCGCAAGCCCGGCGGACGGCCCGTCCTTCGGAATCGCGCCCTCGGGCACATGAATGTGGATGTCCACCTTCTGGTGAAAATCGGGCTTCAGCCCCAGCTGGGCGGCGCGTGACCGGACGTAGGTAAACGCCGCCTGCGCCGATTCCTGCATCACGTCGCCGACCTGGCCGGTGATCGTCAGCTTGCCCTTGCCGGGCATCAGCGCCGTCTCGATCTGGAGCAGCTCGCCCCCTACCTCGGTCCAGGCAAGACCTGTGACGACCCCGACCTGATCCTCGCTCTCGGCCTGGCCGTAGCGGTAACGCGGAACGCCGAGGTAGCGTTCCAGATCCTCGCGGTCGATGACCACCGGAAGCTTCTTCACCTTTCCCTGAACGATCTCCTTCGCGACCTTGCGGCACAGCGTCGCGATCTCGCGCGAGAGGTTGCGCACGCCCGCCTCGCGCGTGTAGTGGCGGATGATGTCCAGGATCGCCTCGTCCGTGATGCTCAGCGCATCCGGCTTCAGCCCGTGGTTGCGCCGCTGCTTGTCCAGCAGGTAGCGCCGGGCGATTTCGAGCTTTTCGTGCTCGGTGTAGCCGGCAATCCGGATGATCTCCATCCGGTCCAGCAGCGGCCCCGGGATGTTCAGGCTGTTGGCGGTCGTGATGAACATGACCTCGGAAAGGTCGTAGTCCACTTCGAGGTAGTGGTCGTTGAAGTTCGCGTTCTGCTCGGGATCGAGCACCTCGAGCAGCGCCGCCGACGGATCGCCGCGGAAGTCTGCGCCCATCTTGTCGATCTCGTCGAGCAGCATCAGCGGATTCTTCGTGCCCGCCTTCTTCATCGCCTGGATCACCTTGCCCGGCATCGATCCGATGTAGGTCCGCCGGTGGCCGCGGATCTCGGCCTCGTCGCGCACCCCTCCCAGGCTCAGGCGGACGAAGCGCCGGTTCGTGGCCCGCGCGATGGACTTCGCCAGCGAGGTCTTGCCCACCCCCGGAGGGCCGACGAAGCACAGGATCGGCCCCTTCATCTTGCGCACGAGCCGAAGCACGGCCAGATGCTCCAGAATGCGCTCCTTGACCTTCTCAAGCCCGTAATGGTCGGCCTCGAGAATGCGCTCGGCGCGGGCGAGGTCCCGATTGATGCGGCTGCGCTTCTTCCAGGGAAGCTCGACCAGCCAGTCCAGATAGTTGCGCACGACCGTGGCCTCCGCGCTCATCGGCGGCATCATCTTCAGCCGCTTGAACTCGGCCTCGGCCTTGGCCAGCGCCTCGCGGCTCAGGCCCACGGAATGGATCAGCTCGTCCAGACGGTTCAGGTCGGATTCGGCCTCGTCCTCGCCCAGCTCCTTCTGGATCGCCTTGAGCTGCTCGGTCAGGTAGTAGTCGCGCTGGCTTTTTTCCATCTGCCGCTTGACGCGCGAGCGGATGCGCTTGTCCACCTGAAGCAGCTCGATTTCGTCCTCCATGTGCACGTAGAGCCGTTCGAGCCGCTCGATCACGCTGTTCGTTTCCAGAAGCGCCTGCCGGTCCTCGACCTTCAGGTTCAGATGCGCGGCGATCGTATCCGCGAGCTTGTCGACCTCCTCGACCGAGGACACCGACACCATCACCTCGGGCGGCAGCTTCTTGTTCAGCTTGACGTATTCCTCGAACTTCTGGATCACCGAGCGGGCGACCGCCTCCTGCTCGTGCGGATCCTCATGAACGTCGGACAGCGCCTCGAAATCGGCACGCAGGCAGCCTCCTTCCTCGACCACCTCGCCAATCCGGACCCGGAGCCCCCCCTCGACGAGCACCTTGATCGTGCCGTCGGGAAGCTTGAGCAGCTGCAGGATATGGCCGAGCGTGCCCACGCGGAACAGGTCCTCGGCGGACGGATCGTCCTTGGCGGCGTCCTTCTGGGCCACGAGCAGGATCGTCTTGCCCGCCGCCATCACCTCCTCGAGCGCGCGCACCGACTTCTCGCGCCCGACGAACAGCGGCACGATCATGTGCGGAAAGACGACGATGTCGCGCAGCGGCAGGACCGGCAGCCGGCCCCTGGCCTGCGTCGAACGTTCGGCGTCGTTGTTTTCCCATTCAGCCACGATGCAACTCCCCGGCGCCCGTGCCCTTGGTCACGGCCTGCGCCTGATCTTGTTCTTGGGGTGGAAACGCCGGAAAATCAAGAGCCGGCTTCGGCGGTTTCGTCCTCGTTGCGGAACACGAGCACCGGCCTTGCGCCGTCGTTGACGACCTCGGCGTTGATGATGCATTTCTCGACGTTGCCCAGCGTGGGGATCTCGTACATCACGTCGAGCATCACCGATTCCATGATCGCCCTGAGCCCGCGGGCGCCGGTCTTGCGCTCGATCGCCTTGTCGGCGATCGCCTCGAGCGCGTCCTGAGTGAACTGGAGCTCCACGCCGTCGTAGGCGAGCAGCGCCTGATACTGCTTGACCAGCGCATTCTTCGGCTCGGTCAGGATGCGCAGCAGCGCCTTGCGGTCCAGCTCGTCGAGCGTTGCGACCGCTGGCAGGCGCCCGACGAGCTCCGGAATCAGCCCGTACTTGATCAGATCCTCGGGCTCGACCTTCGACAGAATCGCGCCGATGTTGCGCTCTTCCTCGCTTCTGACGTCGGCGCCGAAGCCGATCGCGCGCTTCTTGCCCTTGGCCTCGATGATCTTTTCCAGGCCCGCGAACGCCCCGCCGAGAATGAACAGGATGTTCGTCGTATCCACCTGCATGAACTCCTGCTGCGGGTGCTTGCGCCCGCCCTGGGGCGGCACGCTCGCCACCGTGCCCTCGATCAGCTTCAGCAGCGCCTGCTGCACGCCCTCGCCGGAAACGTCGCGGGTGATCGACGGCGAATCGGACTTGCGGGAAAGCTTGTCCACCTCGTCGATGTAGACGATCCCGCGCTGTGCCTTTTCGACGTCGTAGTCGGCGGCCTGCAGCAGCTTGAGGATGATGTTTTCGACGTCCTCGCCGACGTAGCCCGCCTCGGTCAGCGTCGTCGCATCGGCCATCACGAAGGGCACGTCGAAGATTCTCGCCAGCGTCTGCGCAAGCAGCGTCTTGCCGCTGCCGGTGGGGCCGAGCAGCAGTACGTTGCTCTTGGCGATCTCGACGTCGCTTTTCTCGTTGTGCGAGATCCGCTTGTAGTGGTTGTAGACGGCCACCGACAACAGGCGCTTCGCGCGCTCCTGCCCGATCACGTACTCGTCGAGAAACGCCTTGATCTCGGCCGGTTTCGGCAGGCCGTCGCGCGCGCTCTTCCGGTCCTGTTCCGAAAGCTCCTCGGTGATGATTTCGTTGCAGAGCTCGATGCACTCGTCGCAGATGAAGACGGTGGGTCCGGCGATCAGCTTCTTGACGTCGTGCTGCGACTTGCCGCAGAACGAGCAGTAGAGCGTGTTCTCGCCGCTATTTCGAGCCATCGGCACCTCCGGAGCCGGCATCCAGACGGGACGTCAGCACTTCGTCGATCAAACCGTAATCCTTCGCCTCTTCCGCGGTCAAGAAGTAATCGCGCTCCACGTCCTCGGCGATCTTCTCCAGCTTCTGGCCCGTGTGCCTGGCCAGCATCCGGTTCATCCGGTCCTTGAGCTTGAGAATCTCGCGCGCATGGATCTCGATGTCCGTGGCCTGCCCCTGAAAGCCCCCAAGCGGCTGGTGGATCATCACCCGTGCGTTCGGAAGCGCGTAGCGCTTGCCCTTGGTGCCCGCGGCCAGAAGATGCGCGCCCATGCTCGCCGCCTGACCGACGCAGAGCGTGGACACGTCGCAGCGGATGTACTGCATCGTGTCGTAGATCGCAAGCCCCGCCGTCACCAGCCCTCCGGGGCTGTTGATGTACAGATAGATGTCCTTGTCCGGCCCCTCCGACTCCAGGAAGAGCATCTGGGCGATCACGAGATTGGCCACGTGATCGTCCACCGGCCCGTTCAGGAAGATGATCCGCTCCTTCAGCAGACGCGAGAAGATGTCGTAGGCACGTTCTCCGCGTGCCGTCTGCTCAACCACCATCGGAACTAGGTTCATGCTTGCTCCTCGGCCGGATTTCGGGATTCCCGCCCGAACGGGCTCAGGGCAACGATAGGCCGGCGACCCCGGCAAGACAAGGGCAGCACGGCCGCTTACTCGTCCCCGCCTTCCTGGGACTTCTGCCACTCGCCCAGGCTCATCGTGCGCACCGTCGTCTTCGCCTGCTCGACGATGTGGGCGATCACCTTGGCCTCGAGAGCGGCGTCGCGGACCGCTTCCATCTGCTCGGGCTGACCCTTGAGCCACTGCACGAACTGCTCCCGCTGCTCCTCGGGATAGCGCCGGGCGCGCCGCTGGATCTCGGCCTCCACATCCTCGTCGGCAAGCTCGATGCCGGCCTGACGGCGGACAGCCTGAAGCAGCACGCTGAGCTTCAGTCCCCGCTCGGAACGCCGGCGAATCTCGGCGCGGAAGTTTTCGTCCTGAAGCAGCGAACGATCCGCCGCCATCCCCTGACGGCGCAGGTTGGCAAGCACGCGCTCGGCGGTCGCGCGCATGTCTTCCTCGATGAGAAGCTCGGGAAGCTCGACCGGATTGGCGGCGAGCAGCGCCTCGAACATCGCCTCGCGGGTGGCCTGTTCGGACGCCTGTTCGGCTTCCTCGCCCAGCCGCGTGGCAATGTCGTCGCGCAGCGCGCCCGCATCCTGAAAGCCCAGCATCGCGGCAAGCTCGTCGTCGTTCTCCGCATGCACCGGGCGAGCCACGCTGCGGACATGCACGGCAAAGCGCGCCTTTCGGCCGGCCAGATGCTCGGCCGGATAATCCTCGGGGAAGGTCACGACGAGTTCGCGGTCCTCGCCGGCGACGGCGCCCTCGAGCTGTTCCTCGAAGCCCTCGACGAACCGGCCCTCACCGAGCACAAGGGCCACGTTCTCGCCCTTGCCGCCCTCGAACGGCTCCTCGCCGAGAAAGCCCTCGAAATCGATGTGAAGCTGATCGCCCTTCTCGGCCTTGCGGCCCTCCTCGATTTCGAACCGGACCTGGGACTTGCGGAGCCGCTCGACGACCGCATCGATGTCCTCGGGCTCCACGGTCACTTGCGTGCGCTCGAATTTCAGCTTCTTCAGATCGCGCACCTCAACCTCGGGCCAGGTGGCCACCTGCATCGTGAACACGAACGCATCCTCCGGCTGCTCGGCCGGGATATCGAGCCGGGGCTGCACCGCAGGCGTAAGCCCCGACTGCTCCAGCGCTTCGACGTAATGCTCCTGAATAAGATGGCTGATCGTGTCCTCGGCGATCCTGGGGCCGAACTGCCTGCGGACCACATGCAGCGGCGCCTTGCCCGGACGGAAGCCCGGCAGGCGCACGGAACGCGCGATCTTCCGTGCCTGCTCGTCGTAAACGCGGTCGTATTCGGACTTCGGAAGCTGCACGCGCACTTCGTGCTCGTTGGCGCCCAGCTGCGAAACCTTGGTTTGAATCATCGAATCCATGCCTCCGCCTGCCTGGTGCGAGGGGGGGGAGTCGAACCCCCACACCGAAGGGTACTGGAACCTAAATCCAGCGCGTCTACCAGTTCCGCCACCCTCGCGCCGGTGATAAAAAGGGAGCTGGGCCTTGCCCGCTCCCCCGAATCGCGCGCAAGGATGCCTGCACGGCCCGGGAAAAGCAATCAGGACACTGCACCCGCCGCATCGCATACGGCCCGGTTGCGGCCCGCCTGCTTGGCCGCGTACAGCGCCCGATCGGCGCGCGCGATCCATTCGGGGATGCGCTCACCCGGCGCGCACTGGGCCGCGCCCAGGCTGATCGTCACCCTGAGCCCGGCAAGCTCCGCGTCCTCCGCCGCCCGGCGGAGGCGCTCGGCGAGCTTCCATGCGCCGTCCGCATCGGTTTCCGGCAGCAGCACGGCGAACTCCTCGCCGCCCCAGCGGCAGACGGTATCGCATCCACGGAGCTGGCGCTCGATCAGAGCGGCCAGGCTCCTCAGCACCGCATCGCCCTTCGGATGTCCCCAGCGGTCGTTGATCCGCTTGAAATGATCGACATCGAACAGCACCAGCGACAGCGCCGAGCCGTGGCGCTGGCAGCGGTGCCATTCCTTTTCGAGCAGCCGGTTGAACATGCGCCGGTTGCCGATCCCCGTGAGCGGGTCGGTCATCGCCTCGCGCTCGAGCCTGCGTGCGAGCACCCGGGCCTCGCGGCGGTCGCTGTCCAGACCGGAAAGCCGGCGGCGCAGATGATGCGTCCAGTGATGAAAGCCGTAGCGGGCAAGCTCGCTTTGGGTGACCGTGCCGAGCAGGCGTCCGTCCTCGTCCACGACGACGATCCGCTTGTAGCCGGTGCGCTTCAGATAATCCAGCGCATCCGCAAGCCGCACGCCGGACGGCAGCGCGTCCACGGGCGCCTGCATGTAGCGCTCGACGGGCGCATCCAGGCTTGCCCCGTCGGTCACCAGCCGGATCGCATGCCGCGAGGTGAGGATGCCGAGCGGCCGCCCCTGTTCGACGACGATCGCCGCACCCTCGACGCTGCGCAGCGCATGCAGAACCGTCCGGAACGCAGCCTGCGGCGCAACCTCGAGATGCCTGGGCCCCTCGAACAGCTCGGCCACCCGGCAGACGTCCAGAAACTCCGCCGGCCCCAGCGCGCTGACGACGTCGGAGAACGAAACCACGCCGACCAGACCGCCCTGCGCCCCGAGCACGCCGAGGTAGCGGTTGCGGTCCTCGTCGAAGTGGTCGATGAGCTCGGAGACCGGCGTCCGTTCGCTGACGCAGGCCAGCGGATGAAACGGCATGCGGGACAGAGGCATCCCGGTGTCGCCGATCAGCTCGAGATGTTCGATCAAATCGCCCACCGTGAAGATCCGGTAGGAGCCGCGATCCTGGAAGATGACGTTGCGAAGATCGTTGCGCTCCATCACGCGCGCGGCCTCGGCAACGGTCGCCGAGGCATCGACGCTTGTCACCCCCGCGTGCATGATCTCGCCGACGCGGAGGCTTGCGGCCAGGGCTTCGGCGCTTTTTTCGGACTCGGCGATTGAAGGCGGCACGGGCTCCATGCCCTTGGGCAAGCAACATCAATGCCAGCATCGCCAGAGACAGAAAAAGGCAGCCGCGGGGATGTGGCTGCCTTTTTCGGAATGGTGGGCCGTCAAGGGCTCGAACCTTGGACCCGCTGATTAAGAGTCAGCTGCT
>CAYNLY010000059.1:0-7948 GCA_964398225.1 uncultured Zetaproteobacteria bacterium
GCAGCGCGGACACCTCGACACCGGCCAGCGAGTAGCGGTAGATGTTGTCGATGAAAATCAGCACGTCGCGGCCTTCATCGCGGAAGTATTCGGCCATGGTCAGGCCGGTCAGGGCCACGCGCAGACGGTTGCCCGGCGGCTCGTTCATCTGACCGTAGACCAGCGCCACCTTGTCGAGAACGTTCGACTCCTTCATCTCGTAGTAGAAGTCGTTGCCCTCGCGCGTGCGCTCGCCGACACCTGCGAACACCGAATAGCCGCCGTGCGCCTTCGCGATGTTGTTGATCAGCTCCATCATGTTCACGGTCTTGCCGACGCCGGCGCCGCCGAACAGGCCGACCTTGCCGCCCTTCGCGATCGGCGCCATCAGGTCGATGACCTTGATGCCGGTTTCGAGAATCTCGGTGGCCGGCGCAAGCTCCTCGAAGGTCGGCGCGGGCCGGTGGATCGGCCAGCGCTCCTCGGCGGGAACCTCCTCGCCCTCGAAGTCGATGCCGCGGCCGAGCACGTCCATGATCCGGCCGAGCGTCGCCTTGCCGACCGGCACCTTGATGCAGTCGCCGGTGTCGGTGACCGACATGCCGCGCTTCAGACCGTCGGTCGAGCCGAGCGCCACCGCGCGCACCGTGTTGTCCCCGATGTGCTGCTGGACCTCCATCGTCAGCCCGGTCTCGTCGATGACGAGCGCGTTGTAGATCTCCGGCAGCTCGCCGCCCTCAAAGCGGACGTCCACCACCGGCCCGATCACCTGAACAATCTTTCCACTCATGGTTACGACCTCTCTTCCTGGTTCAAATCTTTCAAGACGCCGCCTCGGCGCCGGCGCTGATCTCGGCGATCTCGCGGGTAATCGCGGCCTGGCGCGCCTTGTTGTAGCTGATGCGCAGATCCCGGACGATGCCGTTGGCGTTGTCCGTCGCGTTCTTCATCGCGATCATCCGCGCCGAATGCTCGCAGGCCTTGTTCTCGATCACCGCATGGTAGACCAGCGATTCGACGTAGCGCCGGAGCAGGCCATCGAGCACGTCCTTCGCCTCGGGTTCGTAGATGTAGTCCCAGTATCCGGGATGCGTCGGCTCGGTCACCTCGGGGCAGGGAAGCAGGCGCACCGTCTTCGGAATCTGGGTCATCGTGTTCACGAACTCGGAATAGATCAGGTAGACCTCGTCCACCTGACCTTCAAGAAAGCGCTCCATCGCCACCTTGGCCACGCCGACGATGTCGGTGAGCTCCAGCGCATCCGGCACGTTTTCCTCGGCCGCGACCAGGTCATCGACGATCTTGCGCATGAACAGCCCCGCACGGCGGCCGATCGTGTAGGCCTCGACGGGCTTTCCGCTCTCCTTGACGAGCTTCAGCGCCGCCTTCTGCGCGTTGACGTTCAGGCTGCCGCACAGGCCCTTGTCCGTGTTGACCAGAATCACGCCGATCCGGCGCACCTCGTCGCGCGGAGTCACGAACGGGTGCCTATACTCCGGATGCGCCTGCATCAGGTTGCCGATCACACGGAGGATGCCTTCGGCGTAGGCACGGCCGGCCAGCACGCGGTCCTGGGCCTTGCGCATCTTGCTGGCCGCAACGAGCTCCATCGCCTTCGTGATCTTGGCCGTGTTCTGAATGGCCTTGATCTGGCCTCGGATCTCCTTTGCCGTTGCCACGCCCGAACCCCCGTCTTACCAGGTACCGGTGGCCTTGAAGTCGGCGATCGCCTTCTTCAGGCCTTCCTCGATCTGCTCGTTGAGCGCGGCCTCCTCGTTGAGGCGCGCCATCAGATCGCTGTGCTGGCTGTTCAGATAGGCCAGATAGGCCTTTTCGAACGCGGTGATCTGCTCGGCCTCGATGTCGTCGAGATCGCCGTTGTTCAGCGCGTACAGGATCGCGGTGATCTCGGCCACGCTCATCGGCGAGTTCTCGTTCTGCTTCAGGGCCTCCATGCCCCGCTTGCCGCGCTCGATCTGCGCGCGGGTGGCAGGATCGAGGTCGGAGGCGAACTGCGCAAAGGCCGCAAGCTCGCGGTACTGCGCCAGGTCCAGGCGCAGACCGCCGCCGACCTTCTTCACCGCCTTGGTCTGGGCCGCACCACCGACGCGGGATACCGAAAGACCGACGTTGACCGCCGGACGCTGGCCGGCGTTGAACAGGCCCGTCTCAAGGAAGATCTGTCCGTCGGTAATCGAGATCACGTTCGTCGGCACGAACGCCGAGACGTCGCCTTCCTGGGTCTCGATGATCGGCAGCGCGGTGAGCGACCCGGTGCGGCCCTTGACCTTGCCCTTCGTGAAGTTCTCGACGTACTGCTCGTTCACGCGGGAAGCGCGCTCGAGCAGACGCGAGTGCAGGTAGAAGACGTCGCCCGGATAGGCCTCGCGACCCGGAGGACGGCGCAGAATCAGCGACACCTGACGGTAGGCCCAGGCCTGCTTGGTCAGGTCGTCGTAGACGATCAGCGCATCCTCGCCGCGGTCGCGGAAGTATTCGCCCATCGTGCAGCCGGTGTACGGCGCAAGATACTGGAGCGCCGCCGACTCGGACGCGGTTGCGGCCACGACGATCGTATGGTCCATCGCGCCGTGCTCCTTGAGCGTGCGCACGACGTTGGCCACGGTCGAAGCCTTCTGGCCCACCGCGACATAGACGCAGGTGACGCCGGTATCCTTCTGATTGATGATCGTATCGATCGCAATCGCGGTCTTGCCGGTCTGGCGGTCGCCGATGATCAGCTCGCGCTGGCCGCGACCGATCGGAATCATCGCATCGATCGCCTTGATGCCGGTGGCCAGCGGCTGATCGACGCTCTTGCGCCAGATCACGCCCG
Organism: uncultured Zetaproteobacteria bacterium; assembly: GCA_964398225.1. Lineage (GTDB taxonomy): Bacteria > Pseudomonadota > Zetaproteobacteria > Mariprofundales > Mariprofundaceae > CAYNLY01. The sequence continues at coordinate 2,816 of CAYNLY010000059.1, forward strand.
GAGCCACCTTCTCGACGACGTCGGTCGCGGAAGCCTTGATCGGCCCCTTGCCGTCGATCGGCTCGCCGAGCGCGTTGACGACGCGGCCCTTGAGCTCGGGTCCGACCGGGACCTCGAAGATCCGGCCGGTGCAGCGCACCTCGTCGCCCTCGCGCAGATGCCGGTATTCGCCGAAGATCACGGCGCCGACGCTGTCCTCCTCGAGGTTCAGCACGATGCCCTTGGTATCGCCGGGAAACTCCAGCAGCTCGCCGGCCATCGCGCCGGAAAGGCCGTGAATCCGGGCGACACCGTCTCCGACGGTGACGATCCGGCCGACGTTCGCATCGGCGGCCCCCGCCTCGAAGCCCTTGATCTGCTCCTTGATGATCGAGCTGATTTCGGTCGTATCCAGTTTCATGGTCGTCATCCTCTGCCTTTCGTCCGCACCTCAGGACAAGCCTTCGGCGCGGCTCGGTTTGTTTCCCTCAACCTGCGATCGCCTGCCGCATCGCCTCGAGCTTCCGGCGCAGCGAACAGTCGATCAGCCGATCGCCCACGCGCACGACGAAGCCTCCGAGCAGTTCGGGGTCGCGGCGCAGCTTCAGCTTCACCTTCTTGCCCAGCCGACGCTGAAGCGCCTCGGCAAGCCGCTTCTGCGCGGCCTCGTCGAGATCGGTTGCGCTCTCGACCTCGGCCACGAGCTCCTCGCGCGCCTCGCGCAGCATTTCCTCGACGAGCGCGTGGATCTCCGGAAGCAGCTGCGCCTTGCCGCGCTGACACAGAAGCCGCACGAGGTTCTTCAGCTCCTTGTTCGGCTTTGCGGCCTCGATCAGGACCGCCGCCTTCTTCTCCGCGGGCACGGCCGGAGACTCGAGCACGGCGCGAACCTCGGGGAGCGCGGCCACCTTCGCGAGCTTCGCAAGCCCGGATTCGAGCTTCGCGCCTTCGTCGATCAGCTCGACGATCGCACGCGCATAGCGCCGGGAGATGAACTGCGTGCTCATCAGCCGCCCAGCTCCTCGGCAACGATGCGGTCGATCAGCTGCGTGTGCCGCTTCGCATCGAGCTCGGCCTCGACGATCTTCTCAGCCGCCATCAGCGCGATCGAGGCAACCTCCTCGCGCAGCGCCTGACGGGCCTTCTCGACCTCGGCGTTCACTTCCTCGCGCGCGGCATCCAGGATCTGCTCGGCCTCGACCCGGGCCTTCGTCACCGCCTCTTCCTGGATTTCGGCGGCGCGCTTTTCGGCTGCGGCGACGATTTCATGCGCCTTGGCCCGGGCTTCCTCGAGCTGGCGCTCGACCTCGGCCCTGGCCTTCTCGCGCTCCTCAACGCCCGCCTGCGCCGCGGCCAGACCTTCCTCGATCCGGCGCGTCCGCGCCTCCATCAGGCTGTTCAGCGGCCCGTAGAGAAGCTTCCACAGCACCGTCACCATCAGAAGGAAGATGACGATCTGGGCGATGAATGTCAGGTCAATACTCATGGCTATCCCCTCTTGCGGCGCCGCGCGCCCGAATCAGGCCACCCGTCAGCCGAGGAACGGATTGGCAAACAGGAACCACAGCGCAAACGCCATGATGATGAACGGGAAGGACTCCATCAGGCCCGCAAAGATGAACATGTTGAACATCAGCTGCGGGCGCATCTCGGGCTGGCGTGCGATTCCCTCGAGCGTCTTCGAGCAGATCAGGCCCCAGCCGATGGCCGAACCCAGACCCGCCGCTGCGAGAATCACGCCCACCGAGATGGCGGTTGCTGCGGTAATGATCGTCGTTGCATCCATGGTTTACTCTCCTGTTCTCCTTTGATGATCAATGTTCGGCCGGCTGGTGCGCAATCGACAGATACACCACCGACAGAATCATGAAAATGAAGGCCTGAAGCAGACCGATGAACATGTGAAACAGCGACCAGCCCAGGCCCACGAGGATGCCCACACCCTCCGAAACCACGCCGCCGAAGCTGGCAAGGTCGGCCATGCTGTTCACCAGAAGCAGCGTGGCGATCAGCAGGAAGATCACCTCGCCGGCGAACATGTTGCCGAACAGTCGGAAGGAAAGCGACAGCGGCTTGGCCAGCTCCTCGATGAGCTTCAGCAGCAGATTGAGCGGGATCAGGGCCACCCCGATCAGCTTCACGACCGGATTCTTGGCCTCCATCAGCAGCGCCGCGAAGGGCTGGAACAGCAGCTCCTTGACGAAATGCGCGGGCTTCAGCTTGAACTCGTAGTAGAGCACGAGCACGAACACCGACACCGCCATTGCGGCCGGAAGGTTCAGATCGTTCGTCGGCACCTGGCGGAACGCGTGCAGCCCGAACAGCCCGGCGATGTGGTGCATCAGGTACGCCGGCAGCACGTCCAGCGTATTGCACAGGAAGATGAACACGAAAATCGTCAGCGCCAGCGGCGCGATCAGCGGATTGTGGACCGGGAAGTTGTCCTTGACCGTCTGGTTGATGAACTCGATCAGCATTTCCATGAAGTTCTGCACGCCCCGGGGCGCGCCCTCGACGAGGCGGCCGCGCAGCCAGGCGGCAAAGCCGATCAGGCCCAGCGCGATCAGCACGGTCAGGAGCACCGTGTCCAGATGGATCTGCATGAACGGATTCGACGGATCGAACGAATACGACCAGTACTGCAGGTGCTCCGCAATGCCGCCGCTTTCGTGTGCAGCCACCAAGGCCTCCTATCTGCGATCGAGTCTCAGGCGAAGCAGCGCCATCAGATACAGAGCCGCCATCGCCACAAACATGCCCGCCGCGACAAACAGCAGGTGCAGCCCGGCCAGCGCCCCGATCGCCAGCGCCGCAATCATGGCGGCAAACCGCAGCGCGGCGCCCTGCAGGAGCGACCGCCTTCCGGCGCGCGCATCGCGCCCGGCGGCGGCCTCGATGCGCCGGGCAAGCCAGAAGGCGTTGATCACCATCAGCCCGACCCCGAACAGATACGACCACGCGTGGATGAGCGGCAGCCATATCAGCATCGGGACGAGCCCGGCCAGCCCTGCACCGATCTGGGCCGCAATCAACGGCCGGATCGCCCCGGCCGCGAGACCCGTTGCGGGATTCCTGCCCTGCTCAGTCACGCCGCTATGCCGTGACAGGCCGTAGGAAAATCCCCCCTCGTTGCGAGCGGGGCGATTTCTACCATCATCGGCCTTCCGATTCAAGCACGGATTGCGGGGTTATTCATAGACCGCGCGAAGCCCCTCGAGGAACCGGTCCCCTCGGGTCTTCTCCCCCTCGATGCGGGTGTAGGGATCGCCGCCGAGCGCCTGCACCGCGGCATAGGCGTAGGCCCGTTTCTCGGCTTCGGAAAACTGGGCCCAGTCGGAGGCGTCCACGATGCCGTCGCCGGTGCGGTCGAAGCGCGCATCGACGTTCAGTCCGCCCGCCCCGGCCAGCAGCAGCGCGGCGGCGATCAGCCCGCCCCGGCGCATCAGTAGCGGTAGTGGTCCGGCTTGTAGGGCCCGTCGACCGGCACGCCGATGTAGGCCGCCTGCTTCTCAGTGAGCCGCGTCAGCTTCGCGCCGATCTTGTCCAGATGCAGCCGCGCGACCTCCTCGTCGAGCTTCTTGGGCAGCATGTAGACCCGGTTCTCGTACTTCTCGCCGTGGCAGAACAGCTCAATCTGCGCGAGCACCTGGTTCGTGAACGAGTTCGACATCACGAAACTCGGATGCCCGGTCGCGCAGCCCAGGTTCACGAGCCGCCCTTCCGCAAGCAGCGTGATGCGCTTTCCGTCCGGGAACACGATCTGGTCCACCTGCGGCTTGACGTTCTCCCAGCGGTACTGACGGAGGCTGGCCACGTCGATCTCGTCGTCGAAGTGCCCGATGTTGCAGACGATCGCCTGATCCTTCATCGCCTGCATGTGCTCGTGCGTGATCACATGGTAGTTGCCGGTCGCGGTCACGAAGATGTCGGCCACGGGCGCAGCCTCCTCCATCGTCACCACGCGGTAGCCCTCCATCGCGGCCTGCAGCGCGCAGATCGGATCGATCTCGGTGACCCAGACCGTCGCGCCCATGCCGCGGAAGGCCTGCGCGCAGCCCTTGCCCACGTCGCCGTAGCCGAGCACGACGCAGATCTTGCCGGCGATCATCACGTCGGTGGCGCGCTTGATGCCGTCGATCAGCGATTCGCGGCAGCCGTAGAGGTTGTCGAACTTGGACTTCGTCACCGAGTCGTTGACGTTGATCGCCGGGAACGGAAGCTCGCCCCGCTCCTGCATCTGATACAGGCGGTGCACGCCGGTCGTCGTCTCCTCGGTCACGCCGCGGATGCTGTCGCGGATGCGGGTATACCAGCCGGGCCGCTCGCTCAGGCGGCGGCGGATGGCGGCAAACAGCGCCTCCTCCTCCTTCGACTGCGGATTCTCGATCACGGACGGATCCTTCTCGGCCTTCGCGCCGAGCGTGACCAGAAGCGTCGCGTCGCCGCCGTCGTCGAGGATCATGTTCGGCGCGCCGCCGTCCCGCCACTCCATGATCCGGTGCGTAAACTCCCAGTATTCCTCGAGCGTCTCGCCCTTGTAGGCGAACACCGGGATGCCGCGGGCCGCGATCGCCGCCGCCGCGTGGTCCTGGGTGGAGAAGATGTTGCACGAGGCCCAGCGCACCTCGGCGCCGAGCTCCACCAGCGTTTCGATCAGCACCGCGGTCTGGATCGTCATGTGCAGGCTGCCCGCGATGCGCGCGCCGCGCAAAGGCTGCTCGGCCCGGTACTTCTCGCGCACGGCCATCAGCCCCGGCATCTCGGTCTCGGCGATCGCGATCTCCTTGCGCCCCCATTCGGCCAGCGAAAGATCGGCCACGACGAAGTCCTGCTTGTTCTGTTCGATTGCGCTCATGACGCACCTCCGTTTATTGCAGCATAAACGGGCGCCGTTGTTTGCATGCCGAGCCTGACCGGACCTCCCGGTTGCAGCGCCCCTCGGCGAAATTCCGTGCTAGAGCCCCGCATCCTCGCGCAGGGCCTCGGCGCGGTCCGTGCGCTCCCAGGAAAACTCGGGAAGCTCGCGGCCGAAGTGCCCATAGGCGGCCGTCTTGCGGTAGATCGGACGCACAAGATCGAGCATTTGCGAAATGCCGTACGGCGTGAGATCGAAATGGCGCCGCACAAGCTCGGCGATTTTGTCCTCCTCGATCT
>CAYNLY010000060.1:0-7846 GCA_964398225.1 uncultured Zetaproteobacteria bacterium
TGCGGAAGGCTGAGGCCGGCGAGGCCCACGCCGATCTCCCAGAGCGGCCGGGGCGTTTCAGCGGATGCGCGGAAGCACCAGCCAAGGAGTCCGAAGGCCGTCACGGTGAGGAGGCCTGCGCTTCTCCATCCTTTCATGCGCACGAAGGTAGACCGGTTTCGGCATCCGTGCCAGCGCTGTGCTAGAATGAACCCATGAAATCATGGGTCGTATGGGGGCTGGCCGTCTGCGTTCTGGCCGGCCAGGGAGGTGAGGCCATGGCCATGTCGATCACTTCTCCCGCTTTCGAGGATGGCGCGGAGATTCCTACGCTCTATACCTGCGAGGGGCGGGACATATCGCCGCCGCTTGAGTTTCACGACGTGCCTTCGGAGGCGCAAAGCCTGGCTCTGATCGTGGACGATCCGGATGCTCCGGATCCGGCGGCGCCCCGGATGACCTGGGTGCACTGGTTGCTCTACAACCTGCCGCCGGAAACCCGGGCGCTCGAGGAAGACGTCCGCGCCCTACCCGAGGGAACCGGCGTGGGCCTGAACGACTGGCAGCGCGCCGACTACGGCGGCCCCTGCCCGCCGATCGGCCGGCATCGCTACCATTTCAAGCTCTACGCCCTCGATGTCCGCCTTCCCGATCTGGGGACGCCCACCAAGCCGCAGCTGCTTCAGGCGATGAAGGGGCATGTGATCGCCGAGGCCGAGCTCGTCGGCACCTATCAGAAGAAGGGATAGCGCTACATCACCGTCCGGCGGCGCCACCACATCCAGATGCCGATAAGGCCGGTCAGCATCATCAGCGCGCTGATCAGGTCCACCCAGAGCCACGCGCGCTTCGCTCCGACGATCGCTCGCCCCGTATGCAGGTCGTGGATCAGGTGCTTGAGCGTGGCCGGACGGCGCTCGCGAAGGCCCGCCAGCGCCCGGGCCGGCTCCTCGACCGGATGCCAGGAGCCGCCGTCGTCTTCGCTGACGCTCAGCCCGTCGTGCGTCACCAGCCAAAGCCGGCCCGCCTCGTCGATGATCACGTCGTGAATATCTCCTTCGGCGAGCTTGAGCCAACGGCCGTGCGCCGAAGCCCAGAGCCCTTGCTTGCTGGCCACGAGCAGCTCCGAGCCCCAGGGGCGGATCGCCCGCGCGTCCACCCCGCCCAGCAGCAGTTCGCGCGTTCCCTGGCGGATTGCGAACACGCCCTGTTTTGTGCCGACGATCCATCCGTCCTGCGCCGGGAGCGCCGTCTTGATCCTGAGCGGGCGTTCGCGGCCGTCCGTCCAGCCGGCGATCCATTCGGCCGCCACCCGGTCCAGACCGAGCGCATGCTGGTGGTTGAGGAGCATCGCCGTGATGCCGACGAGCATCAGCGGAAGAAAGGCCAGGAGCGCGAGAAAGGCATGGAAGCGCCTAAGGCCCGGCGTGGGTCCGGTATACATGTCGGGAGTGTAGACCGGGCCTGCCGCTTGCGGAAGCCGGGCCGATGTTTCATGCTGGCGAAATGAGCGGGAAGGTTCTGGTGTCCGCCTGCCTGCTGGGCGAGAAGGTGCGCTACGACGGCGGCCACTGCGGCCGGGATGAACGGCTCGATCGCTGGATGCGGGAGGGGCGGGTCGTGCCGTTCTGTCCCGAATGCGCCGGCGGGCTTCCGGTGCCGAGGGAGCCCGCCGAAATCGAGCCGGGGGCCCAGGCCGACGATGTGCTCGCAGGCCGGGCCCGGGTGCGCACCCGCAGCGGAGCCGACGTCACCGAGGCGTTCGTCACCGGCGCGGAGCTTGCGCTGGCCGCATGCTGGCGGCATCGCATCCGGCTTGCCATTCTGAAGGAACACAGTCCGTCCTGCGGCGTGCACTGCGTGCACGACGGCAGGTTCACGGGCGCGCGCATCCCGGGCCAGGGCATTACGGCCCGGCTGCTGGAGCGGCACGGGATTGCGATATTCAGCGAGGAGGAACTCGAACAGGCCTCGGCCGTTCTGGAACCGGCCGGTGCCCGGCCCCGATAAGGGTGCATTTTTCGCCGCAGCTCCTAGGCTGCGGGCCCATGCCGCGAATCCTGTTCCATTTCGGAGAACTGGCGCTCAAGGGCCGGAACCGTTCGCGTTTCGAGCGACGCATGGCCGACAACCTCCGCCATGCGCTCGGCCCGCGACTGATCGGACGCATCGAACGAAGGCACGGGCGTATGCTGGCCGAGGTCGAGTCGGTGGACGACGCCCTGCTCGATCTGCTGGCGCTGATTCCGGGCGTGCGCAACTTCGCGGTCGTGCACGAATGCGAGCCCGAACTCGATGCGATGAGGCGGACGGCCGAGGCGCTGATCCGCGAACGCTTCGGGGAGGATGCTGCGGGCCGGCGTTTCCGGGTTTCGGCCCGTCGCGCGAACAAGGCGTTCCCGATGACCAGTCCGGAACTGAACCACGCGATCGGCGGCTACCTCAAGCAACGCCTCGGTCTGGTGGTGAACCTCGATGATCCCGAGATCGAGGTGACCGTCGAGGTCACCGACCGCGGCGCGTTCCTTTATTGCGACAAGCACGCGGGCATCGGCGGTCTGCCGGTGGGCAGCTCCGGTCGCGGCGTCGTGCTCTTTTCCGGCGGCATCGATTCGCCGGTGGCGGCCTACACGATGATGAAGCGCGGCATGGAGGTCGTGCTCGTGCACTGCTACAACAGCAGCATCAACCGGGATTTCGCGAAGATCCGCGATCTGGCGGCCTGCCTGTCGCGCTATCAGGGACGCACCCGGCTGCACCTGGTCGATCTCGAGGACTTCCAGCGCCATGCGATCGCGTCCGTGCCGCCCGAATACCGGATGATCATCTACAAGCGCCAGATGATCCGGATGGCCGCCCGCATCGCGGAAGCCGAGCGCGCGCAGGCGCTGGTGACCGGCGACTCGCTCGGGCAGGTGGCCAGTCAGACGCTCGCGAACATCCAGGCGATCTACGACGCAAGCCCCCTGCCGCTGCTCTCGCCGCTGATCGGCATGGACAAGGAGGAGATCATCGCCCTGGCCCGCCGCATCGGCACCTATCCGATTTCGATCGAGGAATACTGCGACATCTGCTCGTTCCTGATCGCCAGGCATCCCGAGACCCACGGCCGGCGCGAGGTGGTCGCCAGGCTCGAGGAGGGGCTGCCGTGTTCGGCGGATGCGCCGGTGACGACCGAGCTGTTCGATCGCGGAAGGCCGGTTGCGGGCGCGGCGGAAAGTGCGCGTGCAAACTGACGGCGGATTCCTAGACTACGGCGCATGAGCGGGAAAAAACCCTGGGGCGGCCGGTTCTCCGAGGCCACGGATGCGCTGGTCGAGCGCTTCAACGCCTCGATCGATGTGGACCGTCGCATGTACGCCGAAGACATCGCTGGCTCGATTGCGCATGCGCGGATGCTCGGCCGACAGGGGATCCTGAGCGCCGAGGACGTCGAGGCGATCGTGCGCGGGCTGGAATCCATCCGCGCGGACATTGAGGCGGACCGGTTCGAGTTCACCGAAGCGCTTGAGGACGTGCACATGAACATCGAGGCGCGGCTGACCGAGCGCATCGGCGAGGCCGGCAAGCGCCTGCACACCGCGCGCAGCCGCAACGATCAGGTTGCAACCGACGTCCGGCTTTATCTCCGCCGCCGGATCGACGAACTGGACGGAGCGCTCCGCCGGCTGATGCGGGTGCTGGCGGAACTCGCCGCGGCCCATGCCGATGCGGTCATGCCCGGATTCACGCACCTGCAGAGCGCGCAGCCGGTCACGCTCGGCCATCATCTGCTGGCCTACGTCGAGATGCTGGATCGCGACCGCGGGCGTCTGGCCGATGCGCGCAGGCGGATGAACCGCTGCCCCCTGGGTTCGGCCGCGCTTGCCGGCACGACCTTTCCGATCGACCGCGAATGGACCGCGCGCGAGCTCGGATTCGACGGCCCCTGCCGAAACTCGCTCGATGCGGTCTCCGACCGGGATTTCATCCTCGAGCTGCTTGCCGCCGCGTCCATCTGCGCGGTGCATCTTTCCCGGCTTTCCGAGGAGCTGATCCTGTGGATGAGCGCCCAGTTCGGCTTCGTGGAGCTGCCGGATGCGTTCTGCACCGGATCCTCCATCATGCCGCAGAAGAAAAACCCCGACATGCCCGAGCTCGTCCGCGGCAAGACCGGGCGCATCATCGGCGGGCTCGTCGCGATGCTGACGACGATGAAGGCCCTGCCGCTGGCCTACAACAAGGACATGCAGGAGGACAAGCAGGCGGTGTTCGATGCCCTCGACCAGCTCGAGGGGTCGCTTCGCATCTTCGCCGCGATGCTGCCCGGGATGAAGGTGAACCGGGAGCGGATGCGCGCCGAGGCCGGACGCGGCTTTGCCACCGCGACGGATCTGGCTGACGCGCTCGTGCGCGACGGGGTTCCGTTCCGCGAGGCGCATGAGATCGTCGGCAAGGCCGTGGCCTGGTGCATCGAGCACGAGTGCGAACTTGAGGAGATCGATGAAGACGCCTGCCGCGCGATCGACCCGAGGCTTGCGCCGGCTCATGTCGCCCGGCTTTCCGTCGAGGCGAGCGTGAACGCCCGCGACCACATCGGCGGCACGGCGCCCGCGCGCGTGCGCCAAGAGGCCGAACGCTGGCTTGCCGAGCTGGGCGGGGAGGACGCATGAACCCGGGCCGCTGGCTGGTTGCCTGTCTGATGCTGGCCGTCGCCGCCGCCGGCTGCGGGCGCAAGGAGCCGCCGCGGCCTCTTGCCGAGGCCGGCCCCCCGGCGATCGAGGAGCTGCGGGCCGAGGTCAACGGGCCCGCGCTCGTGCTCGATTTCCGGCTGGTGGGTAGCCGCAGCGGCGTCGGCTATCAGATCGACCGGGCCGAGATCGATCCGGTCTGCCGCTGCCCGTCGATGTGGCGCCGGTATTTCGAGCAGCCGCCGCTGCCGGAGTTCGCGGGCCGGCACGAGCGCAGGCTGATCTCGCTGAAAAGCACCGAACGCGAGTTTTTGTTCCGGATCCGCGCCGTTGACGCCGAGGGGCGGCTGGGGCCCTGGAGCGAGCCGATCCGCGCCCGCGCGGTGGATCTTTCCGCGCAGTGAGTCCGAAGTCCGGTCCGGAGAAAACCGGGCAGCCGAGGCTTGCCCGGCTGGGCGCCTATCCGTTCGAGCGTCTCGGCAGGCTTCTGGACGGGCTCAGGCCTCCGGAGGGGCTGGAGCCGATCGATGCCGGAGCCGGCGAGCCACGGCTGCCGCTGCCGGAGTTTGTGTCCGGGGCGCTGGAAGAGGCACTGACGGGGTTTTCCCGCTATCCGCCGACCCGCGGCGAGGCCGGGCTGAGGGCGGCGGTCGCCGACTGGCTGATCCGCCGCTACGGGCTATCCGCAATCGATCCCGAAACCCAGGTGCTGAGCGCGAATGGCACGCGCGAGGCGCTGTTTGCGGTGGCGCATGCGTTCGTGAATCCGGACGCCGCGGTCCGTCCCATCGTGATGATGCCGAACCCGATGTATCAGATCTATCTGGGCGCGGCCGTGCTTGCCGGAGCCGAGCCCTGCTTTCTCGACTGCCTGCCCGAAAACGGCTTTGCGCCGGATCTCGAGGCGGTTCCGGAATCGGTCTGGGAGCGAACCGCGCTCGTCTACGTCTGTTCGCCGTCCAATCCCACCGGCTGGGTGGCCGACGCCTCCTGGCTCGAGCGGCTCATCCATCTGTCCGACCGATACGGCTTCGTGATCGTGGCCGACGAGTGCTATTCGGAAATCTACTGCGATGTGCCGCCGGTCGGGCTGCTTGAGGTCTGCGCCCGCATTGGCCGGCACGACTTTCGCAACTGCCTTGTCATGAACTCGCTGTCCAAGCGCTCGGCGCTGCCCGGGCTCCGTTCCGGCTTCATCGCGGGCGACGCCGCGCTGATCCGGCGTTTTGCGAAGCTGCGCAGCTACACCGGACCGGCCACGCCGCCGCCGCTGCAGCATGTGGCCGCGCTCGCCTGGCGGGACGAGGAGCATGTGTCCCGGCACCGGAAGGTGTTCCGCGAAAGCCTCGATGCGTTCTTTGCCGAATGGGGCCGGGGCGGGCCGCCTCAAGGGACGTTCTTCGTCTGGCTCGAGGTTGGCGACGGCGAGGCGTTTGCCCGCGCGGCCTTCGCGCAGCAGGCGGTGACCGTGCTTCCCGGCGCGTATCTTGCCGCCGACGGCCCTTCGGGCGGCAATCCGGGCCGCCGCTTCATCCGCGCCGCCCTTGTCGACGGCGTGGACAAGGCCGCGGAGCTGGCGCGGCGGCTGAAGGAGGTCCGGCCGTGAAGCTTCCGGAACCTATCGAGCGTGCGGTGCGTCGCCTGGCCGAGGAGGCGGCTTCCAGGGGCCGGGTGCTGAACTGCTATCTGTACGATACGCGCGTGATGCGCGAAAAGATCGCGCTTCTCACCAGGCTGATGCCCGCCGGCGTCGAGGTCTTCTATGCGATGAAGGCCAATCCGCATCCCGCATTCCTTGCCGCGGCCCGCACCGCGGGCGCGCGCGGCATCGAGATCGCCAGTCTGGGCGAGGCCGAACGCGCGCTGGCGGCGGGCTTCGCCCCGTCCGAACTGATCTACACGGGCCCCGGCAAGACCCCGCAAGAGCTTGAATGGAGCGCCCGGCACGGCATCCGCACCGTCCATGTCGAATCGCTCGTGGAAGCGCACCGGCTGAACGCGATCTGCGCGCGCCTCGGCACGCGCCAGGACATCCTGCTGCGCATCAACGCCGATTTCGACATCCACGAAGCGCAGACGACGTTTTCGGGCGGCTCGAAGAAGTTCGGCGTGGACGAGGAGAAGCTGGATGCCGTGCTGCCGGAGATTCTTGCGCTGGAGCACCTGAACTTCCGCGGCCTGCATGTCTATGCGGCGAGCGGCGTGCTCCGGGTCGAGGATCTGCTGAAGAACTGCGAACTGGTGTTCGGCATGGCGCGCCGGATCGAGGCGCAGCATCCGGGCGTGCGCTGCGACATCATCGATTTCGGCGGGGGCTTCGGGATCGATTATCTCGAAACGGGCCGCGAGTTCGACCCCGCGGCCTACGCCGAAGGGCTTGCCCGGCTGATCGAGGCCTTCGGCTTTGCGGGGCGCACGTTCTTCCTGGAGCTTGGGCGGTGGCTGGCCGCCGATTCCGGATGGTTCTGCACCGAGATCCTGGATATCAAGGAGTCGCGCGGAAAGAAGCAGGTGATCTGCGCGGGCGGCATCAACCACTTCCGGAGGCCCGCGGCGCTCGGCATCAACCATCCGCTGGCGATCGTGCGCATGAACCGCCCCCCGCTGTTCCCCGGCCAGGAATCGGTGCGGGGCGAGTCGGTCTATTTCGGCGGGCCGCTGTGCACGGGCGCGGACAAGCTTGCGAACGACGTGCACGTCGAGGCCGCCGATGTCGGCGACATCGCGGTGTTCGGCTATGCGGGCGCCTACGGGCTGACGATGTCGAACATCGAGTTTCTGAGCCATCCGCGACCGCCGGAGATCGTGCTCGACGAGGCATCGATCGCGGCTTGAATCGGCCGCCGGGCGCGGCAGCCTTGCGGGGATCGGGACACGGATCCGGCAGGCCAGGGAGGCAAGCATGAATCATCTCCAGCAGGTCATCGAGCAGGCGTGGGAGGATCGCGAGGCGCTCAGCCCGCGCAGCGCCCCGGCCGAGGTGCGCGACGCGGTCGAGCACGCGATCCAGCTTCTGGACGACGGCGGCGTGCGGGTCGCCGAGCGCGGGCTCGACGGCCGCTGGATCACGCACGAATGGCTGAAGAAGGCCGTGCTGCTCTACTTCAAGCTGCGCGAGAACCGGGTCATCAACGGCGGCGTCTCGAACTACTACGACAAGGTGCCGCTGAAGTTCGCGACCTGGGGCGAGGACATGT
>CAYNLY010000061.1:0-7835 GCA_964398225.1 uncultured Zetaproteobacteria bacterium
CCGATCAGCGTGGCCGTACCGCCGATGTTCGAGGCCAGGATCTGGGAAAAGAGATACGGATACGGCCGGACCCCGAGCGCATCGGTGATCAGCAGCGTCACCGGCGCGATCAGCAGCACGGTCGTCACGTTGTCCAGAAACGCGGAAAACACGGCGGTCACCGCAGCGAGCATCACCATCACGCCCACCGGATGGCCGCGGACGAGCTTGGCTGCGCGGATCGCGACATACTGGAACATCCCGGTCTTCTGGCTGATCGCAACGATCACCATCATGCCGGTGAGCAGGCCGATCGTGTTGAAGTCGATGCCGGCGACCGCCTGCTGCTGTGTGAGCACCCCGCAGAGAATCATCATGCCCGCACCGAGCAGCGAGAGCACCGCCCGGTTGAACTTTTCGACCATGACCGCGGCATAGACCACGAGCAGAATGCTCACCGCAAGCCATACGGGGCCCGCGGACGACGAATGCGCGAGCTCAGGCGACATCGCGTTCGCTGTCCTTCATCGACCGGAGCGCATCGAGAATGTCGCCTGCGGAAATCACGCCTTGAAGCCGGCAATCCTCATCCACGACCAGGGCATACTCGTGCTTGCCGTAGGAAATGAGTGCTGCGGCCACCGAAAGCAGCGAATCCTCGGGGCGGACGGTCAGCGGCTTGGGATCCATCACCTCGGCCACCGGCTTTTCGGCAAGCTCCCGGTAATGCTGACCGAGGATGCCTATATCCGGCGCGTAGGGAACGCTGTCGAGATCGCCGCTTGTGATGTAGTCCGGCACGATCCGTTCCATGACGCTGAACGTCGAAATCACCCCGGCCACCCGGCCGTCCTCGCCGAGCGCCGGCAGCATCCTCAGGCTTGCCTTGCGCATCCGCTCGAGCACCCTGCCGATGGGCTCATCCACGCGGCAGGTCTTCGGATTCCGGGTCATGATCTTGCGGGCGTGCATCGCCGGACCTCCTCGATGGACTTCAGGCGTCGGTGGCGCCCGATCCCTCCGGCCGCATATGCGGGAACAGCAGCACGTCGCGAATCGAATGGCAGTCGGTGAACATCATCACCAGCCGATCCACGCCGATGCCGACGCCGGCGGCCGGGGGCATTCCGTATTCGAGCGCGCGCAGGAAATCCTCGTCGAGCGGTGGCGCCTCCTCGTCGCCGGCCGCCCGCGCCTGGACCTGCGCGAGAAACCTGTCGCGCTGATCGTCCGGGTCGTTCAGCTCGGAAAAGCCGTTGGCCATCTCCTTGCCGGCGATGAACAGCTCGAATCGGTCGGTCACGGTCGGATCCTCGGCGTTGCGGCGTGCCAGCGGAGAGATGTCCACCGGGTAATGGGTGACAAACGTGGGCTGCTTCAGTTCATCCTCGCACAGGGCCTCGAACAGCGCCTCCAGATAGTGCCCGGCCTTCCAGGTGATCAGCGGCTTGATGTCCGGAATCTCCTGCAGACAGGCCGTGGCCAGAAGCCCTTTGTTGTTGGCGTGCCCGCGCAGGTCCGGACGCTTCTCGAACACGGCCTCGTCCATCCGGATGCGACGGAACGGCCTGGAAAGATCGATCTCGATCCCGTCCCAGGTCACGGTCGTCATGCCAAGGCTTTCGGCGATGCCGCGGATCAGGGCCTCGGTCGTGTCCATCGCGTCGTTCACGTCGGCATAGGCCTGGTAGAACTCGACCATCGTGAACTCGGGGTTGTGGGTCGCATCCAGTCCTTCGTTGCGAAAGTTCCGGTTCAGCTCGAAAACCCGCTCGAATCCGCCGACGAGCAACCGCTTGAGAAAAAGCTCCGGGGCAATACGCAGATACAGATCCATGTCCAGCGCATTGTGATGGGTGACAAAGGGGCGCGCCGCCGCACCTCCGGGCTGGGACTGGAGCATCGGCGTTTCAACCTCGATGAACCCCCGGGCCTCCAGCCCCTCGCGCAGCAGGCGTACGATCCGCGAACGGAGCCGGAACCGGCGCCGCGATTCTTCGGACATGATCAGATCGAGATAGCGGCGGCGATAGCGCAGTTCCTTGTCGCTCAGGCCGTGCCACTTGTCCGGAAGCGGGTGCAGGCACTTCGTGATCATCTCGACATGCCGGCAGCGGACCGAAAGCTCGCCGGTGCGGGTTCGGAACAGCGTTCCTTCCGCGCCGACGATGTCGCCCAGATCCCATTTCTTCGTCGGGTTGTAGCGCTCCGCTCCCAGCTCGTCGCGATTCAGATAAAGCTGAAGGGCGCCGTCCGCATCCTGAATCCGGATAAAGCTCGTCTTGCCCATCACCCGATGAGCCATGATGCGGCCGGCCACGCGGACCTGGATGGATTCCGCCTCAAGCTGCTCGCTGTCAAGCCCGCCGAAGCGTTCGTGAACCTCGGCAAGCGCGATGCTGTTGCGCCAGGTGTTCGGATAGGCCTCGCCCTGGGCGCGCATCGCCGCAAGCTTGCGGCGGCGCACCGCAACCTGCTCCGGAAGCTCCGGGTGATGCCCTCCCGGCCGGACCTCGCGATCGTCCATGCGGGCGTCTCAGCCCAGACGGGAATGCAAATCGAGATCGCCGAAGAAGAAGGCGATTTCCTTGGCCGCGTTCTCCTCGGAGTCGGAGCCATGCACGGCGTTGGCCTCGATCGACTCCGCGTGATCGGCCCGGATCGTTCCGGGCTCGGCCTGCTTCGGATCGGTCGCGCCCATCAGTTCGCGATTGAGCGCCACGGCGTTCTTGCCCTCGAGCACCAGCGCGAGAATCGGCCCGGAGCTCATGTAGGCGCAAAGATCCCTGTAGAACGGGCGATCCTTGTGCACGGCGTAGAAACGGCCGGCCTGCTCGGGCGTGAGATGCGTCATCCGGGCCGCGATGACTTCCAGCCCGTTTTCCTCGAAACGGCTGATGATGTCGCCGATGACGTTCTTGGCCACGGCGTCCGGCTTGATGATGGAAAGCGTGCGTTGAATCGCCATGAGAATCCCCCTGCCTGGACTTGTCGGGCAGGCCCTGCCCGCGTGGCCGGGCACTCTAGTTCAGGGGGAATCAAGTTCCAAGCGCGGACGCACTCTGCCCCAGCGGCGGAGGACGGAACGCGGGCTAGAGATACCGCGGCAGCCGGCCGCGCAGCGCGCGCGCATCCAGCTGAGTGTAATCCTTGTCGATCTCCACGCACTCCACGCCGTTGAGCCGTCCGGCAAGCGCCTCCCGCATCAGCCCGAGGAATGCGGGCGACGCGACGAGATAGACCTTGCCGAACCGGTCGCGCCGCTTGACCAGCTCGTCGGCAAGCCGCCCGGCGAAACGGATCGCGGCCTCCTGCTTCGGGGAGACTTCCTGCTCCATCGCGTGGCGTCCCTGCCCGCCGCTGTCGAAGGCCCGGCCCGGCAGATCGCTGGTCAGATCCCGCTCATGCATCCGGGCTTCCGGATTGTCGAATCCCGCTTTTTCCACCAGCTCGGAAGCGGGCTTCTCGGCCTCGAACAGCCTGGCCATGCCCGCATTGCAGGTCAGAACGCCGATCGGTTTGCCGTTGTACATCGAGCACCTCCCTTCCAACGCATCCGCTACTAGTCTTATAGCGGCTGCCCGGCCGGGATTCCAGCCCCGAAACGCACCTCGTCAATGAGGCCGCCGCCGATCAGCTCCTCGCCCCGATAGAACGCGGCCACCTGACCCGGCGCCGTCGGCGCGACCGCCTCCTCGGGAAGCACGCGCACGCCGTTCTCCGTTTCCAGCACGCGGGCGCGCACCGGCCGCATCCGGTAGCGAAGCTTGACCTCGAGCGCTGTAGCGGCCTGCGGCCGGCGCAGCCAGTTCAGATCCCGGACGGTCACTTCGCAGGCCTTCGCCTGCTCGGGCCGGGCCACGATCACGCGCGCACGCTCGCCGTCCAGCCCGACGACATGCCAGGGCCCGCCGGCAAGCCCCAGGCCACGGCGCTGGCCGAGCGTGAAATGCGCAATGCCCGGATGCGTGCCCAGCCTGCGCCCGTCAGGATCGACGATCTCGCCCGGCCTAAGGCCGGCGCCCCCGCCCTCGCGCCTTAAAAAGGCGATCCGGTCCCCGTCCGGGATGAAGCAGATGTCCTGGCTCTCCCGCTTGGCGGCGGTCGGAAGCCCCAGCTTTTTCGCAAGCGCGCGCGTCGTCTCCTTGGTCAGCGAGCCCACGGGAAACAGCAGGCGGCGCATGGCCGCAGGCGTCGTCGTGGCCAGGAAATAGCTCTGATCCTTGACCGGATCCTCGCCGCGAAGGATGTGCAGGCCGTCCGCGTCGTCCCGTCTGCGCACGTAGTGGCCGGTGGCGACGAAATCCGCGTCCAGCCGGTCGGCAAGCTCGAGCAGCGCGCCAAACTTGACGAAGCGGTTGCAGCGCGCACACGGATTCGGCGTCCGCCCGCGGCCGTAGTCCTCGATGAAGGGGTCGATCACGTCGCGCCGGAAGGTTTCGCGCATGTCGATGTTGTAGAACGGAATCCCGAGATGATCGGCCACCCTCCGGGCGTCGTAGGCGTCCTCCAGCGAGCAGCAGCTGCCGTGACCCGCCGCCTCGTCCCGCCGGTATTCCCAGACATTGAGGAACACGCCGATCACCTCGGCGCCCGCATCGCGCAGCAGCGCCGCCATGACCGAGGAATCCACGCCCCCGCTCATCGCCGCGATCACCCGCCGGCCGGAAAGCTCCGGCAGTTCCGGCAAAGCATCCATGCCCGTCGTCATGCGCGAAGGCTAGGTTCTTTCCACCACGGCGACAAAAAAGCCGTCGTGCTCGTCATCGGGAAAGATCCGCCGGCAGCGGACCAGCCCGGGCAGGGACTTGACGACGGCCTCGTTCTCCTCCGGATGAATCGAGCAGACGCTGTAGACGAGCCGCCCTCCCGGCCGCAGCAGTCGAAGCCCGGCTTTTAGCAGCGCGCGCTGAAGTCGCACAAGCTCCGCAAGGTCTCCCGAGGTGTGCATAAGCTTCGCATCGGGCCGGCGCCGGAAGATGCCGCTTGCCGAGCACGGCGCGTCCACGAGCACGAAATCGGCCGAAGCATCCGGAATCGGCGGCAGCATCCCGTCGGCCTGCACCGGCTGAACCCGGCCGGAAAGCCCCAGCCGCTCCAGATTGGCCTTCAGCCGCCGCAGCCGCCGGGGCTCCACGGCGACAAGCCTTGCCCCAGGCATCGCCCAGGCAAGCAGCGCGGATTTGCCACCGGGTGCCGCGCACAGATCCACGACCAGCCGCGCCCGCCGGCTGCCCGCAAATCCCTCCAGCCCCTCGGCCACGACCATCTGGCTGGCCTCGTCCATCACCAGCCATTCGCCCCGGTCATATCCGGGCAGATCCTCGATCCTTGCCTGCCCGTCCAGATGCACGGCCCAGGGCGCATGCCGGCCCGGGTGATGCGCGACTCCGGCATCGGCGAGCATCGCACAGAGCCGGGTCCGGTCCCGGGCCGCCAGCGTGATCGGCGGCGGCGTCCGGAACACCCGGGCCATCCGTGCCACCCGCTCCGGTCCGAACACCTCGACCCAGCGCCGGTGGATCCATTCCGGAAGCTCATCGCGGCGCCAGGCTTCGAGCCGTTCCGGCGGATCCGAGGATGCAAGCTTCCGCAGCACGGCGTTGACCATCCCGGCCGTGGAAGGATGCACGCGTTTGACAGCTTCCACGCTGGTGGCCACGGCGGCATGCGGCGGCACGCGCATGTGGCGGATCTGATGGGCGCCGGCAAGCAGCGCGGCCATTGCGGCGGGCGGAGGCCTGCGGCGCACGAAGCGGAGCACATCGGCTTCAAGGGAAAACAGGTTCCGGAGCGTCCCCATCAGGATTTCGTGCGCAAGCCTACGCTCGTCGGGCGCAAGCTCCGCGGCATGGCGTTCCAGCGCCACCTCGGCCTTGGCGCGGCGGGCCAGCACCTCGGCAAGCGCGCGCACCGCGGCAAGCCGCGGCGCCACCCCGGGGGAGTCACCCTTCACTTGAACCGGGCGTGGGACAGCCGCGCCCCCAGCAGCCAGTCACGCGGGCGCATCGTGCGCTTGCCCTCGGGCTGCAGCAGCTCGACGAGAAAACTGCCCCGGCCGCAGGCGACCCGAAGATGCTCGCCTTCCGGAGTGAACGAGCCGGGTTCGCCCGCCTGCACGGGATCCGGGCGCCCGGCCAGAATCTTGATCCAGCGTCCGTCCACGGTCGTTCGGGCCCCCGGCTTCGGCGCAAAGCAGCGGACCACGCGATCCACAAGCCCGGCGTCCTTTTCCCAGTCGATCCGGCGATCCGCGGGCGTGAGCTTGGCCGCATAGGTCACGCCCACCTCCGGCTGCGGCTCGGGCTTGAGACCCTCCGCAATGGCCGGAAGCGTTTCGACCAGAAGCTCGGCGCCGAGCCGGGCCAGCCGTTCGCGCAGGGCGCCTCCGGTGATCCGGTCGTCGATCGGAATCGCGCGCCGGGCATAGACCGGCCCGGTATCCAGCCCTTCTTCCATGCGCATCAGGCATACGCCGGTTTCGGAATCGCCGGCGAGCATCGCCCGTTCGATGGGCGCAGCCCCCCGCCAGCGGGGAAGCAGTGAGGCATGCACGTTCACCGGCGCAACCCGCGGCACCTCAAGCACCGGACGCGGCAGCAGCAGCCCGTAGGCCACGACGATGAGCACATCCGGCGCAAGCTTTCTGAGCCAGTCCAGGATCTCGTCGTTGTCCCGGAGCGTATCGGGCGTGCGAACCTCGATGCCCGCATCCAGGGCCATCCGTTTCACCGGGCTCGGCGCGGGCTTCATGCCCCGGCCCGCCGGACGGTCCGGCTGCGTCAGCACGCCGACGACGTCGATGTCCGCCGCCTCGATCAGCGCCTTCAGCGACACCGAGGCGAATGCCGGCGTGCCGGCAAAGACCACCCTCATGACTTGTAGCGCTTCTTCAGCTTCTTCGTGATCATCCGCCGCTTGAGCGGACTCAGGTAGTCGATGAACAGCTTCCCGTCGAGATGATCGAACTCGTGCTGGAGCGCGACCGCCTGAAAGCCGTCGAACTCGGCCTCGTGCACGGCGCCGGTTTCGTCCTGCCAGCGCAGCCGCACCGCGGCCGGGCGCTCGATCTCCTCGTAGATGCCGGGAACGGACAGGCAGCCCTCCTCCCAGACCGCCGTTTCCTCGCTCTTCCAGAGAAACTCGGGATTGATCCAGACCTTCAGGTCGCGCGCCGCGACCGGATCGGTGCCCTCATGGCGCACCTCGGCGTCGCGCCAGACCGTGTCGGTCACGGCCACGCGCAGGGCCACGCCGATCTGGGGGGCGGCAAGACCTACGCCCGGGGCGTCGTACATCGTGTCGGCGAGATCCCGGATCAGTTCCTGGATCTCGGGCGCCGTCGGATCGGCCACAGGCTCAGCCACGACCCTGAGGCGCTCGTCGGGGTGAATCAGGATTTCACGAACGGCCATCAGACGCCACGCAACTGCGAAAGATCGCGCACCGCGCCGCGGTCGGCCGAGGTCGCCAGCGCCGCATAGGCCTGCAATGCCCTGGATACGACGCGGTTGCGGGCTACCGGCTTCCAGGCGTCCGCACCCTTTTCCTCCATCGCCTTGCGTCGGCGGGCCAGCTCCTCGTCGCTCACCGCCAGATGGATGCGCCGGTTCGGAATGTCGATCTCGATCGTATCCCCCTCCTCGACGAGCGCGATCGTGCCGCGCTCGGCCGCCTCGGGCGAAACATGCCCGATCGAGAGCCCCGAAGTGCCGCCGGAGAAACGGCCGTCGGTCAGAAGCGCGCATTTCGCGCCCAGACCCTTGGATTTCAAATACGAGGTGGGATACAGCATCTCCTGCATGCCCGGCCCGCCCTTCGGCCCCTCGTAGCGGATCACGACGACATCGCCCGGC
>CAYNLY010000062.1:0-7766 GCA_964398225.1 uncultured Zetaproteobacteria bacterium
ATGGAATCCGACAGCCTGCTGTTCACGATCTTTCTGATTTTCTTCGGTGCGGCCGTGATGGCCACGCTGGCGCTTTTTGCCCGGCAGGCGCTGCTGGTGGCCTATGTGGCCCTGGGCCTTCTTCTCGGTCCCGTGCTGGACGTTTTTTCCGACGACTACGTGATCCAGCAGGTTGCGGACATCGGGATTCTGTTCCTGCTCTTCCTGCTCGGCCTGAATCTGCCGCTGGACAAGCTGCTCCGGCTGGTGCGCGAAACCCTGCGGGTGAGTCTCGCCAGTTCCTTCGCCTTTCTCGTGCTCGGCGGCGGGGTTGCGGCGCTGTTCGGCCTGAACCGGCTGGAATCCGTTGTCGTGGGGCTTTCACTGATGTTTTCCTCGACGATCATCGGGCTGAAGCTCTTGCCGACAACGGTGCTGCATCACAAGCGGACGGGCGAGATCATCATCAGCATCCTGCTCTTGCAGGATCTGTTCGCGATTCTGCTGATGCAGGCGATGGAGGCAGCCGGCACGCGCGGTTCCGCATGGGAGATCGCGCTGCCGGTGATCGCGCTGCCCGCCCTGATGACGCTTGCGTTTCTGGGTGAGCGCTGGCTGCTCGTGCCGCTGATGCGCCGCTTCGACCGGATTCAGGAATACCTTTTTCTTCTGGCCATCGGCTGGTGTCTGGGGATTGCCGAGCTTGCGGGCGCCTTGCGTCTGCTGCCGGAGATGGGCGCGTTCATCGCCGGGGTGGCTCTGGCCCGGAACCCTGTCTCTTTGTTCATCGCCGAGCATCTGAAGCCGCTGCGCGACTTTTTCCTGATCATGTTTTTCTTTTCGATCGGAGCCGGCTTCGATCCGGCGTCCCTGGCCAGCATATGGCTGCCCGCGGCGCTGCTCGCCTCTCTGGTGCTGGGCCTGAAGCCGGTCATCTATCGCTGGCTGCTCGTGCCGGACGAGGATCGCGCGCGGGCCTGGGAGGTCGGCGTCCGGCTCGGGCAGGCCTCCGAGTTTTCGCTGCTGGTGGCTGTGATGGGCGAGCGCATGGACCTGATCGGCTCGACCGCCGCCGACCTCATCGCGTTGACGACGGTGCTCACCTTCCTCGTCAGTCCCTATTTCATCGTGCTCCGCTATCCCACGCCGGTGGCGGTGTCCGACCGGCTGAGGCGGGACTAGAACCGGTCCTTGCGGGCGCGCAGGTGGGCGAACACGACGGGCGCCCGGTCGGATTCCAGACCATGGACGCGCGCATACTCCCGACGGAAGTCCGCATCGAGCGGCCAGAGGAACGGGTTCGTGGCACGCTCCTCGGCGATCGTCGAGGGCACGCTGGGCCGGCCCTCGGCGCGAAGACGGGCCACCCGCTCGATCCGCTCCTTTAGAGGGGCATGATCCGGACGGACCAAAAGCGCGAAGCGCAGGTTGGCTTCGGTGTATTCATGCGCGCAGTAGACGCGCGTGGATCCCGGCAGGGCGGCGAGCCGTTTGAGGCTTGCCCACATCTGCTCCGGCGTGCCCTCGAAGATCCGGCCGCATCCGGCGCCGAAGAGCGTATCGCCGCAAAACAGCGCATCGCCGATGAGAAACGCCAGGTGCCCGCGCGTGTGTCCGGGCACGTCGAGCACGGATGCGGACAATGCTCCGAGTCGGATCGTCTCGCTTTCGCGCACGGCCCGGCCGAGTGCGGGGATGCGCGCCGAATCGACGGCGGATCCGATGACGAGGCATCCGGTCGCCCGGTGCAGCGCCTCGTTGGCCCCGCTATGGTCCCAGTGGTGATGGGTGTTCAGAATCCAGCCGAGCCGCTTGCCCAGAGCCTCGCAGGCTTCGAGAACAGGCGCCTCCTCGGCCGGATCGACCGCCGCCAGAGCGTCGGACTGGTCATCGTCGATGAGATAGATATAGTTGTCCGCAAGCGCGGGAAGCTGATGCACACGGAATCGCAGGGAATCAACGAGATGATCATGGGTCCACATCCGGACCATTCTGTCTAGAGGTTTCATTCATGTCACATGGATCCGACAGGGCGGTGCTGACCGCCGTGGTCGGCAACGGTCTGGTGACCGCTGCCAAGTTCGCAGGTTTCCTGGCCTCGGGATCCAGCGCGCTGCTGGCCGAGGCGGTTCATTCGCTGGCCGATACGGCCAATCAGGGGCTCCTGTTTCTCGGCGTCCGGCGATCGCGCCGGAAGGCCGACGAGGAGCACCATTTCGGCTACGGCCAGGAACGCTATTTCTGGAACCTTGTCTCGGCGATCACGATCTTCTTCATCGGCTGCGTCTACACCGTGATGCACGCGATCGAACAGATCAGTACCGGACATGCGCCGGAGATGAACCTTCCGGCGTTCGCGGTGCTGCTGTTCGCGTTCGCGGTCGAGGGTTATTCGTTCGCGGTCGCGCTTGGCGAGTTCAACCGCCAGCGAAAGGCCGAGGGCATGGGCTTTTTCGAATACCTCACCGAAACCCGCGATCCCAGCACCCTCGCCGTGCTCATTGAGGACTCGGTGGCGATGCTGGGGCTTCTGTTTGCCGCCATCGGCATGCTTGCCACCTCGCTGAGCGGGCTTGCGGTGTTCGATGCCGTGGCGGCCCTGATGATCGGTCTGCTGATGGGCGTGCTCGCGATGTTTCTTGCCGCGACCAACCGCAAGTATCTGCTCAACCATGCCGACGAGCGCGTGAACGACGCGGCCGTCCGCCTCTGGCGGAGCGATCCGCGCGTGCAGGATGTGCTGCGCGTGAACAGCATCGTGCTGTCCCCCGAGGAGAGCCTGCTGATGGGCGAGGTCGAGATCCGCGAGGAGGCCCTGTTTGCCGAGATGAGCGCGGAGGAGATCCGGCAGGCGATCCGCTTCATGCAGAAGATGGATGCGATCCGGCGGGATCTGGAGGAGGAGGTGCGCCGGATCCGGCCGCAGGCGCGGCATATCTTCATCGAGTTCGCGCTGCCCGAGCGGGACAAACCCGCAGACCGGGCAGGGTGACGAACGACCCCGCCCGCTGCTATCATCGGCGGTCCATCACGAGGAAAAGGAGTGACGAGATGAGCGTACTGGTCAACAAACCTGCACCCGATTTCACGGCCACGGCGGTGATGCCGGACGGCTCGTTCAAGGAGGACTTCAAGCTCTCCGACTACCGCGGCAAGTATGTCGTGCTGTTTTTCTATCCGCTGGACTTCACCTTTGTCTGCCCTTCCGAGCTGATCGCCTTCGATCACCGGATCAAGGAGTTCGAGCAGCGGAACACGCAGGTGATCGGATGCTCGGTGGATTCGCAGTTCTCGCACTGGGCCTGGCGCAACACGCCGGTGGACAAGGGCGGCATCGGCCCGGTCCGCTACCCGCTCGTCGCCGACATCACGAAGAAGATCGCGGCCGACTACGACGTGCTGATGAACAACGTCACCGTCGAGGACGAGGAGGGCAATCCCGTGCATCTTCTGGGCGGCGATGTGGCGCTGCGCGGCTCGTTCCTGATCGACCGCGAGGGCATCGTCCAGCATCAGGTGATCAACAACCTGCCGCTCGGCCGGAACATCGACGAGATGCTGCGCATGATCGATGCGCTGCAGTTCGTCGAGGAGCACGGCGAGGTCTGCCCGGCGAACTGGGAGAAGGGCAAGGAGGGCATGAAGCCCGACGCCGAGGGTGTTGCCGAGTTTCTGGCCAAGCACGCCGACGAACTCTGATTCGGCCCGATCGTTCCGAGCGACGAAGGGGGCGGCCGGATGGCCGCCCCCTTCGCTTTGTTCCGCGCTCGGTTCAGTGCCGGGCCGTCGAGGATGCGCCGTTTGCCGGCAGGCTGTATTCGCGGTTGCAGTACTCGCAGTGCAGCGTGACGAACCCGTGTTCGTCCGCAAGTTCCGCAAGCTCCTCGGGCTTTAGGCTGGCAAGCGCGGCGGCCATGCGTTCCGGATTGCAGTCGCAGGCATAGCGCACGGGTTCCTCGGCGAGTTTCCGGCATCCGAGGCGTTCGAAGGCCTTGAGGATTGCGCCGGGCTCGCCCGACTCGATCGTGGCATCCGGAATCGAGGCCATCGCTTCCACGGCCTGAAGCCAGCGCCGCTCATCGGCGCCCGGCATCGCCTCGATCAAAAGGCCGGTCGTGCCCACCAGCGCGACGTCGGCCCGGATCTGAACGGACTGCGTCAGATAGGCCACGAGATGATCGGCCAGATGATCGGAATCGTGCAGGATCGAGGAAACGTAGGGCTGACCGACGCCGAGATCGCGCACCGTGGACACCCGGACGGGACGCCCCATCCAGGCGCCCAGCTTTCCCGTATGGGACTGCATCATCGAGACGCCTTCGCTCCAGCGCAGGTAGCCGCGCACCTGCCCCTGCCGGGCCTCGGCGAGCATCCGGCGGATGGGCGCGCGGCTGGTCTTTTCGGCATCAAGCTGGAGCACCTGGCGCATTCCGCCCTTGCCGATCGACAGCAGCAGCACCGAGCCGATCAGGGTCTGGCCGAACAGCGTGGCCACCGGATCATGCAGTCCGTGGATGCGAGCCGCCTCCGCGCTAAGACCGGGCGCCGCCAGAAGCAGTCCCCGCGTGTGGGCATCGTCGAGAAGGAAGCGGATCAGCGTATCCGGGTTTTCAGCCATTCGAGCACCTCGTGGAGATCGGGAAAACAGAAGGCGGCTCCGGCATCCCTGAGTTCCGCCTCGCTGAATGCGTGGGTCAGTCCCACCGGCAGGCTGCCCGCGGCGGCCGCGGCCCTCATGTCGGATACACCGTCGCCGATCATCACGCATGCCGAAGGGCTTGCCTGAAGGCGTCCGCAGGCATGCAGAAGCGGCGCGGGATCGGGTTTGCCCGGCATGCCGTCCCGCTTGCCGACCACGACGTCCACGCGCGTCAGCCAGCCCAGACGCTCCAGCTGGGCCTCGGCCCGGTGCTGGGTCTTGCTGGTGACGATCCCGACGGAAAGTCCGCGCTCCGAAAGCCAGCTCAGCAGGGCATCGGCGCCCGGCATCGGCCGGCAACGATCGAGGTAGTCCCGGTCGTGGATCTCGTGGAATCGGTCGAGTGCCTCAGGGAGCCGGTCTCCGAACAGCCGCTCGATGGACGCATCGCCGCTGCCGGTATGGCGCCGCACCTCCTCCGGGCTCATCGTCGGCAGCCCGAACTCGCGCAGCGTCTGGTTCAGCGCGCGTTCGATCGGTTCGAAGGCGTCGACGATCGTCCCGTCCATGTCGAGCAGCACGGCCCGAATGCCGGGGCCTGTGCTGCGTCCGGTTTCAGTCACGGGCCTCGGCCTGCTCGCCTCTCCACCACAGGCGGATGGCGTCCCATTGCCGGCCCAGCCAGCCGGCGCGGGCAACACTGCGGGTTGCCACCATCGGAATCCGGGCGAGCACCTCCGGCGCCCCGGAATCGCGGAGCACGGCCTCGATCACGCCCACCTGCTGGCCCTTTTCCACGGGCGCCTTCAGCGGGGCATCGTACTGGAGGCGAAAGGCGAGCTTCGACTCGAGTCCGCGCGGCACCGTCACCCAGACCGGATGCTCGGGCTTCAGCCAGATCATGTCTTCCTCGCCTTCGAAGATTTCGACCTGCCGGCGGATGTCGCGCTCGGCCGGGCGGACGGTGGCGAAGTTGCGGAAGCCGAACTGAAGCAGAATCTTCGACTGGCGCGCACGCTCGCGGTCGGAGCGGGCACCAAACACGGCCGTCACCAGCCTCTGAACGCCGCGCTGCGCCGAGGCCACTAGGCAGTAGCCGGCTTCCTCCGTGTGTCCGGTCTTGATGCCGTCGGCATCCGGATAGGTCCACAGAAGCCGGTTCCGGTTCGGCTGCGTGATGCCGGCGTAGGTGTATTCCTTTTCGCTGAAGATCGGATAAAAGTCCGGAAAGTCGCGCCAGAGCGCGGCGCCCAGCCGGGCCATGTCGATCGCCGAGCTGTAGTGACCGTCCTCCGGAAAACCGGTCGCGTTCGCAAAGTGGGTATGGGTAAGCCCCAGCTCTTTGGCCTTGGCGTTCATCCGCTGGACGAAAGCCTCCTCGGATCCCGCCAGATGCTCGGCCAGCGCGATGCAGGCGTCGTTTCCGGAAAGCGTGGCGATGCCGTGAAGCAGCTCCTCGACCGTCGGATGCATCGAGGGATCGAGAAACATCGTGCTGCCGCCGATCTTCCAGGCCTTGCGGCTGACGTTGACGCGCTCATCCAGCCTCAGCCGACCCAGCTTCAGATCCTCGAAGGCCAGATACAGCGTCATCATCTTCGTAAGGCTTGCCGGCGGCAGCTTTTCCTCGGCGTTGTGGCTGGCCAGAACCTGGCCCGAGCGGGCATCGAGCATCGCCCAGGCCCGGGCGTCGATCTGAGGGGATACGGGCCAGACGACGGCCTCGGCGTTTGGAGCGAGCAGGCCAAGAATGAGCCAGGCCGCAGGCAGCCAGGCAAGACGTCCGATTACCATTGCCAGTCCTCCTCGGGCTCCGCCCGCCAGGTGTGAATCGCATCGAATGCGGGCGGACCCAGCGTCAGGGTTTGGGCGTGCAGCATCAGGCGGGGGTGCGCTCTGCCCCCGTAGCGGCGGTCGCCAAGAATGGGGCATCCTAATGAGGCAAGGTGAACGCGCAATTGATGGGTGCGACCGGTCCGGGGGCGGAGCTCGAGCAGCGCCCTCGGCCCCCGGCGCTCCAGCACACGGGCCAGCGTGCGGCTCGGCCGCCCTTCGGGGTCCACGCGAAACCTGCCCGCGGCATCCCGCCGCTTCGAGATCGGCAGCGCGATGTCCCGTTCCTGCCAGGAAGGCGCAGGCTCGACCACGGCAAGATACCGCTTGTCGGCGGCTTCGGCCCAGCAGCGCTGAATACGCACGGCCGCAGCCGGACGGGTGGCCAGCAGCAACACTCCGGAGGTGCCGCGATCCAGCCGGTGCACGGGAACGACGGACTCCGGTCTCAGGCCGAGGTGGGCGGCCAGTTCCCAGGGCAGCGTGCCGGTCAGGCGGTGCAGCGCGGCCTGGGCGTACTGGCCCGATCTCTTGTGCACGGCGACGAGGTCTCCGGTGCGTTCCAGAATCTGTTCCGGCTCGAAGGGGACGAGCACTTCGTCTTCGAGCAGCACGACGCGAAGCCTTTGGCCTGCGCGCACCTTGCGGGAGCAGGTCCGGATCCGCCGGCCGTCCAGATAGACGCCGCCGTCCTCGATCGCCCGGCGGACGCGCCGCCGGCTGAGCCCCAGCAGATGCGCGGCGGCCTGATCGAGGCGCATGCCGGCCGCAGTTTCGGGGATGCGGATCGAAAGGTCGGAGAACGCGCGGGTCAAGGGGCGTTGCAGGATGCCCGGTAGGCCTCAAGCTCCCGTTCGACGTCGTCCGGAGTCCGGCAGAGGCGGACAAACGCGAACGCATCCTCGGCGCTCAGCACGAGCCGGCCTTCGAGATGCGCGATGATTTCGGGCCACATCCGGCCGAAAAGCAGCAGGGGGCGGCGTTCGAGCACGCGGATCGCGAGAAGGTCCCAGCTCATCGCAAGCTCGGCGAGCGTGCCCAGGCCGCCCGGCAGAACGAGGTAGGCGTCCGCATCCTCGATCAGGCTGCGCATGCGGTCGAAGAAGTCCCGCGCGCGGATTTCCTCGCTCAGCGTCGAGTCCGGCGGGGTCGGAAAACGCGCGAGCGTGACGCCGCGCACGTGGCCGCCGCCTGCCCGAATGCCCTCGGAGAACGCCGCCATCATGCCCTGGTGGCCGCCGGTGATCCCGTCCCAGCCCTGGCGGCCGAGGCGTTCGGCGAGCTTGCGGACCTGCCGGTATTCCTCGTCTTCCGG
>CAYNLY010000063.1:0-7253 GCA_964398225.1 uncultured Zetaproteobacteria bacterium
ATCCGCGCCGTCGTCCTGACCCGTTCCGCGTTCCGCCAGCCGCGCTTTCAGCCAGGCGCGGGCGCCGTCCTCGTCGGCGAACGCGCCGTCCAGCTGCGCTTCGTAGGCTTCCTTGAGCAGACGCCCCATCGCCGGGCCCGGCTTCATGCCCATCTCGATCAGCATCCGCCCGCGGGCGATCGGCGTCACAGGCTTGCGCTCGGCATCCAGCGCGCGCGCCGCTTCCAGCCAGGCATGGGCCGGGCGGCTGGGCGGCGCGGGGCTTCGGCCCGATGCATCGGCCTCGACCATTGCCTCCCAGAGCTCGATGCCCGCGGGCTGAAGCCTCAGGGCCAGCCGGCGCACCGCCCGAGGCGTCGGCTCTCCGTGCATGTGCGCCATGTGTTCGCGGATCAGGGGAGGCAGAAGCGCGGACAGGCGCTTTGGGGCATGGATGCGCTCGAGAAAGGCGAGCGCAAGCGGAACTCCGGCCTCGCTGTGGCCGCGCGAGCGGATGCGCCCGTTTGCATCGGTGCAGGTGGTTTCCGGTTTGCCCAGGTCGTGGCAGAGCACGGCGAAGACAAGCGCTTCATGCATTTCGGGGTAGAAGCGGCGCCTGCGGCCGATTTTTGCCGCCATGTCCACGGCAAGCCGGGTGTGCGTCCAGACGTCGCCCTCGGGATGCCAGCGCGGATCCTGCGGGCAGGCCGGCAGTGCGGCGAGCTCAGGATAAAGCATAAGCCAGCCGCTTTCGGCGAGCACGTCGAGTCCACGGGAGGGATGCGGGGCCAGCGCCCACTTGCGCCACTCCGCCCAGATGCGCGGCCCGGGCAGCGTGTCGGCCTCGGCCAGCAGTTCGCGGCACAAATCGGCCGTGGCAGGATCAAGCCTGAGATCGAATCGCGCGGCGAACTGCATGCCGCGAAGCACCCGAAGCGGATCCTCGCGGAAGGCTTCGGATACGTGCCGCAGCACCTTCCGCTCGAGATCTTCGCGGCCGCCGAAAAAGTCGAGCAGCTCTCCCCGCTCGGGGTCGAGCATCATTGCATTGATCGTGAAATCGCGCCTGCGGGCGGCCTGTTCGGGCGAAAGCCCTGGGTCGGCCTCGACCGCAAATCCGCGGTGGCCGGCCGAAGTCTTGCGCTCGCGCCGGGGAAGGGCCACATCCAGTTCGATTTCCTCGGACGCCTCACCCTGCAGGCGCAGCTTGTACACGCCGAAGGATGCGCCCACCCTGTGCACCGTGCCGAAACGCGCCAGCAGCGCTTCCAGCCGCGCCGGGCCAAGCCCGTAGACCTCGAGATCGAAGTCCGGCGGGCATCCGCCAGCCAGCAGGTCGCGCACCGTGCCGCCGACGAGCCAGGCTCGTCCGCCTGCCTTGCGGATTTCGCCTGCCAGCTCCGCCACCGGAGGCGGGATGCGCTCGATCGGGACCGCGGTCATGAGCCCATTCCACGTTCGACAACCCATGAGCGCAAGTCTATGTTTGCGGCAGAGGGCCGCGCCCATCGGGCCCGGGGCAGGAGGATGACATGCGCTGGTCGGGGATGACGCCGGGAGACAACCGCTACTTCCAACGCAAGAAGGTCAGCATCGTCGGAGCGGGCCATGTGGGCTCGACGGCCGCGTTTCTCGCCGCCCAGAAGGAGCTGGCCGACATCGTGCTCGTGGACGTCGTCGAGGGCGTGCCCCAGGGCAAGGCGCTGGACATGTTCGAGTCCTCCCCGATCCTCGGCTTCAACGCGAACATTCGCGGTACGAACGATTATGCGGACACGGCGGGCTCCGATCTGGTCATCATCACGGCGGGCCTGGCGCGCAAGCCGGGGATGAGCCGCGACGACCTTCTGTCCACGAACGTGAAGATCGTCGCCGAGGTGACGAAGAAGGTCGTCGAGCACTCGCCGGACTGCATTCTGCTCGTGGTCACGAATCCGCTCGATGCGATGGTCTACACCGCGCGCGAGGTTTCGGGCTTTCCCCGCTCGCGCGTGATCGGCATGGCGGGTGTGCTCGATTCGGCGCGGATGCGTTCGTTCATCGCCGAGGAGCTCGATGTCTCGATCTCTGATGTCACGGCGTTCGTGCTCGGCGGCCACGGCGACCAGATGGTGCCGCTTGCCCGCTATGCCACCGTGGCCGGC
This sequence comes from uncultured Zetaproteobacteria bacterium, assembly GCA_964398225.1. Classification (GTDB taxonomy): domain Bacteria; phylum Pseudomonadota; class Zetaproteobacteria; order Mariprofundales; family Mariprofundaceae; genus CAYNLY01. Next base: position 2,124 of record CAYNLY010000063.1, read on the forward strand.
ATTCCGATCACCGAGATGATGACGCCGGAACAGATCGAACGGATCAACCGGCGCACGGCCGAGGGCGGGGCGGAAATCGTCCGGCTTTTGAAGACCGGATCGGCCTTCTATGCGCCGGGGGCGGCCGTCGTCGAGATGGCCGAGGCCATCCTGAAGGATCAGAACCGGATTCTTCCCTGCGCGGCCCGGCTGGAAGGGGAGTACGGGATCGACGGGTATTTCCTCGGCGTGCCGTGCAAGCTGGGCGGCGGCGGCATGGAGGGCATCATCGAGCTCGATCTGACCGATGAGGAGCGCGATGCGCTGATGCGCTCGCTCGATGCGGTGAAAAAGCTCGTCGCCCAGGTCGATGCGCTCGAACATTTCTGACCGGCGGGAGGCGGGTTCGTGAACATTCACGAGTATCAGGCCAAGGCCGTGCTGGCGGACTTCGGCGTCGATGTTCCCGAGGGGCGGCTCGTTTGCAGGGACAGCGAGGTCCGCAAGGCCTGCGAAGCGCTTCCGGGGCCGCCCTGGGTGGTCAAGGCGCAGATCCATGCCGGCGGGCGCGGCAAGGCCGGGGGCGTGCGCGTATGCCCGAGCATCGAGGCGGCCGAACGGGCCGCGGCCGATCTGCTCGGCTCCCGGCTCGTCACCCCACAGACCGGGCCGGGCGGCCGCCAGGTGCGCAAGCTCTGGATCGAACAGGGGCTGGAGATCGCCCGCGAGCTCTACCTTGCGCTGCTGGTGGACCGGGAGCGCGCCTGTCTTTCCTTCGTGGCCAGCGCCTCCGGAGGCATGGAGATCGAGGAGGTGGCCGCACGCACGCCCGAGGCGGTGCTTGCGCGGCCCATCGACTGGGCGCGGGGCGTGCTGCACGAGGATGTCACGGCCGTGGAGCGGCACCTGGGGCTCGATGCGTCGCTGCATGTCCGGCTGCAGCATGTGATGGCCAGCATGTATCGCGCATTTGTCGAGCGCGACTGTTCGCTGATCGAGCTCAACCCGCTCGTGCTCACCGGGGATGGGCGGCTGGTCGCGCTCGATGCGAAGATGAGCGTGGACGACAACGCGCTGTTCCGTCAGCCGGAGATGGCCGCGCTCCGCGACCCCGACGAGGAGGACGCGCGCGAACGCGAGGCCGCCGAATACGGGCTGAACTACATCCAGCTCGACGGCGACATCGGCTGCATGGTCAACGGCGCGGGGCTTGCGATGGCGACGATGGACATGATCCAGCTCAAGGGCGCAAGGCCCGCGAACTTCCTCGACGTGGGCGGGGGCGTCACGGTCGAGGCCGTGGCCGAGGGCTTTCGCCTGCTGTTCTCCGACGAGCAGGTCCGGGCCGTGCTGGTCAACATCTTCGGCGGCATCGTCCGCTGCGACGTCATCGCCCAAGGGCTTCTGAACGCGATCCGGACCCATCCGATGAAGGTGCCGGTCGTGATGCGCCTGGTGGGCACGAACGAGGAGGAGGGGCAGCGCATGATCCGCGAGGCGGGACTCAACGTGCGCTGGGCCACCGATCTCGATCAGGCGGCGCGGCTTGCCGTGGAGGCCAGGGCATGAGCATGCGGGTAAACCTCGCGCTGGATTCTGCAACGCGCGTGATCGTGCAGGGGTTCACGGGTCGGCAGGGAAGTTTCCATGCCGAGCAGATGATCGCCTACGGTACGAACGTCGTCGGCGGCGTGACTCCCGGCAAAGGGGGGCAGACGCATCTGGACCGGCCGGTCTTCAACACCGTGGCCGCCGCGGTGGACGAGGCCGGCGCCGAGGCCAGCGTGATCTTCGTGCCGCCCCGCTTTGCCGCCGAGGCCATCCTCGAGGCCGCGCGTGCCGGCATCCGGCTGATCGTATGCATCACCGAGGGCATTCCGGTGCTCGACATGGTGCGCGTGCGCCAGGAGCTCGCGCGGCTGGCGGATCCGCCCACGCTGATCGGGCCGAACTGCCCGGGGCTGATCGTGCCGGGCCGGGCCAAGATCGGCATCATGCCGGGGCATATCCACCGGCCGGGATGCATCGGCGTCGTTTCCCGATCGGGGACGCTCACCTATGAGGCCGTGGCCCAGCTTTCCGAGGTGGGGCTGGGTCAGAGCCTGTGCGTCGGCATCGGGGGCGATCCCGTGCACGGCATCGGCTTCATCGAGGCCCTGGACTGGTTCGAACAGGACGGGAACACGCGCGGGATCGTGCTGATCGGTGAGATCGGGGGCACCGACGAGGAGCGGGCCGCGGAGTTCATCCGGGAGCGCGTCACGAAGCCCGTGGTTGCGTTCATCGCCGGGGCGACCGCGCCGAAGGGAAGGCGGATGGGGCACGCGGGCGCGATCATTTCCGGCGGGCGCGGCACCGCGGAAGCCAAGTTTGCGGCGCTTGAGGATGCCGGCGCGGTCATCGAGCGCAATCCGGCCCTGATCGGCAGGCGGATGCGGGAGCTGATTCCCGACTGAGCATGCATCGCTACATGCAACCCCGGCCGAGCGAGGCGCAGCTTGGCGCGCTCAAAAGCCGGCTTGGCCCGCTCCATCTGAATCTGAGGCTCGGCATCGAGCACGATCATGCGGTCGAGATGTTCGGGCACGGCCGCTGGTTTCACCCCGAAAACTGGCTTTCCGGCCAGCGCGTCGCGGCGTTTCTTGTCCGGGCCTCGGGCCTTGGCGCGATCGGGCGCCGGCTTGCGCGCCGGCACCGGATCCGCACGGTCCGCCACGAGCTTCCGCGACTGGATCCGAAGGCGCCAGCGCTCAGGCTTCTGCACCTGAGCGACCTGCATCTGGACATGGCTCCGGATACCGCCACCGCCCTTGCGGAGTCGCTTGCCCGCATTGAGCCGCAGGAGATGCCGGATCTTGCCGTGATCACCGGCGATTTCCGCGCGCGCACCTACGGTCCGATCGACGATCTTCGCAAGGGGATCCAGAGGGTCCGGCCGCATCTTCCCGAGCGGACGATCGCCGTGCTCGGCAATCATGACTGTCTGGCCGTGGCCTGTTTGCTCGAGGATGCGGGCATCCGCGTGCTGCTCAACGAGGCGGTGCCCTGGAGGGACGGGGTCTGGATCGCCGGCGTGGACGATCCGCACTACTATCGCGTGCACAACCTCGATCGCGCGCTGGCCGGCGTGCCCGAGGGCGCGGTGCGCGTGCTGCTTTCGCATTCGCCCGAGATCTACCGGCTGGCCGCGCATGCGGAGATCGACCTGATGCTGGCCGGCCACACCCACGGCGGCCAGGTCTGCCTGCCCGGCGGCTGGGCGCTGACCTACGACTGCCCCTGCCCGCGCCGGTTCTGTCGCGGCGCCTGGCGCTACCGGGGCATGGCCGGCTATACGAGCGCGGGCTGCGGCACCTCGATTCTGGACATTCGCTTCTTCTGCCCGCCCGAAATCGTCATCCACGAGCTCCGCGGCGGAGCCGCGCGGCTCAGTACGGGCGCCGGCGAAGGCCCAGGCGATACAGCGGTGGAGACATGAGCAGTTCCAGCGCCGTGAATACGAGCGAGGTGCCGATCACGTCGATCCAGCCCAGATCCAGCAGGGGCGAGACGGCGAGCATCGGAAGCAGCGACTCGGGGATCTGGTCAAGCCCGGTGGCGCGCGCGGAGGCCGGAAGGCCGAGCCTGCGCTTGCAGAAGCTCGCAAGCAGGTCGCCGGCCATCGCCGCAAGCGGCACGAGCAGGGCGATTTCCCACGCAAACCCCAGCGCGAGCGCGATCGGTGCCGTAAGCACGAGGCTTGCGGCAACACCCCGCCAGGTCTTGGACGGCCCGAGCCAGGGCCTGCCGTCGGGCGCGCATCGGCCGCCGTCAAGCGGTATCGAGAGCCGCGGGCCCAGGAAGACGCGGGCAAGGACCGGCCCGGCATTGGCCGCCACGATCAGGGCCAGCAGCTTCAGGTCCGTGACAGGCATCGGGCCGCTCATGGGCAAATCATGCCGGATTCGGAAAACGACGACGAGGAGGTGCCGGAATGAGGGAGATCATCGAGCTAGCGACCGAGCGGCGCGAACAGCTCGTGGACATCACGGCGCGCGTGGCCGAGGTCGTCGCCATTAGCGGCATACGCGACGGACTCGTGAACGTCTACGCCCAGGGGGCGACCTGCGCGGTGATGATCCAGGAAAACTGGGACGAATCCGTTCAGACCGACGTAATCCACCTGCTCGGCAAGCTGATTCCGCGCGGCGTCTGGCTGCATGACGCCCAGGACGGCAACGGCGATGCCCATCTGAAGTCGGGGCTTGTCGGGCCATCCGAGACGATTCCGCTGATCAATGGCAAGATGGGGCTTTCAACCTGGCAGAACATCTTCTTCTGCGAATTCGATGGCCCCCGGAGCCGACGCCGGATCGTGGTCACGGTGATCGAGGATGCGCATGCCGGGCGGGGGTAGCCGGAACGGGAGGCGGTAATGGAACAGCTGGATCAGATCGCTTCAATCCTTGCGCTGACGATGGGCATCGGCTGGGCGAGCGGCATCAATCTGTATGCGGCGATGCTCACCCTTGGGCTGCTCGCGCTTACGGGCAACATCACGCTTCCGCCCGGCCTCGAGCTGCTTGCCGATCCGCTCGTGATTGCCGCGGCGGGCGCGATGTATCTGGTCGAGTTCTTCGCCGACAAGATGCCCGGCGTGGACACGGGCTGGGATGCGCTGCACACCTTCATCCGGATTCCGGCGGGCGCCCTGATGGCGGCGTCGGCGGTCGGCGATGTCACGCCCGCCGTGGCGCTTGCGGCGGCGATCGTCGGCGGGGGACTTTCGGCGACGAGCCATGCGGCAAAGGCCGGCTCGCGCGTGCTGATCAATGCCTCGCCCGAGCCGTTTTCCAACTGGACGGCTTCGATTGCCGAGGATGTCGCCGTCATCGCCGGATTATGGACGGCGCTCCATCACCCGGTGCTGTTTCTGAGCCTGCTTGCGCTGTTTCTGGTGGCCGTTGCCTGGCTCATGCCCCGGCTGTGGCGCGGGGTCTCGATGCTTGCGGCGCGGATCCGGAGCTGGTTTGGTAAGCGGACCGAGGGTCCGGCCGAGCCGTCGTAGGCGCGTTGTTCAGGACGCGCCGGAGCGGGGCCTGGGGGCCGGCGGCTCCAGGTCCCGCCGCTCGATTTCGACGCGTTCCACGCCCGGAATCTTGGTTGCGATCC
>CAYNLY010000064.1:0-7216 GCA_964398225.1 uncultured Zetaproteobacteria bacterium
CGCGTGCTCGGCTTTCTCGCCCTGATTCTGCTCTCGGCCTCCATGCTGGCCGGGGCGGACGGGCCCAGGGTGCTGCTGCTCGACATCCAGGGCCCGATCGGCCCGGCCACGGCCCGGGATGTCGCACAGGCGATCGAGACGGCCGGCGCCTCCGGCGCTTCCGCGCTGATTCTGCGCATGGACACGCCGGGCGGACTGGACAGCTCGATGCGCAGCATCATCCGCTCGATTCTCGACTCACCCGTGCCGGTAATCGGCTATGTCGCGCCGAACGGCGCACGCGCGGCCAGCGCCGGCACCTACATCCTCTACGCCGCTCATCTGGCGGCGATGGCTCCGGCCACGAACCTCGGCGCGGCAACCCCGGTGGCGATCGGCGGGCTGCCGCTGCCCGCGCCCCGGCCTCCGTCCGCAACGCCGGAGCACAAACGAAAGGACGAAGAAGCCTCCGGCGATCCGATGCACCGGAAGATGGTCAACGACGCGGCCGCCTACATCCGCGCGCTGGCCGAGCTGCGCGGGCGCAACCCCGACTGGGCCGAGGAGGCCGTCCGGCATGCGGCCTCGCTGGAAGCGCGCGAAGCCCTGAAGCGTCACGTCATCGATCTGATCGCGGCATCGCCCTCCGAACTGCTTGCGGCGGCGGACGGCTGGCGGGTCAAGCTTGCCGGTGGCGAGGCGGTGCTGCATACGAAGGGCGCGACCGTCGTCGCCTTCGAACCCGACTGGAAGAGCCGGCTGCTTTCCCGGATCAGCAATCCGAACGTGGCCTACATCCTGCTGCTGCTCGGTGTCTACGGCCTGTTCTTCGAGCTCGCCAATCCGGGCTTCGTGCTGCCGGGCGTGATCGGGGGCATCTGCCTGCTGCTTGCGCTGTATGCGCTTCAGGTGCTGCCCGTGGATTTCGTGGGGCTAGCGCTCGTGCTGCTCGGCATCGCGTTCATGGTCGCCGAACTGTTCGTGCCCAGTTTCGGCGTGCTCGGCATCGGCGGCATCGCCGCCTTCGTGATCGGCTCGATGATGCTGATCGACACCGACGCCCCCGGCTTCCGGCTCTCCACCGAGCTGGTCCTCGCGGTCGCGGCGACCACGGCCGGCTTCGTGTTCTTCGTAATCGGCATGGCCGTGAAGGCGCGAACGCGCCCGATCGTCAGCGGAAGCCGTTCGATGGTCGGGATGCTCGGCCAGGCCAGCGGCGCGTTCGACGATCAGGGCCGGGGCAAGGTGCTGCTGCAGGGAGAAATCTGGAACGCGCAGGCGGATGTGCCGATCGCCGACGGGCAGCCGGTCGTCGTGCGCCGCGTCAAGGGGCTGACGCTTCAGGTCGAGCCCGCCACCGATCGCACACCTGCACATCCATCAGCAAACAGGGAGGAATAAGCCATGAGCGCAATGCTGGTCATCCTGGTGTTCATCCTCGCGGTCATCTTCAGCGCGCTGAAGGTGCTGCGCGAATACGAGCGGGGCGTCGTGTTCATGCTCGGCCGCTTCTGGAAGGTCAAGGGCCCGGGCCTGATCCTCGTGATCCCGGTGCTGCAGCAGATGGTGCGCGTTGATCTGCGCACGATGGTGCTGGACGTGCCGACCCAGGACGTGATCAGCCGCGACAACGTCTCGGTCAAGGTCAACGCGGTCGTCTATTTCCGGGTGCTCGATCCGCAGAAAGCGATCATCAACGTCGAGGACTTCTACACGGCCACGAGCCAGCTGGCGCAGACGACGCTGCGCAGCGTGCTCGGCCAGCACGAGCTCGACGAAATGCTCGCCGAGCGCGACAAGCTGAACCACGACATCCAGTCGATACTCGACGCCCAGACCGATGCCTGGGGCATCAAGGTCAGCAACGTCGAGATCAAGCACATCGATCTGGACGAGAGCATGATCCGGGCGATGGCCCGCCAGGCCGAGGCCGAGCGCGAGCGCCGGGCGAAGATCATCCACGCCGAGGGCGAGAAGCAGGCCGCGGACATGCTGGTGCAGGCGGCAAGGCAGCTCGCCTCGCAACCGCAGGCGCTGCAGCTGCGCTACCTGCAGACGCTGCTGGAAATCGCCGGCGACAAGTCCTCGACGATCGTCTTCCCGCTGCCCCTGGACCTGATCGAGCCGCTGCTGAAGGCGCAGAGCAAGGGCTAGTCCCGGACCATCGGCACGAACGCCACCGGCAGCACCGGCCGGGCATCGAGGCTGCCGTCGGCGCGCTTCTCGATGCGCACGAGCTCCTGACCGAAGCCGGGCTCGCCGATCGGAATCACGAGCCGGCCCCCGGGGGCAAGCTGCTCCACCAGGGCCTCGGGCACCGACGGGGGCGCGGCGGTGACGATGATGCCGTGAAACGGCGCCGCCTCCTGCCAGCCCTCCCAGCCGTCCCCGACCCGGAAATGCACGCGCGCATCCAGTCCCAGCCCGGCCAGCCGCTTCCTCGCCGCCTCCGACAGCGCCGCAATCCGCTCAATGGTCCAGACCTCGCATCCGAGCCATGCAAGGATCGCGGTCTGGTAGCCGGTGCCGGTGCCGATCTCGAGCACCCGGTCGCCTTCCTCGAGATCGAGCAGGTCGGTCATCAGCGCGACAATGAACGGCTGGGAGATCGTCTGACCGTGCCCGACGGGCAGCGCCGAGTTGTCGTAGGCGGCGGCACGAAGCGTGAGCGGCACGAAGCGTTCGCGCGGAATCGCGGCCATCGCATCGAGCACCTTCGGCGCGATCCGGGGCCTGCCCGTCTGATGCGCGCACAGCCGGGCCTCGTTCTCGATCGCCTCGATCATCCACCGCCGCCGGTCCTCGGCCCCTGGCCACAGCCTGCCCATACACCGATTCTAGACGATCGCGCGAACCCCTACTTGAGCAGCGAGCCCAGAATCCCCCGCACGAGCCTCCGCCCAAAAGCCCATACGCGCGCTGGAGGGAATGTTCCGCCTATGGCGAGAGTCTGCGAAAAATCTCGAGCAGGCGCTGGCGCAGCGAGCGCAGTCTCGGATCGGCAGCCGATAAGGCCATGACCTGCAAGGCCGTGGTGTGGTTGATGGCGTAATCTCCCACATCGGCGCCAGGATTCATGCTGTGCGTCAGCTCCATCGTCTGGCGAAAGCGCTCAAGCTTGGCCTCATCGCCGAATTCATAGACGACAATGCTGAGACCAAGAGCGCCCTGCCGAACCCAGGCGGCGAGAGCGTAATCGCCGCCGGTAGCCACGGCCGGAGCCTGCTGCAGGTGTGAAACTTCGAATCCCGCGGCCCGAAAAGCCTCGATCACCCGTTCGGCGGGAATGGCGACCTGCGGTCGGTGCTGTCGCTCAAGCTCAAGAATCCGCTCCAGTTGCCGGCTCCCCAGGGCCTGCTCGGACTGGGCGGGGACCTGGAGCGGTGCCAGCTGAATTGCCATGCCTGTCAGCAAGCATGCGCAGATCCGAAGTCCGCGGGACCGAATCCCAGGCCCCCCGGTATTCGGAACCTTGATGGACATCAGCACCCTCCTGTCCAAAACGCCAGCATCACATACCATCTTTAGCAGATGTACTACGCGCAAGCAACGCGGGCCCCTTTGATTCCCCCCGCCGGTATCCACTGGTAGCGTTCGCCGCCCGATCAAGCCAAAGGAGCCTTTCGTGAGCAAGAACAGTTTTGACGCGAGATCATCACTGACGGTTGGCGACCGGACCGTCGCCCTGTACGACATCCATGCGGTTGGCGATGTCTCCCGGCTTCCGGTTTCGATCAAGATTCTGCTCGAAAACCTGCTGCGCCGCGAAGACGGCGAAACCGTGCGCCGCGAGGACATCGAGGCGCTCGCGAACTGGCGCCCGGATGCGCCCGAGGCGCGCGAAATCCAGTTCATGCCCGCGCGCGTGCTGATGCAGGACTTCACCGGCGTACCCGCGGTCGTCGATCTGGCCGCGATGCGCGACGCGATGGCCGCCCTCGGCGGCGACCCCGCGCGCATCAACCCACTAGCGCCGGCCGAGCTCGTGATCGACCACTCGGTTCAGGTGGACGCGTTCGGTTCCGATGAGGCGTTCGCCCGCAACGCGGCGATCGAGTTCGAGCGCAACCGCGAGCGCTACGCCTTCCTCAAATGGGGCCAGCAGGCGTTCGACAACTTCCGCGTCGTTCCGCCGGACACCGGCATCGTGCACCAGGTGAATCTCGAGCATCTGGCCCGGGTCGTGTTCGTGGACGAGGCCGGCACCGCCTATCCGGACACGCTGGTCGGCACCGACTCGCATACGACGATGATCAACGGCCTCGGCGTGCTCGGCTGGGGTGTGGGCGGCATCGAGGCCGAGGCCGCGATGCTCGGCCAGCCCATTTCGATGCTGGTGCCGAAGGTCGTGGGATTTGAGCTCACCGGCCGGTTGCCCGAAGGAGCGACGGCCACCGATCTGGTGCTCACGATCGTCGAGATGCTCCGCCGCCACGGCGTCGTCGGCAAGTTCGTTGAGTTCTTCGGCGAGGGGCTCGACAGCCTTCCGCTCGCCGACCGCGCGACGATCGCGAACATGGCGCCCGAATACGGCGCCACCTGCGGGCTTTTCCCGATCGACGACGAAACCCTGAACTACCTGCGGCTGACCGGCCGCAGCGAGGAGCAGGTCGCGCTAGTCGAGGCCTATGCGAAGGCCCAGGGCCTGTTCCGAACCGATGCGCGCGCCGAATACAGCGAAACCCTGCATTTGGACATGGGCACGGTCGAGCCAAGCCTTGCCGGTCCGAAGCGGCCGCAGGACCGGGTGCCGCTGGCCAGGGCCAAGGATGCCTTTCACGAGGCGCTGGACGAGACGCGCAAGGAAACCGGACTTCATTCCACGCCGGTGGACGTCGTTGTGGACGGCAAGCATGCGACGCTTTCCGACGGCGCCGTCGTGATCGCCGCGATCACCTCGTGCACGAACACCTCGAACCCCTCGGTAATGCTCGGCGCGGGCCTGGTGGCGAAGAAGGCGGTCGAGCTTGGGCTTACCCGCGCGCCCTGGGTCAAGACCTCGCTCGGCCCCGGTTCGATGGTCGTCTCCCGCTACCTCGAGGACGCGGGGCTGATGGAGCCCCTGAAGCGTCTGGGCTTCCACGTCGTCGGATACGGCTGCACGACCTGCATCGGCAACTCCGGCCCGCTGCCCGAGCCCGTTTCGCGCGCGATCGCCGAAGGAAACCTGTCGGTCTGCTCGGTGCTTTCGGGCAACCGCAACTTCGAGGGACGCGTGCATCCCGAGGTGCGGATGAACTATCTGGCCAGCCCGCCGCTCGTCGTCGCCTACGCGATCGCGGGGCGCATGGACATCGATCTGGCGAACGAGCCGATCGCCTTCGGCGGCGAGGGCCAGCCGGTGTTCCTGCGCGACATCTGGCCTTCGCAGGCCGAAATCGCCGAGGCGATGACGAAAGTGCGCCGCGAGCAGTTCGCGAACACCTACGCCGACGTCTTCCGCGGCGACGCGAACTGGCAGGGGCTCGACGCCCCGGCGGGCGACCGCTTCGCCTGGGATCCGGATTCGACCTACATCCAGCACCCGCCCTACTTTACGGGCATGGGCATGGAGCCCGCCGAAATCGGCGACATCGAGGGCGCGCGCGTGCTCGCGCTTCTGGGCGATTCGGTGACCACCGACCACATCTCGCCCGCCGGCGCGATCAAGCCGGACTCGCCCGCCGGCCGCTACCTGATCGAGCGCGGCGTCGAGCCAAAGGACTTCAACTCCTACGGCTCACGGCGCGGCAACCACGAGGTGATGATGCGCGGCACGTTCGCGAACATCCGCCTGCGCAACCGGCTCGTGCCCGGCACCGAGGGCGGCGTGACCGTGCATCTGCCCGACGGCGCGCAGATGAGCATCTACGATGCCGCGATGCGCTACCGCGACGAGGGCGTGCCCGCGATCGTGATCGCCGGCAAGGAATACGGCACCGGCTCCAGCCGCGACTGGGCGGCCAAGGGGCCGGCGCTGCTCGGCGTGCGCGCGGTGATCGCCGAAAGTTTCGAGCGCATCCACCGCTCGAACCTCGTCGGCATGGGCATCCTGCCGCTGCAGTTCCGCGAGGGCGAAAATGCCGAAACGCTCGGGCTCACCGGCCGCGAGGTGTACGCAATCCGGGGCGTGCGCGAAGGCGCGCGCGAGGTCGAGGTGGAGGCGGACGGCAGGCGCTTTGCGGCGATCGTGCGCATCGACACGCCGAACGAATGGCGCTACTACCGCCACGGCGGCATCCTGCACTTCGTGCTGCGGCAACTCGCGACATCCTGAGCCATAAGTTATTAGGCCCCGCTTCATGCGGGGCCTAATGCTTATCCAGCGCCGTTCCCTTTACCTGTCGACGGACAGCGTACAGTCACGGTGATCGGGCACGTATGAAACAATCACTCTCTCCGGCGGGGCAATCCGAATTTCCATTTAACCCAGACGAATAACTCACATTCGACTGTAATGGCGGAATCCGCACCTGCCATCTATGCTTTGGTTAGCCGATGGATCAAAGAAGGAATAATAATGGCAAACAGTCCCTGATCCAATGGCATCAAATATGGGGGAATGTATGATTCCAAGGCCTGTCTTCATTCCTGCTAGGCTAAAGTCGAACAAAAAACTTTGCCTCCATCAGCATTTCCGAAATTGCTGGTGGCTGCATATTTAAGCATCTCCCTGTTGGGGTGCGCCACATCACCGAACAGACAATTGGAAAGGCAAGCTTGTATAAAGGGAAAACTAGCTGACTTCTGGGGAGATCAAAATGCTCATGTGGGGGTGAATTTCCTTCCAATAAAAGCCAAACCATTTTCTACTATATTAGGCCTAGGGTACCACTGCACCGATCCAGGCACTCGAAAATTGCTTGTCAGCGCTGCTCGTGGACCAGGCTTAGGTGTAAATGCCGTGGTTATCGTTAATTTGGAATCAGGTCATGATTACAGAATCATCGCCTTTTATAGATCCGGAATATATAAATTCGAGATCATTGATAAAACCCTAAGGGCTACTCCATATACTTTCACATTTCCTGAAGGCTATTATGGATTCGACGTATTCCATGACAAAATAGTCCGCGATCCCTTAGACTTAACTAAGTGATAACAAAAGGGGCGGTTCTCATCTAATAGTGAAAGAGTCAAGTTTTAAAGACGACATTTAGCTGAGATGATGGCTTGATGGCAAGATCGTTGAGCGCGGAATATCCGCGCTCGATTCAGCGCACCACCCGGTGCTGCAATGTGGAGGAAACCCTCTTAC
>CAYNLY010000065.1:0-7032 GCA_964398225.1 uncultured Zetaproteobacteria bacterium
CTCCAGGCAGGTGTTGCAGTTGTCCAGCCGGACGACGGCCATCGCGCCGCACTTGTCGCACTGGGCGCCCTTTTTCACGGCATCCTCGCCGAGCTTTTCGATGGCTTCCTTGCGCTTGGCCTCGAGCTCGGGCCTGGCCAGCTGGCCCTCCATCATCCCGATCGAGACCAGGTGCTGCTGGATCACCTCGCCGATCTCGGCGACGATCGAGGGCATGTACTTGCCGCCCTTCTTGTAGTAGCCGCCCCGGGGATCGAAGACGGCCTTCAGCTCCTCGACGAGGAAGTTGATGTCGCCGCCCTTGCGGAAGATCGCCGAAATCACGCGCGTGAGCGCGACGATCCACTGGAAGTGCTCCATGTTCTTCGAGTTGATGAAGATCTCGAACGGCCGGCGCCGCTTGGTTCCGTCCGGAAGCGTTTCGATGACGTCGTTGATCGTGATGTACATCGCATGCTCGGACAGCGGCGTCTTGATCTTGTAGGTCTTGCCCTCGAGCACATCGTCGCGCTCCAGAAGCGGCGCGATGTGCGCGACCTTCTGCTGCTCCTGCTCCTTGGATTCGGGCTTGACCACCTCGTAGGCGGTGATCTTCTTGTCAATCTTCGTTGCCATCGTTGTCTCCTGAGTCCGGATTCGTGGGGCCTGCGGCGTCGTTGCGGGCGGGCGAGATGAACCAGACGGGGCTGGTGTTCGGAGCCCCCGCCGGCGTGGCGAGGTATTCGGCGATCAGCTCGCGGACCCGGGCGGCGGGATCGAAGTCCGGGCTGAGCGGGTCGTTCGTGGGGCGGATCCTGGCCATCAGTGCTGCCGGGCCGCCATCGCCATCAGGCTTGCGCGCAGCGCGACGCGAAGCGCAAGCTCCTGGCAGGCCGCGCGGCGGACGCGCCGGACTCCCGCCCGTTCCGTGCCGTCCGCAAGCGCGGGCATCACCCAGAGATTGATCGGCGGAAACCTCAGTTCCGGCCATTCGATGCTTCTTCCCTCCCCGTGCATCGCCACCTCCTAGAACTTGCCGTAGTAGCCTTCCTTGAGGGCGTCGAACAGGTTGGCGGCGGTATGGATCTCGCCGTCGTATTCGACTTCCTCGTTGCCCTTCAGTTCGACGACCGTGCCGTCCTCAAGCGTGAACCGGTAGATCGTGTTCTCCAGATCCTTTTCCTTGACCAGCACGCCCGAGAACACCTCGGGGTTGAAGCGGAAGGTCGTGCAGCCCTTCAGGTGGTTCTCGTAGGCGTACATGTAGATGTCCTTGAAGTCCTCGTACGGGAAGTCCGTGGGCACGTTGGCCGTCTTCGAGATCGAGGAATCGATCCACTTCTGGGCGGCGGCCTGGATGTCCACATGCTGCTTCGGCGTGATGTCGTCGGCCGAGACGAAGTAGTCGGGAAGCTTCGCCTCGGGATCGTCCGAAAACGGCATCGCCTTCGGGTTCACGAGCTCGCGGTAGGCCAGAAGCTCGAAGGAGTAGACGTCGATCTGTTCCTTGGTCTTCTTGCCCTCGCGGATCACGTTGCGCTTGTAGTGATGGGCGAACGACGGCTCGATGCCGTTGGAGGCGTTGTTCGCAAGCGACAGCGAGATCGTGCCCGTCGGCGCAATCGAGGTGTGATGCGTGAACCGGCAGCCGTGGCGTTCGAGCTCGGCCAGAAGCTGCGCGTCCTCCTTCCGTCCGGTCTGCGCGAACTTCTGCATGTAGCGCGAGTAGCGGAGCCAGAGGATGCGCCCCTTCACTTTGTCGCCCACCTTGTAGCCGTCGCGCTCCATTTCCGGACGCTTGGCCAGCATCTCGGGCGTGACCTCGTATTCGGCGGCGAGCACCGGCGCCTCGCCCTTTTCCTTCGCAAGCTCCACGCCCACTTCGTAGCCGGTGCGCGCCATCTCGTAGGCCACCTTTTCGGTGAACTCGAGCGACTCGGGCGAACCGTACGGCACCCGCAGCATCGCGAGCGCGCTGCCCAGGCCCAGAAAGCCCATGCCGTGGCGGCGCTTGTTCATGATTTCGCGCCGCTGCTGCTCGAGCGGCAGGCCGTTGATCTCGACGACGTTGTCGAGCATCCGGGTGAACACGCGCACGACCTCGCGGAACGCGTCCCAGTCGAAGCGCGCGTTTTCGGTGAACGGGTCGCGGACGAACTTGGTGAGGTTCACGCTGCCCAGAAGGCACGCGCCGTAGGGCGGCAGCGGCTGCTCGCCGCAAGGATTGGTCGCGCGGATCGTTTCGCACCACCAGTTGTTGTTCATTTCGTTGACTTCATCGATCAGGATGAAGCCCGGCTCCGCGTAGTCGTAGGTCGAGGCCATGATCGTGTCCCACAGCCTGCGGGCCTTGATCGTCCGGTACACCTTGCAGGCCACGCGGCCCTTGTCGTCGTAGGTGTAGTTCGGATTGTTCGCCAGATGCGGCATCTCGCGGAAGACGATCTCGACGTCGTCGTCCTCGAGCTCCGCCTTGGATGCGGGGAAGACGAGCTGCCAGTCGCCGTCGGCCTTCACAGCCTCCATGAAGTCCTTCGTGACCAGCACCGACAGGTTGAACTGCCGGAGCCGCCCGTCCTCGCGCTTGGCGCGGATGAAATCGAAGATGTCGGGATGGGAGACGTCGAAGGTGCCCATCTGTGCGCCGCGACGCCCTCCGGCCGACGAGACCGTGAAGCACATCGCGTCGAAGATGTCCATGAACGACAGCGGCCCCGAGGTGTAGGCGCCCGCGCCCGACACATAGGCGCCCTTCGGCCGCAGCGTGGAAAACTCGTAGCCGATGCCGCAGCCGGCCTTCAGCGTGAGGCCCGCCTCGCGCACCATCGTCAGGATGCCGTCCATCGAGTCGGGAATCGTGCCGGAAACCGTGCAGTTGATCGTGGAGGTCGCGGGCTTGTGTTCCTGCGCGCCGGCGTTGGACACGATGCGCCCGGCCGGAATCGCTCCGTTCTGGAGCGCCCAGAGGAAACGCTGATACCAGTGCTCGCGCACGTCCTCGTCTTCGATGTCGGCCAGAGCCCGGGCCACCCGCCGGTAGGTGTCCTCGATGGTTTTGTCCACCGGACGGCCCTTCTTGTCCTTGAGCCGGTATTTCTTGTCCCAGATGTCCTGGCTTGCCGGCTGCAGCGGGATTTCGGCCGCCCGGATGCCGGCCATCGGATCCGGCGCGTCGCTCGTGCTCGTCCCTCCGGCCTTCCTGACGATTGCGCTCATAAGCCTGGCTCCCCCTCGCGTTGTATCGTTGAATCGGCGGAATGCCGCTCCCCGTGTTCGATGCGGCCAAGCATGGGGCACAACATCTTGGGTGTCAAGCGTGGATCGGGCGCTACAAGTTGCGCTTTTGCCCTCACATTCCATGCACGCGTTGTCCACAGGATGTTCGCGGTGCGGGGGCGCTTCGAGCTTCCGGCGTTGGAGCGGGGCGGCGCTCTTGCTACGATGCGGGGCTCGATGAGCAGCGAGGGCATGGACAGGGATTCCGCGACGCATTTCGGCTACCAGCAGGTGGCCCCGGCCGAGAAGGTGCGCCGGGTGATGGGCGTGTTCTCGAACGTCGCCGACAAGTACGACCTGATGAACGACCTGATGAGCGGCGGGCTGCACCGGCTGTGGAAGCGCCGGATGGTTCGCGAGGCGCAGGTTGGCGCGGGGTCCCGGGTGCTCGATGTCGCGGCGGGTTCCGGCGATGTGGCGATTCTGCTGGCGCGCAAGGTGGCGCCGGGCGGCCGCGTCGTGCTGACCGACCTGAACGGCCCGATGCTGGCCGAGGGCGCGCGCCGCGTGCTCGATGCGGGGCTGTTGCCGGGCCGGGCCGACTGCATCCAGGCCGACGGGATGCGGCTGCCGTTCGCCGACCGCAGCTTCGACTGCGTGACGATCGCCTTCGGGATCCGCAACTTTCTCGACATCGAGGCGGGGCTCGCCGAGTTTCATCGCGTGCTCCGGCCCGGCGGTCAGTTTCTGTGCCTGGAGTTTTCGCGTCCGGTGCTGCCGGTTCTGGACTGGCTGTACGACGCCTATTCGTTCAATGTCATTCCGCAGCTCGGCGAGTGGGTCGCGCAGGATCGGGCCTCCTATCAGTATCTGGTCGAATCGATCCGCCGCTTTCCGCACCAGCGCCGGTTTGCGCGCCTGATCGAGCGGGCCGGTTTCGGCGTCGTGCGCTGGGACAATCTGACCGGCGGCATTGTCGCGCTGCATCGGGGGTATCGGATATGAGCGTGATGTTTCTTCCGCTGCGGCTGATTCCGGTGCCGGTGCAGTGCGTCGTGCTGGCCACGGTGTTCGACCTCGTGCTTCGCCGCCGGCCGGATCTGCTGCCGCATCTCGAGGAACTCGACGGGCGCGTGCTGCGCCTGAAGGTCACGGATGTCGGCAGCGTGATGTTTCTCGTGTTCGAGGGCGGGCGGATCGCGGTGCATCCGGTCGTCGAGGCAAGTCCCGACGTCCGCATCGAGGGAACGGCCGCGGGCTTTGCCCGGCTGACCTTCGGCGGCGAGGACCCGGACGACCTGGTCATGGCCCGCGCGCTGAAGCTGAGCGGCGATTCCGATGCGATGCTCCGCTTCAAGAAGCTGTTTGCCGCGCTCGATCTCGACTGGGAGCGGGAACTCCGGGCCGCGTTCGGCGACTTTTTCGGCGCCCGGGTGGCGAAGGCCGCGCGCGCGCTCGTGGCCGCCGAGGAACGGCTCGAGCAGGGGGCGAAAGAGGCCGTGCGCGCGGGACTCAAATCGCTCGACGTGCCGGACGGGGCGCGGCTCGAACAGTGGCAGGCGGGGGTCGAGCATCTGCGCCACCGGATCAGCCGCCTCAAGGGGCGGGTCACGAGGCTTGAACACCGGCTCGGGGAGGATCGGTGAGGCTTCCCTCGGGTCTGCGCCGGAACCTCCGGCTTCTTTACATCACGCATGTGCTCGTCAACCACGGCCTGGCGGCGCTGGCCGCCCGGATGCATCTGTTCTATCCGTATGCCTGGCTTGCGCGGCTGTTCACCGGCGACGAGCTGCCGCGGGATCTGGGCGCGCAGATCCGGCATGCGCTCGAAAAGCTCGGGCCCACGTTCATCAAGTTCGGTCAGATGCTGTCCACGCGCGTGGATCTCTTGCCGCTGGATGTCGCGCTGGAGCTCAAGAAGCTTCAGGACGAGGTGCCGCCCGAGCCGTTCGAGCGCGTGCGCGAGGTGATCGAGCGGGCGTTCCGCAAGCCGATCACCGGCGAGGGCGGGGTGTTCGCAAGCTTCGAGGAGCGGCCGGTGGCGGCCGCCTCGATCGCCCAGGTCCATTTCGCGACGCTCGCCGATGGCCGAAAGGTGGCCGTGAAGGTGCGCCGGCCGCAGATTGCGCGCACGATTCAGGCCGATCTCGACATCCTCCGGCTGCTTGCCGCGCTGTTCGACCGCTACTTTCCGGAATACCGGCGGCTGAAGGCGCCCGAGGTCGTCGAGGAGTTCGCGCAGACGATCACCGGCGAGCTGAACCTGCGCGCGGAGGGCGCGCATGCCGGCCGCTTCGCGGAGAATCTTGCCGATGTGGACGGCGTGCGCGTACCCGAGGTGCTCTGGGACTACACGACGACCGAGGTGCTGACCACCGAGCGCATCTCCGGCATTCCGATCGATGAGCGGGCGAAGCTTGTGGCCGCGGGCCACGACTGCCTGAAGCTCTGCGAGCGCGCGGCCACGCTGTTTTTCCACATGGTCTTCGTGGACGGCTACTTCCATGCCGACATGCATCCGGGCAACATCTTCGTGGCCGACAACGGCGACATCGTGCTCGTCGATTTCGGCATCGTCGGCCGCCTGGACATGAAGAGCCGGCGTTATCTCGCCGACATGCTGCTCGCCTTTCTGAAGGAGGACTACCGGCGCGCGGCCGAGGTGCACCTCGAGGCGGGCTACGTGCCGCCGGACACCGACGTTTCCGCGTTCGAGGATGCGCTGCGCGAGATCGCCGTGCCGATCTTCAACCGCCCGCTGCGCGAGATTTCGATCGCCGAGCTGCTCTTGTGCATGTTCGCCGTGACCGAGCGTTTCCAGATGGAAACCCAGCCGCAGCTGCTTCTTCTGCAGAAGACGATGGTCGTCATCGAGGGCGTGGCCCGGGAGCTTGCCGATCAGGCGAACATCTGGGAACTCGCGCGGCCGCTGGTCAGCGACTGGATGGCCCGGCACATGGGGCCGCGCGGCCGGGCCGAGGCGATGGCCGAGGAGCTGCGCGCGCAGCTGCGCGACTGGATGCTGCTGCCGCGGAAGATCGAGACGCTTGCCCGGGAGTATGGGGAGGCGGGGGTCGGGAGTTCCGGCGCCCGGTCGAACGTGCGGGCCGGCGGGGCGATGCTCGTGGGGCTTTCCTCGGCCGGGCTCGGGTTTGCGGCCACGGCGGGTGCGCCCGCCTGGGGCTTTGCGCTGGCGGGCCTCGCGCTTGCCTGGGGGCTGTGGTGGGTGCTGCGCGACTGAGCCGTTTGTCGCCTGCGCCTGCGGCCGGTAGGCTCCGGCGCCGATTCCGCAAGCAAGGAGTGTAGCGCCGATGAGCCGGAACTATCTGTTCACTTCCGAATCCGTCTCCGAGGGGCATCCGGATAAGGTCGCCGACCAGATTTCCGATGCCGTGCTCGATGCGATCCTGACTCAGGATCCGAATCCGGCGCGCGCCCGGGTGGCGGTGGAGACGATGATCAAGACCGGCGCGGTGATTCTGGCCGGCGAGGTGACGACCGAGGCCTGGGTGGATCTGGACGAGCTCGTCCGGCGCGTCGTCTGCGACATCGGCTACACGAGCTCGGACGTGGGCTTCGACGGCTCGACCTGCGCGGTGATGAGCCTGATCGGCAAGCAGTCGCCGGACATTGCGCGCGGCGTGGACCGCGAGGCGCCGGAAAAGCAGGGCGCGGGCGACCAGGGGCTGATGTTCGGCTACGCGACGAACGAAACCGAGGTGCTGATGCCGGCGCCGATTCTGTATGCGCACCGGCTGATGCAGCGCCAGTCCGAGATGCGCAAGGAGCGCATCCTTCCCTGGCTGCGGCCCGATGCGAAGAGCCAGATCACCTTCC
>CAYNLY010000066.1:0-6869 GCA_964398225.1 uncultured Zetaproteobacteria bacterium
GGCTCAGTCGCCGATGTTCACCTGCACGATGCCGTTCTCGATGCGCACCGGAAAGGTTTCGATGTCCTCGTAGGCGGGCGGCGTGAGCGCGCGTCCGTCGCGGATGCAGAAGCGCGCGCCATGCCGGGGACAGACGATCTGATCGCCCTCGAGCCTTCCGCTGGCGAGCTCGCCGCCGTCGTGGGTGCAGACGTCCTCGATCGCGTACAGCGCGCCGTCCAGATTGAACACCGCGACATCCCCGATCGGGGTTGCCACAACCTTCCGGGAGCCGGGCGGCAGCGCTTCCAGAGGGGCGACGTCGATCCATGCGGCCATGCTCAGAACATCCCCAGCGCCAGACGCGCCTCGTCGCTCATCCGCGAGCGGTCCCAGGGCGGATCGAAAACCAGATCGACATGGACGTCGCGCACGCCCGGAACCGACAGCACCTTCCGGCGCACGTCCTCGACGATGAACGGCCCCATCCCGCAGCCGGGCGCGGTCAGCGTCATCACGATCTCGACATGATGGCCGCCGCCCTCGACCGGCTCCATGCGCAGGTCGTAGACAAGCCCCAGATCGACGATGTTCACGGGGATCTCGGGGTCGTAGCAGGTTTTGAGCGCGTTCCACAGCGCATCCATGTCCACCGGGCCCGCATCGCCGTAGCCGGACTCGTCCCGGGACTTTTCCGCCTCGCCCGGATCGGCCTCGGCAAGCCCCAGCGCCTCGGCTTCGCCGCCCTCGATGCGCGCAAGGTTCCCGCCCACCTCGACGGTCAGGCTTCCGCCCAGCGCCTGGGTCACGCGCACGCGGGTACCGGCCGGGATCACGACCGGCGTTCCGACCGGGATCAGGACCGCGTCGATGTCGCGGCTTGCGGTCAGAACCCGGCCGACCGGATCGTCCCTGTCCGTCATCGGCTACTCCGTCCGCGCCGTGCCGCCGCCCTCGAGGGCGGACTTGACGGTGTGCCAGCACAGCGTCGCGCACTTGATCCGGCTCGGGAACTCGCGCACGCCGGCAAGCACCGCGAGCTTGCCGAGGACTGCCTCGTCGGGAGGGCCCTGATCGCCGGTGACCATCGCGTGAAAGGCCTCGAACAGGCGCTCGAACTCCTCGATCCTGCGTCCCTTGAGCGCCTCGGTCATCAGCGAGGCGCTCGCCACCGAAATCGCGCAGCCCTCGCCCCGGAAGGCGACGTCGGTGATCGTGCCGTCCTCGTCCACGGCCAGTTCCACATGCAGGCGGTCGCCGCACAACGGATTGTAGCCGTCGGCCTCCCGGTCGGGATGCTCAAGTGTGCCGAAGTTGCGCGGATGCTTGTGGTGATCGACGATCACCTGCTGATAGAGCTCGCGCAGATCGAACATCCGCTCCTCCTCAGGCGAACAGCGCCCGCGCGCGCTCGAGCGCGGCAAACAGCTGATCGATCTCGGCCCGCGTGTTGTAGGCGGCGAAGGATGCCCGGGCGGTCGCCGGCACGCGGAAGTGTTCCATCACCGGCATCGCGCAGTGGTGGCCCGCGCGGATCGCCACGCCCTCGCGGTCCACGATCGTGCCAAGGTCGTGCGGGTGCACGCCTTCGAGCACGAACGAGACGACCGAGGCGCGCATGCCGGCCGTGCCGATCAGGCGCAGCCCCGGCGTGGCCTCGGCGCGCGCGAGCGCATGCGCAAGCAGCGACTGCTCGTGGCGCGCGATGCGCTCGATGCCGGTGCGCTCGATCCAGTCGATGGCCGCGGCAAAACCGACCGCGCCGGCGATGTTCGGCGTGCCGGCCTCGAAGCGGTAGGGAAGATCGTTGTATTCGGTGTGGTCGAAGCGCACGACGCGGATCATGTCGCCGCCGCCCTGCCAGGGCGGCATGCGCTCGAGAACCTCCTCGCGCGCGTACAGGAACCCGATGCCGGTCGGCCCGTACATCTTGTGCGCGCTGCTGACGTAGAAATCGCAGCCCAGCCGCTGCACGTCCACGGCAAGGTGCGCGAGCGCCTGGGCGCCGTCCACGAGCGTGCATGCGCCCGCCTCACGGGCCAGATGCACGACCTCGGCCACCGGGTTGATCGTGCCCAGCGCGTTGGACAGATGAACGACGCCGACCAGCTTCGTGCGCTCGCTCAGCCGCTGCCGGAACGCCTCCAGGTCCAGCTCGCCGGCATCGGTCATCGGCGCAACGACCAGGCGCGCGCCGGTAGCCTCGCAGGCCATCTGCCAGGGCACGATGTTCGAATGATGTTCCATCTCGGTGATCAGCACCTCGTCGCCGGGGCGCAGGTTCGCGCGGCCCCAGCTCTGAGCGACCAGGTTGATCGCCTCGGTCGTTCCCCGGGTGAACACGATCTCGCGGGTCGAGCGCGCACCGATGAACCGCCGGAGCTTTTCACGCGCGCCCTCGTAGGCGGCCGTCGCGCGCTCGGAAAGCGCATGCACGCCGCGGTGCACGTTCGCATTGTCCCGGCGGTAGAAGTCGGCCACCGCCTCGATCACCGCGATCGGCTTCTGCGTCGTTGCCGCATTGTCGAGATAGGCGAGCGGGCGGTCGTGCACCTCCTGGTGCAGCACCGGAAACTCGCGCCGCACGGCCTCGACGTCGAAGCCCGTCATATCCCGCCCCCCGGAAGGCTTGCGAACGCCTCGCGCTCGACGAAGGCCCTGAGCGGACCCGGCGCGAGCTCCGCCAGCACGGCCTCGGCAAAGGCGCGCGTGAGCATCTCGCGCGCGGCATCCTCGGGCACGCCGCGCGCGCGCAGATAGAACATCTGGTCGGCATCCAGGCTGCCGACCGTGCAGCCGTGCGCGGCCCTGACGTCGTCGTGATCGATGATCAGCTGCGGCTTCGCGTCGACCTCCGCGCGGGGCGAAAGCAGCAGGTTCCGGTTCTGCTGCGCGGCGTCGGTGCCGGAAGCCCCGCGAAAGACGCGGATGCAGCCGTCGAACACGGCCCGGGCGCGCCCGTGCACGACCCCGCGGTAGTGCTGCCTGCTGCGGCAGTGCGGCTTGCGATGATCGATCCAGGTATGGTGGTCCATGTGCTGGCGGCGGCCGGCCATGTACAGCCCGTCCAGAAGGCACTCGCCGCCGGTTTCGGCGAACTCCGCGACGACGTCCAGCCGCGACCAGGCAGCGCCCAGCGAGACGACGCGGGAGACAAACCCCGCATCCCGCGCAAGCCGCGCCTCGAGCCGCCCCAGATGCAGGCGCGCGTCCGGCTCGAGCTGAATGCGCTCATGGGTCAGCCGCGCGCCGTCCCGCAGGCGGGCAAGGCTGGCCACGCTGGTCAGGCCCGGCTGCCTGCCCGTGCCGGTGAAATGCTCGATCACATGCGCTTCGGCCCCGGGCTCGAGCCAGTAGCCTAAGCGCAGATGCGCCGCCCCCCGGGATGCGCCGACATGCAGCACATACAGCGGCCTTTCGGCCCGATGACCTCGGGGCACCCGCAGCCAGAAGCCGTCGCGCGCAAGCGCCGCATTGACCGCGGTCAGTGTGGAGCCCAGCGGGCGGTCGGTGCAGGCATCGAGAAGCTCGGTCGCAACTCCCGCGTCCTCAAGCTCCGA
Source organism: uncultured Zetaproteobacteria bacterium (assembly GCA_964398225.1). Taxonomy (GTDB): domain Bacteria; phylum Pseudomonadota; class Zetaproteobacteria; order Mariprofundales; family Mariprofundaceae; genus CAYNLY01. The sequence continues at coordinate 3,540 of CAYNLY010000066.1, forward strand.
AAGCAGCACGAGCTCGACCCCTGCAGGGAGCCGCGACAGCTCCGGCCGGAAGGCCCCGTCCACGAAGACCACGCGGTCGGCGTCAAGCTCCGGCACCGCCAGCGCCTCGATCTCCTTTGGCTCAAGCGCCTCGGGTTCGGCCGGGGTCCACCAGCGCTCGCCGAGGATCGCGGTCAGCCGGGACGGATCGGTGTATTTCCACTCCTCCCCGCGGGCGGGCATGCCCCGTTCGGCAAAGGAGCGCCAGGCCTTGCGCTGCAGGGTTTCAATCGCGGGGGTCACCGGGCGCCCCCGGCCGCGGCCTCCGTCCGCAGCCAGTCGTAGCCGCGCGCCTCAAGCTCGCGCGCCAGCTGCTTGTCGCCGGATTTCAGAATCCGCCCGTCGGCAAGCACGTGCACGACGTCCGGCTCGATGTAGTCGAGCAGACGCTGGTAGTGCGTGACCATGACGATCGCGCGCTCCGGGCTTCTCAGCCTGTTCACCCCGCCGGCCACGATGCGCAGCGCGTCGATGTCGAGCCCCGAGTCGGTCTCGTCCAGGATCGCAAGCTTCGGCTCGAGCACCGCCATCTGGAAGATTTCGTTGCGCTTCTTCTCGCCGCCGGAAAAGCCCTCGTTGACGCCGCGCGACAGAAAGGACTCGTCGAGCTCGACCAGACGCGCCTTTTCCCGGACCAGGGACAGAAAATCCATCGCATCCAGTTCCGGCAGCCCCTGATGGCGACGGCGGGCGTTCACGCCCGCACGCAGAAGATAGACGTTGTTCACGCCCGGGATCTCGACCGGGTACTGAAAGGCGAGGAACACGCCCTCCCAGGCCCGCTCCTCCGGCGTCATGGCCAGAAGGTCGCGGCCCTGATAGAGCACCCGGCCCTTCGTGACCTCGTAGCCCGGGCGGCCCGCGATCACGTTCGAAAGCGTGCTCTTGCCCGAGCCGTTGGGGCCCATGATCGCGTGCACTTCGCCCGCGCGCACCTCGAGGTTCACGCCCTTCAGAATCGGCTTGCCCTCGACCTCGACATGCAGGTCCTCGATTTTCAGCAACATCGTCTGCTCCGTATTCATGGACTAGCCCACCGCGCCTTCGAGGCTGACCGCCATCAGCCGGTTGGCCTCCACCGCAAACTCCATCGGAAGCTCGTTGAACACGTCCTTGCAGAAGCCGTTGACGATCATGTTCACCGCGTCTTCCTCGGACACCCCGCGCGAGCGGCAGTAGAAGAGCTGCTCCTCGCTGATCCGCGAAGTGGTGGCCTCGTGCTCCATGATCGCGGTGGGGTTGCGGACTTCGACGTACGGGAAGGTGTCGGCCGTGCACTCGCTGCCCAGAAGCAGCGAGTCGCACTGGGTGTAGTTGCGCGCCCCGTCCGCGTTCGGTCCGATCTTCACCAGCCCCCGATAGGCCTGCCGGCCATGACCCGCCGAGATCCCCTTGGAAACGATCGTGCTTCTCGTCCGCCGGCCCAGATGGATCATCTTCGTTCCGGTGTCGGCCTGCTGGCGCATCTTCGTCAGCGCCACCGAGTAGAACTCGCCGACCGAGTCGTCGCCCCGGAGCACGCAGCTCGGATACTTCCAGGTGATCGCACTGCCGGTTTCCACCTGCGTCCAGGAAATCTTCGAACGCGCGCCCCGGCATTCGCCGCGCTTGGTCACGAAGTTGTAGATACCGCCGCGGCCTTCCTCGTCGCCCGGATACCAGTTCTGAACTGTCGAATACTTGATCTGCGCATCGTCCAGCGCGATCAGCTCGACGACCGCCGCATGCAGCTGGTTTTCGTCCCGCATCGGGGCCGTGCAGCCCTCGAGGTAGGACACGTAGGCGCCTTCGTCGGCGATGATCAGCGTGCGCTCGAACTGGCCGGTGTTCGACGCGTTGATCCGGAAATAGGTCGAAAGCTCCATCGGGCAGCGCACGCCCTTGGGGACGTAGACGAACGAGCCGTCGGTGAACACGGCCGAGTTGAGCGCGGCAAAGAAGTTGTCCGAGGGGGGCACGACGCTGCCCAGATACTTCCGCACCAGCTCCGGATAATCGCGCACCGCCTCCGAAATCGGGCAGAAGATGACGCCGGCTTCCTTCAGCTTTTCCTTGAACGTCGTGGCCACCGAAACCGAATCGAAGACCGCATCCACGGCCACGCCCGCGAGCATTTCCTGCTCGCGCAGCGGAATGCCGAGCTTTTCGTAGGTTTCCAGCAGCTTCGGATCGACCTCGTCCAGGCTCTTCGGCCGGTCCTTCAGCGATTTCGGCGCCGCATAGTAGGAAATCGCCTGGTAGTCGATCGGCGGATACTCGGCGATCGACCAGTGCGGCTCGCGCATCTGCTGCCAGTGCCGGAACGCCTCGAGCCGCCATTCGGTGAGCCAGTCCGGTTCCTCCTTCATCCGCGAGATGTGACGGATCACGTCCTCGTTGAGCCCCGGAGGCAGGGTCTCCTGCTCGATGTCGGTGACGAAGCCGGCGGCGTATTCCCTGCTCGCCAGCTCCTCGGGCCGCGGTTTGTTCATCCGTTCACCTCAGCCAGCCGGATGCCGCGCTCAAGGCGAAACACCGGCATGAAGTCCTGCCGCGTCATGTCGGCAAGCGTGATGTCGGACAGCGCCTGCTGGACGGCCGCATTGATGCGCTGCCAGTTCCGGCTCGTCGTGCACACCTCGCGCTGCTCGCAGCGATGGCGCTCGAGATTGCATTCGGTGAGCGCGATCGAGCCTTCCAGCGTATCGATCACGTCGCGCACGCTGATGCGCGCGGCCGGCCGGGCAAGGCGATAGCCGCCATGCGCCCCCCGGATGGACTCAAGCAGCCCCGCATGCAGCAGGGCCTGAAGAATCTTGCTGACGGTGGGCAGGGGCACGTGCGTGGCCTCCGCGAGCGCGGCCGAGGTATGCACGGCCTCGGGATTCGAGGCCATACGCGTCATCAGCAGGATGCCGTAATCGGTCAGTCGGGTCAGTCTCAGCATGGTCGCCTCAAAACAGGACAACTCTAGTCCGGATTCGAAACCGGAGCAATACCGTCCGGATTCCTCCCCCGTTCCCGGACAAAGAAAAAGCCCCTTCGGAGCGGAGCTCAACGAAGGGGCTTTGGAGAATAATCCTGGCGTCGACCTACTCTCCCACGGGGAACCCCGCAGTACCATCGGCGCGGAGGGGCTTAGCTTCTGAGTTCGGGATGGGATCAGGCGTTTCCCCCTCGCTATGGACACCAGGAAACCGGTATCACAAGCTGGCTGTGTGACGAATCCAATGTCTTAACGTTGCATGGTCAAGCCTCACGGGCAATTAGTACCGGTCAGCTCCACGCATTGCTGCGCTTCCACACCCGGCC
>CAYNLY010000067.1:0-6656 GCA_964398225.1 uncultured Zetaproteobacteria bacterium
ACCGGCGTCATCGTCGTGCCCGAGGCGAACGGACCGGAAGCCGCGGCCGTCGAGGAGCTGGAGGTCTTCACCGCCCGGCATCTGATCGACGTCGTCCGACATCTGCGCGGCGAACTGATGCTACCGCGCGCGGAACCGGGCGTGCCCGACGAGCGCGAGGCGGACGCACCGGATCTCGCCGATGTGCGCGGCCAGCATCAGGCGCGTCGCGCGCTGGAGATTGCGGCGGCCGGCGCCCATCACCTGCTGATGACCGGGCCGCCCGGCGTGGGCAAGAGCATGCTCGCCCGCAGGCTGCCGGGCATCCTGCCGCGCCTGACGATGGCCGAGCGCCTGGAGGTCACCCGCATCTACAGCGTGGCCGGCGATACCAGCCGCCCGCCGATGAGCGCTCTGCCCCCGTTTCGCGCGCCGCACCATTCGGCCTCGGATGTCGCGATCATCGGCGGCGGCTCGAACCCGCGCCCGGGCGAGATCTCGCTCGCCAGCCACGGCGTGCTCTTTCTCGACGAACTCGCGGAATACAAGCGTCAGGTGCTGGAAACGCTGCGCCAGCCGCTCGAGGAAGGCTGCGTCGTGATCGCCCGCGCGCTCGAGACGGTCCGCTTTCCGGCCCGGTTCCAGCTGGTGGCGGCGATGAACCCCTGCCCCTGCGGCTACCTCGGTCATCCCACGCGCCCCTGCCGCTGCTCCGATGCGCAGATCCGGCGCTATGCGGCGCGCATCTCGGGGCCGCTGCTCGATCGCTTCGATCTGCGCATCCATCTGCCGCCGGTGGACCGCGACGAGCTTGCGCGCATGCGGCCGGGCGAGCCGAGCGCCGCCGTGCGCCAGCGCGTGGAACGGGCGCGGGCCCGGCAGTACGCGCGCCTGGGCGAGGGCAGGGTCAACGCGCGGATGACGCCAAAGGAGATCGAACGCTTTGCGCGGCCGAACGAAGCCGGCCTGAGGCTTCTCGATGCGGCCTCGCGCCGGCTGGGGCTTTCGGCCCGAAGCTTCCATCGCGTGCTCCGCGTGGCGCGGACGATTGCCGATCTCGCAGGCGAGGATGCGGTGCATGAGGCGCATGTGGCCGAGGCCTTGCAGTACCGCGGCGAGGGCGAGTGACGCAATGCGGCAGCGGAAAGTGACGTTTTTTGTCACATCCGCCCCGAAGGCCTGTGTTTTCCGTCACCGACACTGGCATGCGGCTTGCCTGTATCCTTCGCGCAAGGCGTGCAGGGCAACTGTCCGCACGCTTTCGAAAACAACGAAAGGAGGTTCAGCATGCTGAACTACATCAACAAGAAGAAGGCCGAGAAGGGCTTCACGCTCATCGAGCTGATGATCGTCGTGGCCATCATCGGCATCCTGGCCGCGATCGCGATTCCGCAGTTCGCGGAATACCGCAAGAAGGCCTACAACGGCGCGGCGGAGTCCGATCTGCGCAACATGATGACGGCCGAAGAAGCCTACTTCGCCGACAATCAGGCATACACCAGTGAGACGGCAGTCACCGGTCCGACCAAGCTGACCAGTCTGCCGGCCGTGCGCGTATCAAAGAACGTGGGTGTGGTTGCCAATGCTGACAATACGGTTTCACCCGCCGAGTATGCGGCGTTTGCCGGCCACAAGGAAGGCACGCTCGAATTCGGCGGCGACAGCAACGGTCTGATCCAGAAGAAGTCCAATGCAACGCCTGAGACAACCGCTAAGGCTGAGACCAGAACAAACCTCAGTGGCTGGGGTGGCATCAACCTGTAATGCGTGCGCATGCAGGCTACCTGGCATGCATCGCGTGAAGGGATCAGGGGCGCCACTGGCGCCCCTGTTTCTTTCGAAGGAGGTATTCATGGATGATTAGCATGGTCCGCGCTCTTTCCCGGGGGTTTACGCTGATCGAGCTTATGGTTGCAATCGCCATCATCGGCATCCTGATAACCATCGCGATCCCCACCTATCAGAAATACCGGCAGGCGGCCTTCCAGCAGACCGTGCAATCGGACGTACGCAACGCAGCCGTGGCCGAAGAAGCCTATTTCGCCACCGAGCAGCGATACGTCTCGATTCCCGCAACCACCGGCCCGGCAACCCTTCAGCTCTCCGCAGGCCATGATCCGCTGAGAATCAGCCGCGACGTGACTCTGAGCGGCACGGCCAATGCCACAGCCACCTCGGTGACCATCACGGCCTCGCATCCGGGAGCGTATGCACCGATCTCCTACTCCACCAGTGTCCCCTAGATTCTCCTCAGGCTTTCGCCAGGCCCTGCTTCCGGGGGTCTGGGCAATGTTTCTACTGTCGCCGCTGTTTTACCCCGATGTCATCGGCTCGCCCATCGCGACGGGACTGCTGGCGATGGGTCTGGCATGGTGCCTGCCCATCGCTGCCGCCGGGAAAAACTGGCGCCTTTATCGCCTCGAACCGACGGCTGGCGTTATTCTGGCCGGCATCCTCGTACCGCTGATCTACCACCTGATCGCTCTGGATGTCCGCAATCCCTGGATGCACTGGCGTGAAGGCGTGACCCTGCTCTCCTCGTTTCTGCTGTTCCATTTTTTCCGCCCCTATGCCCGAGCCTTCTGGAATGAGCCCACAACCATCACAATATTCCTGGTCGCAGCGCATCTTTCCTGCGCCGTGGCCGTTGCGCAGAGCCTTGGACTGGCTGAGCCCGTTTCCTCCCTTTTCCCCGTCTTCTGGAACGATGAGGCGGTCTACCGGTTCTTTTCCGGCATGTTCCATCAGCCGAATCTGCAGGGACTTTTCCTCGCGATTGCCATCTGGCTTGTCTGGCATCGGGCGTGTACGAACCCTGCCTGGGAGTTGCTGGCCCTGATCCCGGCCGTGACTCTTGCCGCCACAGGCTCCAGGAGCGCGATGCTGCTTCTGCTTGTCGCACTGGCAGCCTCATTGATGCAATCTGCTTCCCGATCAAGGATCGCTCTGCGGCTGGGGATTTTGGGAGTCGCCTTGTGGACGGGAACCGAGCTTCGCCATTTCGCCATGATGCTGGAAACCTCGGCTCAGGTTACCGATACATGGCAGCGCTTCGTATCCGGAGGCTATTCGTCCCGATTGGCCATCTGGGCGGCTGCGGGATGGCTGGGGCTCCAGCATCCGCTGGCCGGCATTGGGTATGGAAACATGTCCGCCTGGTTTGTCGATGCCCTGCAGGCGGTCAATGGCGCGTTTCCATCCCTCTCTGCAGCTTCCTCCGGATTCGAGGCGAGCTGTTTGTGGGCGCACAACCTTGTACTCGAAGCATGGATGGAAGCAGGGCTTCCCGGCCTCATTGCCATCGGCTGTGTGACTGCCTCCATTCTGGTACGTTTCTGGAAGGAAAGCCGAACAGGCGTGCGCTCCACGCAAAGCCTGTGCGCCACAGCCCTAGTGTTGTGGCTGATTTCGGGTATGCTGACTATATCTTCGGTTCAGCCATATTTTCTTGCTTTGGCCGCTTTATTTGCGGCAGGGGCATTTGATGGCCGGCCTTTCCATTCAAAAGGACGTCTGGTAAAAATCGTGGTCATGCTCATGCCCATCGTATTCTTGACCTTTCTTGGGGCCCTGATGATGGGACAGATCGCGTTGCGCCATGCCAGCAAGCTGCCCATGACCTCGAACCGGTACCTGCAGATCGTTCAGACCGCCCTGAACGACCCCTGGAACCGTGCTAGTGCCCTGATCCTTCATTACCGGAGGCTTGCTGCCTCCAATGCGCCATCAGACGTCTGGGCCAAACATCTGCCTCTAAGCCTTGAGCTGTTCCATATCATGCAATCCAGTCACACGACGAAGATGGTCATCTTGTCCGCTCATGCAGCTCAAGAATCCGATCTCGAACAACGGTTCATAGCGAAGTACCTTGCTGCTTTTCCAAAAAGCAAAACGGCAAGCTTGCTCCGCAGTCATATTCATCCAGCGCATAAGCCAGCACTGAATCTGGAGATCGGCCTGTGAACGCGCATCGGGCTGGTGCCCTCCTGATTAGCACATTCCTGCTGAGCCTTGCGCTCAACCCGTCGCCATCGCCCTTCGGTCCCGCAAAGGGAACCATCCCCCCGTATTCGTTCGCACCATCGCTGGCTCCGGTCTTCGCCCTGGGGTATGGCAATGCTCTGGCTGTCGTCCACTGGATGAAACTGGTTGCATACATTGGCGGCACGCCCGAAGAGGTCCGGAACATGCAGTATGTCGCTCTGTCGCTGGATCGAATCACCCGCGTTTCGCCTCGCTTCGAACCCGCGTATTATGTTGCGGCAGTGCTCTTGCCTTGGTCGACCAAGAGCACATCTTATTCGGACTTTCTTCTTGAACGAGCCATGATGAAGCTGCCAAACGACTGGCGCTGGCCGTACTACCGGGGCTTCAACGCCTACTGGTTCGACAACCGGCCCGAAGAAGCCGCGCGCTATTTGAAGCGGGCGGCAAGCCTTCCGGGGGCGCCGCCCATCGTGGCAAGCCTCGCCGCGCGGATGGAGGCTCACCGGGGCCGGCTGGAGACGGCGCTGCGCTTCCTTGAAAGCCTGCGCGAAAACAGGCAGGACAAGGCGATTCGCGAGCAGATCGAGGCACGGATCCGCGAAATCCGGACCGAAATCGTGCTGCGCGCGATCGAGCGCGAACTGCGAGCGCGGGGCATTCCGCCCGCACCACCGAAGGAGCTGGAGCGCCGGGGGATACGCCTGCCTAGCGTGCTGCCGGATGGAGGCAGGGTGGCGTTTGTAAACGGACGGCTGGTAAGCAGCAAGACGGGCAAGCGTTTCCGCCTTTACCGGCCACCGCACAAACCGGGCGCCAGCCACCCCGCGGAGGCATCCCAATGAATCCGATTCTCGAAATCGAGCGCCTTTCGCTGACCGTGCCGACCGGCCACATCATCCAGCGGCGCAAGAAGGTGCTCGACGATGTGTCCTTTGGCGTGGCGCGGCACCGCGCAACCGCCTACCTCGGCCCCAACGGAGCCGGCAAGACCTCGACCTTCCGGATCCTGTGCGGCCTCGTGCGCCGACAGTCCGGCACGATCCGCTTTGACGGCAAGGCGCTGGACGGCCCGCTGCCGGCAGCCCGCCTGGGATTCATGCCCGAGCAGCCGTATTTCTACCGCCATCTGACCGTCCGTGAGCTTCTCGATGCGCTGGGTAGGCTCTCGGGGATGCCTGCGGAGGAGCGCAGGCGCGCGATTCAGGCATGGGCCGAACGACTGGATTTCGGCTCCGTGCTCGACCAGCGGTTGCAGCAATGCTCGAAGGGGCAGGTGCAGCGCGTCGGACTAGCCCAGGCGCTGATGCATCGCCCGCCGTTTCTGCTGCTCGACGAGCCGATGTCCGGCCTGGATCCGATCGGTCGGGAAATGGTCAAGGAAGTGCTGCGCGATGCGGTCCGCGAAGGAGCAACGCTCCTGTTCTCTTCGCACATCCTGTCCGATGCGGAGTCGATCTGCGAAGACGTCGTGATCCTTCACCACGGGCGCATCCTCTACCAGGGCGGCATCGAGGAGCTGACGCTTGCCGCGGACGCGTGGGATGTCGAATTCTCCGGGCCGCCGCTTGCCGATCATCAGGCGCACCGGATCACCGGGCAGACCTGGCGGGTAACGGTGGACGGCATGGCCGCCCGGGATGCGCTGCTTCGCAGGCTTCTGGCCGATCCGGATCGCCATCTTCTGGGCGTCCAGCGCCACCGGCAGGACCTGGAAACCGCGTTCGTGCGCCTGGTGCGGGGAGAACAGCGATGAACGCCATCCTCACGATCGCACGGCTGACCTTCATCGAAATGCTGCGCAACAAGGTGCTCTACGGCGTGTTTGCCTTCGTCGTGATCATGCTGCTTGTTGCCACCGCGCTGGCCGCGGTCACGATGGGGCGCACGGAGCTGATGATTCAGGACCTTGGTCTTGGCATGATCTCGATCATCGCCAATCTCACGGCGATCCTGTTCGTGATCCAGAGCCTGCAGCAGGACCACGCCAACAGGAATCTGTACGTGCTGCTGATCCGGGTCGAGCACCGCCACCAGTACATGCTGGGCAAGTTCGCGGGCATCGCCGCGCTGCTGTCCGGGCTCGTGCTTGCGATGTATGCGCTGCTCGCGCTGATGATCGTTCCATTTGGGTCGATCCACTGGGTATCCTCGCTGCAGGCGATTGCGGCCACAGTGCTCGAAATCTGGATCGTGGTGGCGCTGAGCCTCGTCTTCGCCCAGGCGTCCTCCCAGTTTCTTGCCCTGCTGCTCGCGCTGGCCGTGGATGTGGCCGGAAGGTTCACGAGCGTCATTCACGGGCTGGGGGCGCAATCGGAAAACCTCGGCCTCAAGGCCCTGACCACGGTGATGTACTACCTGCTGCCGAACCTCGAAGCCGTCAATCTGCGCGCCGAGGCCGGCTACATCCCCGCCTATCCATGGGGAAGCCTTGGGCAGATTGCCGCCTACGGCATCGTGGAAACGGCATTGCTGCTCGCCGTTGCCTGCTGGATCTTCGCCCGGCGCGACCTGAACTAGGCGCCCAGCCGCCAGCGCGGATCGGCGTCCCAGTCCTCGGGTGCCGCAAGCCCCGCGCCAAAGCGGAGCAGGCCGGCAAGCGCGATCATCGCCGCATTGTCGGTGCAGTACTTCAGCACGGGCAGCACGAGCTCGACGCCGCCTTCCCGGCATGCCTGAGTGAGCTTCTGGCG
>CAYNLY010000068.1:0-6506 GCA_964398225.1 uncultured Zetaproteobacteria bacterium
TCGAGATAGGCGCGCGCATCCCGGCGGGAAAGCGGGGTGAGATGAAAGCGCGCGGTGATCCGCTGGGCGAACTGGCGCAGGCGATGGTGCGCAAGCTTCCGGGCAAGCTCCGGCTGTCCGATCAGGATGATCTGCAGCAGCTTGCGCTCGGCGGTTTCGAGATTGGTCAGAAGCCTGAGCTGTTCGAGCGCGTCCTCGCTCAGATGCTGGGCCTCGTCGATCATCAGCACGGTGTTGCGCCCCTCCGAGTGCCGGCGCAGCAGCGCTTCGCTGATCGCGCGGGTGCAGGCGTGCGGCTTGGCCGGATCGGGCACGGGTTCGCCGAGCTCGTCGCAGAGCGCGGCCAGAAGCTCATCGGGCGCAAGCCTCGGATTGATGATCCAGGCAAGCTCCACTTCAGGAGGCTTGTCCTCGATCAGCTTGCGGCTGACGGTCGTCTTGCCGGTGCCCACCTCGCCGGTGAGCACGACGATCCCGCCCTCGCCCATCAGCCCGTAGGAAAGGTGCGCCAGCGCCTCCCGGTGCTGGGGGCTCAGAAACATGTAGCGCGGATTGGGTGCGATCGAAAACGGCGGTTCGTTCAGCCCGAAATGTTCGAGGTAGAGGCTCATGCTTGGCGCCTCCCGCGGCCCGGTCAGTCCCCGGCGCCCGCTGCCGGGGGGATCACCGTATTGCGCGTGAACGCTTCATTCAAGGCCTGCACCGTGGCGAGCAGCCGGTGTTCGACGGGGCCGCGTTCCCGCTCCGGTCCTTCGTAGAGCAGCGGCTTGCGCAGATCGTGCAGCATGACGGCGCCGGGCTCGATCCGGCCGACGAGCTCGTCCCTTCTCAGGAACACGTCCCCGGCAATGCCGGGCTCGACCATCGAGTGCCCCAGGCTTGCGTGCCGGTCGTCGATGCCGGCAAGGTCCATCAGGGTCGGGATCAGGTCGGCCTGGCTCGCCAGACGTTTTTCGATGCCCGGCCGGATGCCGGGTCCGATCAGCAGCGCGGGCACCCGGTGCTGCATCAGAAGGCTGCCGGGCTTGCCGAAGCCCGAGAAATGATCGCCGACCAGAAAGAAAATCGTATGGTCGAGATAGCCCGCCTCGGCGGCCCAGTCAAAAAACCGTCCGAGCGCCCAGTCGGCATAGGCCATCGCGTTCATCAGCCGGTGCTCGCCCGAATCCGGCTCGAAGCGCTGCCATTTGGAATCGGGAAGATCGAAGGGCGTGTGTGTCGAGACCGTGAACACGAATCCGAGAAACGGCCGGGGTGATTCCGCGAACAGCCGGTGGGCGGTGGACAGCAGGTCCAGGTCCCAGCCGCCCCAGGCGGGCGCGGGCACATCCGGATGCAGCGAGGCCGGAAAGTCCTCGGCGCCCAGGTAGCGGTCGAAACCGGCAAGCGGCGCGATCTTGTCGAGGTAGAAGGAGCCCCGGCGCGAGCCCTGAAGCATCAGTGTCCGGTAGCCGTGGCGCCGGAAGATGCGCCCGAGGTAGGCCATCCGGTTGATCTCGATGCCTTCGCCAAGATACCGGAACCCCGGCTGCGGCGGGATGCCGGTGAGCAGGGATTCGATCGCATCGATCGAGCGCTGGCCGTTGGCGTAGAAGTTCGCGAAATACAGTCCGCGGCTTGCCAGCCGGTCGAAGTTCGGCGTGATCCCCAGCGGCTTCAGCCCGAGCTGTTTGCGGCTGAAGTCGACGTGAAACACATCCCAGCTTTCCAGCAGCAGCACGACGACGTTCGGCCGGGGATCGGGATGGGCGGGCGCAACCCGCGTCCGCGCCAGGGGGTAATCCGGGGCGAGGGGCGCCTCCCGGGGCGAGAGGTACAGGCGCGCAAGCTCGCGCCGGGCTTCCTCGGCGGGCATGAAGTCGGCGTTCACGGGCTCCCGGCCCTGAAGCGCGTGGAAGGCGCAGAACGGCCCGTTGAGCTCGATGTGGCCCGCTTCGAGGCTTGCGTTTTCAAAGGCATAGACCGGCTTGATCGGCTTGCTGACGATGCTGCCGCGGATGCCGAGCACGATCAGGCCCAGCGCGAGTACGGCGACGGACAGCCGCAGCCTCCAACCGGGCGCTTCCGGCGCGGGCTCCTCCACGATCCGATTCCTTGCCCAGCGGATGCCGGCCCAGATCATCACGGCGCCGGCAACCGCGACGAGGGCGAGCGTGCCCCCGTAGTAATCCAGCGCGATCGAGGCCAAAAGCCGGGGATCGCTTTTGAGCGCGGCGAGCATTTCCTGGCCAAGGTGCCGGTGCACGTAGCCAAAGTAGAGGATGTCGGCCGCCTCAATGCATGCAAACGCAAACCACAGCACACCCATCCAGGCAAGAACCAGCCGCCGCCAGGCAACGCTTCGCGTCCAGCGGAACGCCATCAGATGCAGCCAGACCGGAAGCCCGGCAAAGGTGAACACGATCGAGGTGTCGAAATGAAGCGCGCCGAGCGCGAGTGCCGCAAGCAGCTCCGTGCCGGACAGCCCCGCGAAGTCCTCGGGATGGGCAAGCCACAGCGCCAGCCGGCCGATCAGAAACAGCAGATAGAACGGCAGCAGCCAGATCGCGACGTCGCGCAGGTTGCGGGCAAGCAGCGTCATCGGGCCACCTTGCCCGCAAGCACGAGAACCCAGATCAGCGCGCAGAGCATCAGCGCGGAGAAGACGGCCGCCGATCCCATGTCCTTCGCGCGGCCGGCAAGCTCATGAGGTTCGCGACCCATGCGGTCGACGGCGGCCTCGATCGCGGAGTTGACGAGCTCGACGATCAGCACCAGCCCCCAGCCGGAAAGAAGCAGCGCGCATTCCAGGCCGCTGTCGGCGAGCCACACGGCAAGGGCGGCCACGAACGGCGTGAGCACAAGCTCGGTGCGGAAGGCCGCTTCCTCCCGCCAGGCGGAAGCAAGGCCCCGAGCCGAATAGCGCGTGGCATCCACCAGCCGGGTCAGATAGCGCAGCATGTTCTAGCGGGTGAAGAATCGGAGCAGCGAAAGCTGGGGCGAGCGCGGCCCTTCGATCGGCACGGGGTAATCGCCCGAGAAACAGGCGTCGCAGTGGCGTTCGCGCTCCCTGCCGACTGCCCGGTACAGCCCCTCGAAGCTTACAAAAGCGAGCGAGTCGGCGCCCACCGCCCGGCACATTTCCTCGATGTTCATCCGGTTGGCCATCAGCTCGTCCGCGTTCGGCGTGTCGATGCCGTAGAAGCACGGATGCCGGGTCGGCGGGCTGGAAATACGCAGGTGGACCTCGCGCGCGCCCGCCGCGCGCACCATGTCCACGATCTTGCGGCTGGTCGTGCCGCGGACGATCGAGTCATCGACGAGCACCACGCGCCTGCCCTCGATCAGCTGTCGGTTCGCGTTCAGCTTGAGCTTGACGCCGAAGTTCCGGATCGACTGCTGCGGCTCGATGAACGTGCGCCCGACGTAGTGGTTGCGGATCAGGCCCATCTGGAACGGGATGCCCGAGCCCTCGGCGTATCCCATCGCCGGGGGCACGCCGGAGTCCGGCACGGGCACGACGATGTCGGCCTCGGCCGGGGCTTCGCGCGCGAGCTCCACGCCGATCCGGTATCGGGCCTGATAGACGTTGACGCCCTCCAGCGTCGAGTCCGGCCGGGCGAAGTAGATGTATTCGAACACGCAGAACCGGGGCGCGCATTTCTCGAACGGGTAATGACTTTCCAGACGCCCGTTTTCGATCACGACCATCTCCCCCGGCTCGACATCGCGCACGTACTGCGCGCCGATCAGGTCGAACGCGCAGGTTTCGCTGGCCAGCACGTAGCTTTCGCCAAGCCGGCCGATCACGAGCGGCCGGATGCCGTGCGGATCGCGCAGCCCGACGAGCCGGCGCTCGACGAGCACCAGCAGCGAGAAGCCGCCCGCAAGCTTGCGCACCGCGTCCGCAACGCGCTCGATCATCGTCGCGCCCGGGCTTTTCGCGATCAGGTGCATCACGACTTCGGTATCCGATGTGGACTGGAAGATCGAGCCCTCGCGCTCGAGCTGTTCGCGCAGCGGCCGGGCGTTGACGATGTTGCCGTTGTGGCACAGCGCGATGCCGCCGTGCGCATATTCGAACGAGAACGGCTGGGCGTTGCGGATGCCCGACTCCCCGCTCGTGGAATAGCGCACATGGCCGATCGCGCCGTGGCCGCGGAGCTCGCGGATTGCGGCCTTGTCGAACACGTCGGCGACCAGGCCCATGCCGCGATGCGAGTAGAAGTCGTGGCCGTCGGTCGAGACGATGCCGGCCGATTCCTGTCCGCGGTGCTGGAGCGCATACAGGCCGAGGTAGGTGAGGTTGGCGGCCTCCGGGTGGTCGAACACGCCGAAGACGCCGCATTCCTCATGGAAGCGGTCGTCGGCCGATGCATTTGCCGGGCAGCGTTCCTTCGGGCTCACAGGTTGCTCCGGATGATCGCGTCCAGCGCCTTGCGCTCGCGGGCCGTGATCCCGTCCGCACCGGGAAGCGGCGCCTGGCCCGTCCGTTTTTCCGCGCGCGAGAACGGATAGCCCGCCGGAATCGCCCGGCCGAGAAGGTCGCCCAGCTGGATCGCGTAGGGCGCCAGCAGGCTCTGCTTGACCCAGCGGGCGTCCGGGCGCGTGTAGGAGGTGTAGACGAGAAAGCAGAGCGCGATCAGCAGCACGCCGCGCGCAAGCCCGAAAAACATGCCGAGCGTGCGGTCGGTCGCGGTCAGCTCCGCCAGGTCCACGAGCTTGCGGATGATGCTGCCGACCAGGCCTGCAAGCATCATCACGAGCACGAACACCAGCGCGAAGCCCGCGATGTCCGCGACCGTGCCGTTCGGAATCCAGCGCTCGAGCACGTCGCCCGCGGCCGCCGAGCTTCGGCTTGCGATCAGAAACGCGGCGACGAGCCCGATCAGCGAGATGATCTCCCGGATGAAGCCCCGCCAGAGCGAAAGCACCATCGAAAGCCCGACGATTGCAATCAGGATGTAGTCGAGAATGTTCAAGCCAACCCCGCTTGCGCCGCTTCGCTCAAGTCTCGGACCGGGCGGAGCTCGATCTCCCGTCCGTTCGCGGGCGCAAGTCTAGCAGCCCGGGCCGCCTTCTGCACACGCGCCGCGTTGCCGCTGGGAAGCACGAGCCGGCCGAAGCCCAGTCCGGCCGCTTCCTTCGCGCGCGCCTCGGGATTGGACACCGGCCGGACCTCGCCGGTCAGCCCCACCTCGCCGAAGACGGCGGCATCGGCGTCCATCGGGCGCTCGTGAAAGGCCGAGAGGATGGCCATCATCACCGCGAGATCGGCGGCGGGCTCAAGGATCCGGGCACCACCAGCCACGTTCACGTAGACGTCGTGCTGCGAAAGCGGGAGGCCCACGCGCCGCTCGAGCACCGCGGCAAGCATCCCCACGCGCGCCACGTCCAGTCCGACCGCCGAGCGTTTCGGCGCGGCATAGACCGTGGGCGCAACCAGCGCCTGCACCTCCACGAGCAGCGGCCGCGTGCCCTCAAGACAGGCAAGCACCACCGAGCCCGGCGCGTCCTTCGCGCGCTCGGCGAGAAACATCCGGGATGCATCCCGGATGCCGACGAGCCCCCGATCGGTCATCTCGAACACGCCGATCTCGCCGGCGGGCCCGAAGCGGTTCTTGACCGCGCGCAGGATGCGGTGCGCCTGGCCGCGATCGCCCTCGAAATAGATGACCGCATCGACCATATGCTCGAGCACCCGGGGGCCGGCAATCGCCCCCTCCTTCGTGACATGGCCGACGAGCACCAGCCCGTGGCCCATCCGCTTGGCCTGGCCGATCAGGGCCGAAGCGCATTCGCGCACCTGGGAGACCGTGCCCGGGGCGCTCGTGAGCCGGCCGCTGACCGTCGTCTGAATCGAGTCGACGATGACCGCGGCCGGCTTGAGCGACTCGACCGTGGCCAGGATGGATTCGAGTTCGCATCCGGCCGCTAGCTTCACGCCCTCGTGCAGCGCGCCGATGCGTTCGCCGCGCAGCCGTACCTGTTCGGCCGATTCCTCGCCGGTGACGTACAGCACCGGCCGGACTTCCGCCAGGCGCGCGGCCGCCTGCAGCAGAATCGTGGATTTTCCTATGCCGGGATCTCCGCCGATCAGCACCGCCGAACCGGGAACGAGCCCGCCGCCCAGCACGCGATCGAACTCCTCGATGCCGGTCGCCTGCCGCGGCTGCGTCGCCCCCCGCACGCGGCTGATCGATTCGGCGGCAAGCGGGGCGTGCCTGCCCGCCTTGAGCGGGCCGGTTTCAAGCACCTGTTCCGAAATCGAGTTCCATTCACCGCAGTCGGGGCACTGCCCCATCCATTTGCGATGTTCGGCGCCGCACTGCTGGCAGACGAAGATCGAACGAGCCATGCGCTCAAGTGTAGGCAAGCGGAGTCTTCCGGCAATCGGCCGCAAAAGCCAAGGCCCCGGCCGACGGGCCGGGGCCTTGCCGCGCATTGAGGAAGGAGGGAGGGGAATGCGCGGTTGGGAAGAGGGCTCCCTGAATCCAGCAAAGACCAGGAAGCGGCCGGTGTCAAGC
>CAYNLY010000069.1:0-6476 GCA_964398225.1 uncultured Zetaproteobacteria bacterium
CGCCCCCGGCGGCGTTTCGGCGCCACGAGCGTTTCCGAAGTTTCCGTTGCTTCGTCCTGGGTCTGGTTTTCGAGATCCTTCGAGGTCATGAAATCTCCGATGATGCTTCCTTGTCCCGGACACGGGCACGGTCGCCGGCCGTCAATCTGCCTGAAATGACTTCCACGCCCTCAGGTCTTGTCGGATGCGGGATCGTTCGTGGTCCTGATGCCGGAACCCGGTCGGGATGATGCGTTGGATTGGACGCCGGAAGATTTCCCGGCGAGCCTCGCATTGCTAGGTGTCGTCCCCGGTCTTGTCAAGCCCCGTCCCGAAGCGGCGCAACAGCACCCGGTGCAGCCGCTCCACGTCCCGCTCCAGGCGCCGAAGTCCGTCGTTGTTGTCCAGAAGGTAGTCGGCCATGCGCCTGCGCGTCGCATCGTCGCACTGATGTTTCATGACCGCGGAAATGCGCGCATCGGCAAGCCCCTTTTCCCGCAGCCTGCGCCTGCGGATTTCCTCATCGGCCAGAACCACGATCAGCGCGTCCACCTTGTCCCGGCCGCCGGACTCGATGAGCACCGAGGCCTCGATGACCACATAGGGCGCGGTCTGATCCCGCAGCCAGCGCTCGGCCTCGGCCCAGATCGGCGGATGCATGATCGCATTCAGCCGGGCAAGGGCGTCCGGCGCGGCAAACGCCCGCTCGGCAAGCCGGGCGCGGTCGACCCCGGCCCCATCGAGCACCTCGGGCCCGAACGCGTCCGCGATCCGGCGGGCGATCCGTTCGTCCGCAAGCAGCCGGTGGCCAACCCGGTCCAGATCCAGGACCGGAACGCCGAGGCGGGCGAAGAGGCGCGATGCGGTCGTCTTGCCGCTGCCGATCCCGCCGGTCAGACCAACCCGGGCAGGCGTCATCCGCCCCGCAGCTCCGCGAGGTACCAGGCCCACCAGTCCGGCCCGGTCAGAAGCCAGGCAAGGCCCGCCGCGGCCAGAAAGGGGCCGAACGGAATCTCCGCCTGCCGGCCCTTCCCCGTTGCGATCAGGTAGATGCCGCCGACGACCGCGCCGGCCACCGAGGACACGAGCACGATGAACGGCAGCGCCTGCCAGCCGAAAAACGCGCCGAGCATCGCCAGAAGCTTGAAATCGCCGTAGCCCATGCCTTCCCGGCGCGTCAGCAGAAGGAAGATCCGCGCCACCGCCCAGAACACCCCGTAGCCCGCCGCGGCGCCAATGAGCGAAGCCCGCCAGTCCCCGATCCAGAACGCAAAGCCAAGCCCGAGCACGATTCCCGAAAGGGTCAGAAGATCGGGCAGCAGTCCGGTTTCGAGGTCGATGACCGAAAGCACCCAGAGCCAGAAAAACAGCGTCCAGGCCATGATCAGCTGGGGCGTGGGCCCGAAATGCCAGGCAAGGCCCGCCCAGCCGATTCCCATCACGAGCTCCATCAGCGGGTAGCGCACGGAGATGCGCGCGTGGCAATGGCGGCAGCGCCCCCGCAGCATCAGCCAGGAGAGAACGGGGATGTTGTCGTACCAGGCGATCGGCCGGGCGCAGGACGGGCAGCGGCTTTTCGGACGGACGATCGATTCCCGGCGAGGGATCCGGTGCACGCAGACGTTCGCGAAGCTTCCGAACACCAGGCCGAGCACGAACCCCGCGAGGACCAGCCAGCTCAACGGGAGCCCCGGCCCTTCAGCTTGTCCAGCCGGTAGCGCAGCGAGCGGAAGCTGATGCCGAGCCGCTCGGCCGCCCGTTTCAGCACCCCGCCGCTCGCCGCAATCGCATCCTCGACAAGCCTGCGCTCGACCTCGGCCAGCACTCCGTCGAGGCCGTCGGGATAACGCGCGCAGTCCTCAAGCGTAGGCCCGCCGGAAACCGCCGGGAGGGATTCGGGCAGCACCTCGTCGAGCAGATCCGCATCGAGCGTGCCGTCGTCGCTGAGCGCAAGCATGCGCTGGAGCAGATTCTCGAGCTCGCGCACGTTGCCCATCAGCGGCAGCCGGGCCAGACGCTCGAGCGCCTCGGGCGTCAGACGGGCCCTGCCCTCACTCCATTTCCGGACCAGGTGTTCCGCAAGCACCGGAATATCCTCCCTCCGGCTGCGCAGCGGAGGCAGGTGCACGGGAATCACGTTGAGCCGGAAGAACAGGTCCTCCCGGAACCGGCCCGCGCGCACCTCCGTCTCCAGATCCCGGTTCGTCGCGGCGATCACGCGCACATCCACCGGACGCTCCTCATCCTCGCCGACGCGGCGGATGCTCCGCTCCTGCAGCGCGCGCAGAAGCTTGACCTGCATCGACAGCGGCATCTCGCCCACCTCGTCCAGAAACAGCGTGCCCCCGTCCGCCGCCTCAATGAGCCCCGTGCGCGCATATTCCGCGCCGGTGAACGCGCCCTTGCTGTGGCCGAACAGCTCCGCCTCGAACAGCCCCTCGGGGATCGCGCCGCAATGCACGGGCACGAAGGGACCGGAGGCCCGCGCCGAACGGCGGTGGATCATGCGGGCGGCCAGCTCCTTGCCGGTGCCGGATTCCCCGATGATGAGCACGGTGAAATCGGTTGCGGCCGCGCGGGCGAGGCGCTCGCGCACGCGCCGCATCGCGGCCGAGACCCCGACCAGTTCCTCGCCGTCCTCATCCACGGCCACGGGCTGCGAGGCCGGGGATCTTCCGGCCTTGGCCGAAGCCGCCGCGTCCGCCAGCGCGCGCTCGACCGCATCGGCCAGTTCCTCGCTGGACACCGGCTTGGTCAGATAGTCGAACGCCCCCTGCTTCATCGCCGCGACGGCCGTTTCGGCGCTGGCATAGGCGGTGAGCAGCAGGCAGCGGGCCTCCGGCTGCAGGGACCGGGCGCGCTCAAGCACCTCAAGGCCCGCATCGCGGCCATCCATTCTGAGGTCGGTCAGCACGACGTCGAAGCGGCGCTCGGAAAGCGCCTGTTCGGCTTCCTTTACGCTGCCGCAGGCCGTGACCGCATGCCCCTGCATCGTGAGGCTTGCGCTCAAGATCTTGCGGGCATTCGGATCGTCCTCGACGAACAGGATCTCAGCCATCCGCCCGCCCCCGACCGGAGGCCGCAATCGTCGTGGGACCACGGACGATGAAATGCGTCCGCCCCGGTTCCGAGTCAATCTCGACCGACCAGCCGTTAGCGTCGCAGACCTGCTTCACGATGGCCAGGCCCAGGCCGATGCCGCTTGCGCGTCCGCTCGCATAGGGCTCGAAAATCCGCCGGCGCATTTCCTCGTCGATTTCTCCCGCATTGGACACCGTAAGCTGCCAGCTCGCTCCCGCAGGCTCCAGACGGACCCGGATCTGCTCGCCCCGGGCGTGGGCAAGCGCGTTGTCGACGAGATTGTCGAGCACGAGGCGGAAGTGATCGGGATCAAGCTCCGCCTCGTCCAGTTCGATATCGCACCGGACCGCCGAGGCATCGTCGATGTTCGGCTTGAGAAGCGCCGCCTCGATCAGGGGGGCAAGGCGGACCTTCCGGGGCCTGGGCTTAAGCGGCCGGGCGTAATCGAGCATCATCGTCACCATCCGGTTCAGGCGGTACATCTCTTCGTGCAGGATCCTGCCGACGTCGAAGCCGACCTCGCCGCCGCCGCGCATCAGCTCCAGACCCTGGGCGATGGTCTGAACCGGATTGCGGATTTCGTGCGCCAGCATCGCCGACATCTGACCGAGCGCGGCCATTCGTTCCTGCTCGACAAGCTGGCGCTCGAGCGCCTTGCGCTCGGTGACATCAACCAGGGTGATCAGCCAGGCGGCATCGGAGCCCGGCTCAAGCGCCCGGGCACGGACCAGCAGCGAACGCGCGCCGCCGTCCGGTCCGGCCGCTTCCAGCTCGCCGGAAAACGGGGCCGGATCGCCCGCTCGCAGATGACGCGCAAGCGGATGCTCCGGGCTGAGCCACGCATCCAGAGGCTGACCCGGCGCATTTGCGAAGCCGAGAAGACGGCGGGCGGCCGGGTTGGCGTCGGTCACGGTAAGCCCGGCATCGAGCAGCACGAGCCCTTCGTCCATCGTCTCCATGATCGCGCTGAACAGCTCCTGCAGGCTGCGATGCCGCCGGACGACTTCCTTGCGTTCGCTCTCAAGCTCGCGATGCCGCCGGACGATCGCCGCCATGACCCCGCCGGCCAGAAGCAGCGCCGAGACCTGCAGGAGCGCGTGCAGCGCCTCCTCGGCCTCGAGCGCGCCGCTGATGCCGCCGACCGCGAGCAGGTAGAGGGCGCTGGCGGCCACCGAAAGAACGATCGGCAGCATCACGCGCTCGGCAAGACCCGAGGCAAGGATCACCAATCCGAAAATGACCGCGTAGGGGCTGCGCACGTCCCCGCCGGCATGCACGATCAAGGCTGCGAGCACGAGATCGAGCAGCAGAAAGGCCGCGGTTCCCCAGTCTTCGGCCAGACGGCTGCCTGCTGGAACGGCAAAATGAAGTGCGACGCTGAACAGCCAGACGACGGCTCCACCAAGCACCAGGGACCGGGCGTTCCCCGCAAGGCCCGGATGGTGGGTTAGCCAGACCAGGACGATCACGCCAAGCCCGATCAGGGTGCGGGCCAGGGCAAGGCGGCGGTGGGAGCGGTCCGGAAGCATGCGCATCATGGCCGGGGTCGATGCGCCGAACGCGCAGCGATCAGACGACCGAGGCCATCTGGAAGATCGGCAGGTACATCGAAATCACTAGGCCGCCGATGACCACGCCGAGGAAGGCCATGATGAACGGCTCCATCAGCTGGGTCATGTTCTCGACCGCGGTGTCGACTTCCTCCTCGTAGAAGTCCGCGATCTTGGCCAGCATCTCCTCAAGGCTGCCGGTCTGCTCGCCGATCGCGATCATCTGCGTCACCATCACCGGAAAGATCCGGCTCGCCTCGAGCGGCTGGGTCAGGGTCTGACCCTGCTCGATCGACTGTTTGGACTGCTGAATCACTTCCTCGATCACGACGTTTCCGGCTGTTTCGGCGACCGTATCCAGCGACTCCAGAATCGGCACGCCCGCCGCCGTCAGCGTCGAGAACGTCCGGCAGAACCGGGCCACCGCGGCCTTGCGCAGCACATCCCCGAGCACCGGTAGATTGAGCAACAGCTTGTCGAGCTGATAGCGGCCCTTCGGCGTGTGATAGATCGAACGGATCGCAAACACGAGCAGGATCGGCGCGAACACGACGACGTACCAGTACTCGACGAACTTGTTCGAGATCGCGATCGTGATCTTCGTCGGACCCGGAAGGTCCGCGCCAAAGTCGGCGAACATCTCCGCAAACACCGGGATCACGAAGATCATCAGAATCGCGGTGACAATGAAGGCCACCGCAATGATCGTCGTCGGATAGATCATCGCTGACTTGATCTTGGACTTCAGACTCAGCGCCTTTTCCTTGTAGGCGCACAGCCGCAGAAGGATCGTATCGAGAATGCCGCCCTGTTCGCCGGCCTGGACGAGCGAGCAGGTCAGGCGGTCGAATTCCTTCGGGTGCTTGCGCAGGGATTCGGCCAGGGGATTGCCGGCCTCGAGATCCTCGCGCACCGAGCGCAGAAGCTCGACCATCGCCTTCTTTTCCGCACCCCGCTCAGCGAGCTCGAAGCACTGGACGAGCGGAAGCCCGGCATTGATCATCGTCGCAAGCTGTCGGAAGAAGACCGCGATGTCCTTGTCGTTGACCTTTTCCGGGAAGATCTCGATCTCGATCGGTTTCTTCTTGACCTTGATCTCGACCAGCCCCTGCCGCCGGAGCGTGGCCATCGCCACATCCCGGTTGGCCGCCTCGAGCTCACCGGACCGGATCTGACCCTGCCGGGTCTTCGCTTCCCAGAGAAATACCGCCATCAGTCAGCCACCGTCACCCTCAAGCATTCTTCCAGCGAGATCACCCCATCACGCACCTTGTCGAGCGCCGCCATGCGCAGCGTCTTCACGCCCTTGGAAATCGCGATCCGGTTGATCTCGTCCGCGTTCTTGCCCGCATAGACTGCCTCGCGGATCTCCTCGAAGATCGGCATGACCTGATAGATGCCCGTGCGGCCCTTGTAGCCGGTGCCGTTGCAGGTCGGGCATCCCTTGCCGTGCATCGGCCGGTACGTATCGACCTCGGATTCCGGAACCCCTGCGTCGATCAGCGCCTCGGGCGGAATCTCGATCGGTTCCTTGCAGTCCTCGCAGATTCGCCGCGCCAGGCGCTGCGCGCTGACCAGGTTCACGGCCGAGCCCACGAGAAAGCTCTCAACGCCCATGTTGACCAGCCGGTTCATCGTCGAGGGCGCATCGTTCGTATGCAGGGTTGCCAGCACCAGGTGGCCGGTCAGGGCCGCCTTGATGCCGATGGCCGCGGTTTCATAGTCGCGGATCTCGCCGATCAGGATGATGTCGGGGTCCTGGCGCAGAAACGAGCGCAGCACGGCAGGAAAGTCCAGTCCGATTTCCGGATGCACGTTCACCTGATTGATGCCCATGAAGTTGAACTCGACCGGATCCTCGGCCGT
>CAYNLY010000070.1:0-6448 GCA_964398225.1 uncultured Zetaproteobacteria bacterium
TTCATCGACAACATCTACCGCTACTCGCTGGCCGGTGTCGAGGTGTCCGCGCTGCTCGGTCGCATGCCTTCGGCCGTGGGCTATCAGCCGACCCTGGCCGAGGAAATGGGCAAGCTGCAGGAGCGGATCGCTTCGACGAAGGTCGGCTCGATCACCTCGGTTCAGGCGGTGTATGTGCCGGCGGACGACCTGACGGACCCTGCGCCCGCGACGACGTTTGCTCATCTGGACTCGACGATCGTGCTGTCGCGCCAGATCGCGGAGCTCGGCATCTATCCGGCCGTGGATCCGCTGGATTCGACCTCGCGTCAGCTCGATCCGAAGGTCGTCGGCAACGAGCACTACGAGGTGGCCACCGGCGTTCAGCGCACGCTGCAGCGCTACAAGGAGCTCCAGGACATCATCGCGATTCTCGGCATGGACGAGCTTTCCGACGAGGACAAGCTGATCGTCGCGCGTGCGCGCAAGATCCAGCGCTTCCTCTCGCAGCCGTTCCATGTGGCCGAGGTCTTCACCGGCGCTCCCGGCGTCTACGTGAAGCGGGACGAAACGATCAAGGGCTTCAAGGGCATTCTCGAGGGCGAATACGACCACCTGCCCGAGCAGGCCTTCTACATGGTCGGCTCGATTGAGGAGGCGGTGAAGAAGGCCGAGAAGATGGAGGCCAAGGGCTGATGGCCACGATGAGCGTGCTCGTTGCGACCGCCGAGCGCGAGGTCTATCGCGGCGAGAGCGATTTCCTCGTGGCTCCCGGGCGTGCCGGCGAGCTTGGCATCCTGCCGAGGCATGCGCCGCTCGTTTCGGAGCTCGCTCCGGGCGAGCTGCGCATCCACAACGGCGAGGAAGTCGATGAGGTGTTCATCTCCGGCGGCTACATCGAGGTGCAGCCCGATCAGGTGACGGTGCTTGCCGATACGGCCGAACGCGCCTCCGACATGGACGAGGCCCAGGCGATCGAGGCGGAACGCAGGGCGCGCGAACTGCTCGAAAGCCGCGAGGGCGAAACCGACCTCGCCCGGGCCGAGGCCGAGCTTGCGATCATGGTCGCTCGCCTGGAGTGGCTGAGGAAAAAGAAGAAGCGCTGATCCTTCGGGTTTCGGTCAGGGGGGCGCAAGCCCCCCTTTCCGTTCCGGGGTTTGGATGCGCCACGGTTCGCGCTAGGCTGCATGTCGCTGCTGGAGGTGGCTTGCGATGACTCAACTGCATCATCCCAATCTTCAGGTTTGCGTGCTCGCGGCGGGCAAGGGCAAGCGGATGCGCTCGAATCTTCCGAAGGTTCTGCACCGGGTGCTCGGCCGGCCGATGATCGATCACGTGCTGCACACCGTCGAGGAGCTCACGCCCCAGGCGATTGCGGTGGTCACCGGGCACGGATCCGATCGTGTCCGGGCGCACGTCGGCCAGCCGGCAAACCTCGACTGGGTGATCCAGGACAGGCAGCTGGGAACCGCGCATGCGGTGCGCCAGGCCGAACGGGTCATCGGGGATGTGCGCGATGTGCTGATCGTTTGCGGGGATACGCCGCTGCTGCGCGCCGAGACGCTGGCAAGGCTTGTGCAGCGGCATCGGGAGATGGAAGCGGACGTGACCGTGCTGACCGCAACCCCGCCGGATCCGACCGGATACGGGCGTATCGTCCGGGACGAGGACGGCGAGGTGGCGGCCATCGTCGAGGAGCGGGACGCCGATGCCGAGCAGCGGGCAATCCCCGAAGTAAGCTCGGGGATCTACTGCGTGCGCAAGGGCGTGCTGTTCGAGCTTCTGCACCAGATCGAGAACCGCAACGCCCAGAAGGAGTATTATCTCCCGGACATCGTCCCCCTGGCGCTGAAGGCCGGCCACCGGGTCAAGTCGGTGCCGATGGGTGACTCCGACGAGATGCTGGGCGTGAACAACCGGGTGCAGCTTGCCCAGGTCGAGGCGATCATGCAGCGTCGGATCATCGAGGACTGGCAGCTTCGCGGCGTGACGATCGAGATGCCGCACACGGTCCGGATCGAGGCGGGAGTCTCGCTCGGCATGGATACCGTCGTGCACGCCGGCTGCCATCTGCTTGGCTCGACGCACATCGGCGACGAATGCGAGATCGGGCCGCATGCGGTGATCGCGGATTCGTGGATCGACGATCGTGTCGTGGTGCGGGCGCATTCCGTGATCGAGGGGGCCTCGGTTGCGAGCGGCTGCCGGATCGGTCCGTTCGCGCGCCTCAGGCCCGAGGCGAAGCTCGATGAGGACGTGCGCATCGGCAATTTCGTCGAGGTCAAGAAGTCGGTGATCGGCCGGGGCAGCAAGGTCAATCATCTGAGCTACGTCGGCGACACCACGATGGGCAGCAACTGCAACATCGGCGCGGGCTCGATCACCTGCAACTACGACGGCGCGAACAAGCACGAGACCTGGATCGGCGACGACGTGTTCGTCGGCTCCGACACCAAGTTCATCGCTCCGGTGCGTGTGGGCAGCGGGGCCACGATCGGCGCCGGCAGCATCATCACCCGCGACGTGCCGGAAGGAGGGCTCACGCTGTCGGCCCGTCCCGAGCTCAAGCACGTGCCCGGCTGGAAGCGCCCGGTCAAGGACTGAGGCGATGTGCGGCATCATCGGCGCAAGCCTCCGCACGGAGGTGGCCGGGGCGCTGATCGAGGGGCTGGAGCGCATGGAGTACCGCGGCTACGACAGCGCCGGGCTGTGCGTGCAAAAGAAACGCGGCTTTGCCTGCCTGAAGGCGGCCGGGAAGCTCGAAGCGCTGAAGACGCGGCTTATCCAGACGCCGCTGTCCGGCACGACCGGCATCGGGCACACGCGCTGGGCTACCCACGGCGCGCCGGATGAGACGAACGCGCATCCGCATCTGGGCCGCCATGCCGCGATCGTGCACAACGGAATCATCGAGAATCATGCCGCGCTTCGCGATCGCCTGACCCGGGCGGGCGCGCGCTTTGTCTCCGAGACCGACACCGAGGTCATCCCGCACCTGATCGACGAGAAGCTCAGGCATTGCTCGGGGCCCGAGGAAGCCTGGCGGGAGATGCTGCTGGAACTGCAGGGCGCCTATGCGCTTGCGGGCATGCTCGACGCCGCTTGCGGACGCGTCTGGTTCGCCCGGCGCGGAAGCCCTCTGCTGCTCGGGCGTTCGTCCGAAGGTTATTTCGTGGCCTCTGATGCGCTTGCGCTTGCGGGGCTTGCGTGCGAGATCGCCTATCTCGAAGAAGGCGACTGGGGCTGGATCGAGCGGGACTCGGCCTGTCTGAGGAATGCGAACGGCAAGACCCGCAGCATCGACTGGCGGCCGATGCCCGCAGCCGTCGCCGACCACGGCAAGGGGCGGTTCCGCCATTACATGGAAAAGGAGATTCACGAACAGCCCGAGGTGCTGGCGCGCATTCTCCAGGCCTATGCGGGTGCGGACGGGATCCGCTTTCCCGAGGCGCCGATGCTGGAAAACGGCATGCCCGAGCGGATCGTGATGGTGGCCTGCGGCACCTCCTATCATGCCGCACTCACGGCCCGCTACTGGCTTGAGCGGCACCTGCAGATTCCCGTCGAGGTCGACATTGCGAGCGAATACCGGTATCGCGATCCGGTGATCGGCTCCGGCAGCTGGATGATCACGCTCTCCCAGTCGGGCGAGACCGCCGACACGCTCGAGGCGCTCCGGATGTTCAAGGCGCGCACGCCGGACAATCCGGCGCTGGCCATCTGCAACGTGCCCACCTCGTCGCTTGCGCGCGAGTCCGACGGGCTGATCGAACTTCTCGCCGGCCCCGAGATCGGGGTGGCCTCGACCAAGGCATATCTGGCCCAGCTGGCCGTGCTGGCGCTGCTTTCGCTGCGCCTTGCGGAACGCGCCGGAAGCATTCCCGGGGACGGGGTACGGCGGCATCTTGCTGGCCTCAGGGAGGTCCCCGCCGGCATCGAGCGATTGCTCGGCCAAAGACAGGAGGTGGCGGGCTGCGTGCCGCTGTTTGCCGGCGCGCACGGCGCGCTGTTTCTGGGGCGCGGCCCCTGCTATCCGCTTGCGCTCGAAGGTGCGCTGAAGCTCAAGGAGATTTCCTATCTGCATGCCGAGGGCTATGCGGCGGGGGAGATGAAGCACGGACCGATCGCGCTGATCGACAGCCGGCTGCCGGTCGTCGTGGTTGCGCCGCGCGCGTTTCATCTCGACAAGGTGCTGTCCAATCTCCACGAGGTGCGCGCGCGCGGGGCGCGCGTGATTCTCGTCACCGACCTCGATGCGGACGGCGCGCCTCAGGATGTGGACCGTGTGCTGCACATCCCCGAGGGCGACGAGTTCGGCGCGCCGCTCTATGCCGCCGTGCCTCTGCAGTTGCTCGCCTACGAGGTTGCGCTTGCACGCGGGACCGACGTCGATCAGCCCCGGAACCTGGCGAAGTCCGTGACCGTCGAATAGCCGCCGCTGCGCTTTGACAGCCGGCACAACTCGCTCTACGCTAGCGAAAGCGTGAAAGTATCAGGAACGACCGGGGTTTATGGGATCGTCGGATGGCCCGTGGCGCACTCGCTGTCGCCGCGTTTCCAGAACCTGTTTCTGGAAACGGCCGGGCTCGATGGCGTCTATGTGCCGTTTCCCGTCGAGCCGGGAAGGCTCGATGCGGCGCTGGATGGCCTGTGGGCTTCCGGCGTGCGCGGTCTGAACGTGACCGTCCCGCACAAGGAGGCGGCGCTGGAAGCAGCCGCGGCCATCGACGACGATGCCCGGAGCATTGGAGCGGTGAACACCCTGCGCCGGAGCGAGGCCGGCTGGGAGGCGACGAACACCGACTGGCAGGGGCTGGTTCAGGTGCTGACGGGGCTCGGCATGGAGCGGCTTGAGGGTCGAGACGTGCTGCTGTTCGGCGCCGGCGGCACCGCGCGTGCCGTCGTGCATGCCGTCGTCCGGATGGGTGGCCGGCGGATTCATGTCGCCAACCGCAATCCCGGGCGCAGGGCGCGGTTCGTCTCGAGCATGCGGGAAGCCCATCCGGGCGTGGAGATTCGGGAACTGGACTGGGACGAGCGCGCGGTGGCCCGCATTGCGGCCGGCTGCCCGGTCTGGATCCATGCGACCAGCATCGGCCTGCGGGAGTCGGATGCGTTTCCGTTCCGGCTGCCGGAATCCGAAGGGCTGGCGCTTGACTGCGTCTATCGTCCCGATGGCCGGACGCCGTTCGTGTGTGCCTCGGGCTTCCGCCGGGCCGTGGACGGGCTGCCGATGCTCATCGCGCAGGGCGCGGCCTCGTTTGCGTTCTGGCACGAGGGCATGACGCCGGATACCGAAACCGCGCTTCGCCGGATCGAGCGCGAGCTTGGGCGCGCGCATGCGCCGCTGGAAGGCTGGAGGAAGGCGGCATGAAGCAGACGCGTCTCGGAGACATTCTGCTTAAACAGCAGAAGATCACGAAAGAGCAGCTGGACAACGTCATCCGCGAGGCGAAGCTGAACGGCGACACGCTCACCGCCCAGCTCGTCAAGCAGGGGATCTTCACCGAGGACGAGCTCGTGCGGTTCATTGCCAAGGCCTACGGGCGGCCCGCGATCGACCTCGACAAGATCGAGATCAAGCCGGATCTTGCGAAGATTTCGCCGGAGGTGATGCGCAAGAACATGGTGCTTCCGGTCCGGCGCAAGGGCAACGTGCTGACCCTGGCCGTGGCCGATCCCTACGACATCAACAGCCTGGACGAAATCGCGTTCATCAGCGGCTGCCAGGTGGATGTCGTCATCGCCAAGGAAAGCCAGCTTCTGAAAAAGCTGGACGAGATCACCGGCGGCGATGCGCATCTCGACGAGCTGATGGGAGAGATGGGTGCCAGCGAGATGGAAGTCGTCGATACTGGCGACGAGGAGGTCGACGAGCACACGCTGTCGGCCGAGAGTGAAGGTGCGCCGGTCGTCAAGCTCGTGAACCTGATCCTTCTCGATGCCATCAAGCGGGGCGCGAGCGACATCCACATCGAGCCCTACGAGAAGGTCCTGCGGGTACGCTACCGGATCGACGGCGTGCTGCACGAGATCATGCGCCCGCCGATGAAGATGCGGGATGCGATCGTTTCGCGCATCAAGATTCTGTCCCGGCTCGACATCTCGGAGCGGCGCCTGCCCCAGGACGGGCGCATCAAGCTGAGGCTGTCCAAGGCCAAGACCGTCGATTTCCGCGTTTCCGTGCTGCCGACGCTGTTCGGCGAAAAGGTCGTGATGCGCCTGCTCGACCCGTCGAGCCTGCAGCTCGACATGACCAAGCTGGGCTACGACGAGCAGTCGCTGAAATGGTTCAAGCATGCGATCAGCCAGCCCTACGGCATGGTGCTCGTGACCGGGCCGACGGGATCGGGCAAGACCGTGAGCCTTTATTCGGCGGTTTCCGAGCTGAACCGGCCCGAGGTCAACATTTCCACGGCCGAGGATCCGGTCGAGTTCAACTTCATGGGCATCAATCAGGTGAACGTGC
>CAYNLY010000071.1:0-5892 GCA_964398225.1 uncultured Zetaproteobacteria bacterium
TTCGAGCGGCTTGCGCCGGAGCTGCAGGCACGCATCGGCACTTTCGAAATCCAGGCCCACGTCTACGACCCGGACCCCGCCGCCCGGATGATCATCGTCAACGGCCGCGTGCGCCGCGAAGGCGAAAGGGCGGGCGCGATCGAGATCGTCCGGATCCTTCCGGACGGCGTGCAGGCGCGCATCGACGGCACCGACTTTTTCGTCGGCCGGCTGGGCGTGCGTCCATGATCGGCGGTGGCGCCGCATCCGCCGCGCGATTAGGCTTGGCGCCCATTCTCAGAGGACGGAGGATGCCGCGCGTCATGGAGATCGATGTTCGCAAGGTCGCGATGCTTGCCCGCATCCGGCTCACCGACGAGGAGGCCCGCGAGCTCGGCCCGCAGCTGAAGGCCATCGTCGGCTATGTGGATCAGCTTTCCGAGGTGGATACCGAGGGGGTAGCGCCGACCGCCCATCCGCACGACGTGCCGATGCCGCTGCGCGCCGATGTCGTCACCAACGGCAACCGCCGCGAAGCGCTCCAGAAACCCGCGCCGAAGGTCGAATCCGGGCTTTATGTCGTGCCGAAGGTGATTGAGTGATGGCCGCGAACCTTCCCGGAAACGCCACCCTGACCGAACTTCGCGACCGGCTCCTCGGCCGGGAACTGGGTGCCGAGGAGCTTGCGCGCGCCTGCATCGAGCGCGTCGAGGCGCTCAATCCCGAGCTCAACGCCTTCGTCCACTTCGATGCGAACCAGGTGCTCGAGCAGGCCCGCGCCTCGGACCGGCGGATCGAACGGGGCGAGGCCCGCGAGCTGGAAGGGCTGCCGATCGCGATCAAGGACATCTTCTGCACGCAGGACGGCCTCACCCAGTGCTGCTCGAACATCCTCCAAGGCTTCCAGGCGCCCTACGATGCGCATGTGATCACGCGGCTCCGGGAAGCGGGCGCGGTGCTGTTCGGCAAGACCAACATGGACGAGTTCGCGATGGGCTCGTCCAACGAAACGAGCGCCTTCGGCCCCTGCCGGAATCCGTGGGACCCGGAGCGCGTTCCGGGCGGCTCCTCGGGCGGCTCGGCGGCGGCCGTGGCGTCCGGCATGGTCCCGGCCGCGCTCGGCACCGACACCGGCGGCTCGATCCGCCAGCCGGCCGCGCTGACCGGCATCACCGGATTGAAGCCCACCTACGGGCGGGTCTCGCGGCGTGGCATCGTCGCGTTTGCCTCGTCCCTCGACCAGGCCGGACCGATGACGCGCTCGGTGCGCGATGCGGCCCTCGTGGCCTCGGTGATCAGCGGACACGATGCCGCTGATGCGACCTCGGTTGCCGACGCGCCCGAAATCGACTGGCTCGGTGCCTGCGAGCGGCGCACGCTCACCGGCCTTCGGATCGGCATGCCCCGGGAGTACTTCATCGAGGGAATGGACGCCGATGTCCGCGACCGGGTCGAGGCCTCGCTGGAAACCTGCCGCGAACTCGGCGCGGAGATCGTCGAGGTGTCGCTGCCGCACACGCCGTATGCCGTCGCCGCCTACTACGTGATCGCGCCCTCGGAGGCGAGCGCGAACCTCGCACGCTACGACGGCGTACGCTTCGGCCACCGCTGCGAGAACCCCGAGGATCTTCTCGACATGTACACCCGCACGCGCGACGAAGGCTTCGGCGCCGAGGTCAAGCGCCGCATCCTCACCGGCACCTTCGCGCTGTCCTCGGGCTACTACGACGCCTACTATCTGAAGGCGCAGAAGGTCCGCACCCTGATCCGCCAGGACTTCATCGAGGCCTTCTCGAAGGTGGACCTGATCGCCACGCCCACCTCGCCGGTGCCGGCCTGGAAACTCGGCGAGCGCGTGGACGATCCGCTGACGATGTATCTGTCCGACGTGTTCACGATCGCCGTGAACCTGGCGGGTCTTCCCGGGCTCTCGCAGCCCTGCGGATTCGTGGACCGCGAAGGAAGCCGTTTGCCGGTCGGCCTGCAATGGATCGCGCCGGCCTGGCGCGAGGATCTGCTGCTTGGCGCGGCCGCGGCCTTCGAGGCGGCCACGGACTTTGCGCGGGAGATGCCGCGGATCGATGGAGGGGCACGATGAGCGCCTTTGCCGGCTGGGAGATCGTCATCGGTCTGGAGGTCCATGTCCAGATCAACACGAAGACGAAATGCTTCTGCGGCTGCCCGACGACCTTCGGCGCCGAACCCAACACGCAGACCTGCCCCGTCTGCCTGGGAATGCCGGGGATGCTGCCGGTGCTGAACATGGAGGCCGTGCGCAAGACCGTGCTCACGGGACTGGCCATCGACGGCACGATCAATCTGGAGTCGAAGTTCGACCGGAAGAACTACTTCTATCCTGATCTTCCGAAGGGCTATCAGATCAGCCAGTTTCCGGTGCCGCTCGTCGAGCACGGGCATCTGGACATCCCGACCCCCGGGGGCGAGAAGCGCATCGGAATCACGCGCATCCATCTGGAGGAGGACGCCGGCAAGAGCCTGCATGAGGGCCTGGAAGGCGTCTCCCACATCGACCTGAACCGTTCGGGCGTGCCGCTGATGGAGATCGTCTCGGAGCCCGACATGCGCTCGGCCGACGAGGCGGTGAGCTACCTCAAGCAGCTGCATCAGCTCGTCCGTTTCCTCGACGTTTCGAATGCGGACATGGAGAAGGGACAGTTCCGCTGCGACGCCAACGTCTCGGTGCGGCGCCCCGGCGAGCCCTTCGGCACGCGGACGGAGCTGAAGAACCTCAACTCGTTCCGCTTCATCAAGCAGGCCATCGAATACGAGGCCGCGCGTCAGATCGAACTGATCGAGGACGGCGGCACGGTGGTGCAGGAAACCCGGCTGTTCGACTCGGCCAAGGGCGAAACGCGCTCGATGCGCGGCAAGGAAGAGGCGCACGACTACCGCTACTTCCCCGATCCGGATCTGCCCCCGCTTCGGCTTTCGCCGGAAGAGGTCGAATCGATCCGTGCGGGCATGCCCGAGCTTCCCGGTCAGATGCGTCGGCGCTTCGAGAAGGAATACGGGCTGTCGGCCTACGACGCCGATGTGCTCACGCAGACGCGGGAACTGGCCGCCTGGTACGAGTCGCTCGTCGCCGCCCACCCGGCCGATCCCAAGCGGTGCGCGAACTGGCTGGCCAACGAACTGCTCGGGCGCCTCAAGGAGCGCGGGCTTGAAATCGAGAACTCGCCGGTGAGCCCCGGGCGCCTTGCGGGGCTTCTCGACCGGATCGCCGACGGCACGATTTCGGGCAAAATCGCCAAGGACGTGCTCGATGCGATGATGGATTCGGACGACGACGCCGATGCGATCATCGAAGCCAAGGGGCTCAAGCAGGTCACCGACACCGCCGAGATCGACCGTCTGATCCGCGAGGTGATCGAGGCCCATCCCCAGCAGGTGGCCGAATACCGCGCCGGCAAGGAGCGCCTGCTGGGCTTCTTCGTCGGCCAGGTCATGAAAGCCTCTCGCGGCAAGGCGAACCCGGCCCTGGTCAACGAGCGCCTGAAAGCCCTGCTCTAGATGCCGGCCTGGCTCCGCGGCACCCTGCTCGCGCTGGCGGCGCTCGCGGGTGCGGCGTGGCTGGCCACGCACCGGCTCGATCTTTCCCATCCCGGCGAGCTTGCCCGGGCCCGGCTGGCCGAGATTCCGGATCTTTCGCTGAACTACGGCCGGGCGCGCCTGTCGCTCTGGCACGGCGCGGGCATCGAGCTTGAGCACGCCGCGCTCGACTTCTTCGGCTGGCACCTCGAGGCGCCGAGGCTGATCGTCGAGGTCCGTCTGCTGCCCCTTCTGCTCGGCAAGCTCGAGCCGGAAGCCATCCGGCTGGTGAAGCCCCGGATCCTTCCGGGAAGGACCCCGGCAGGCCCCGAGTCCTTCCGCCTTCCCCGGCTTCCGTTCGAGCGGCTGCATCTGGACCGCGCGGTGCTGATGAACCCGTCCGGAACGCACGCCATCCTCGAAGATTTCGACCTGGAACTGAGACGTCTCGGACCGAACCGGGACATGGGATGGGAGCTGCGCGCAAGCCGCGGGCGCGCGAGCATCCACGGCCACGGCCGCGTGCAGTTCCGGCGCGGGCGCATCGCGCATGCCTTCGGCAAGCTGCGCTTACGCGACTGGCAGGCCGATGCCTGGATAGCGGCGTTGCCCGAATCAATCCGGCCGTTGCTTGCCGGACGCAGCGCCACCGGTGCCTGGACGATGCGCTACGCCCAGGACCGAACCTGGAGCCTGTTCGGCGAGCTCGGACTTGAAGACGGCTCCGGCCTCGCCCCCGTCCGCGTGCGCGGCAAACTCTCGCGCGCGCCCGATGCCGGGATAAGGCTGCGCGATACCTTCATCCATCTGGGGGAGGGTGTCGTCGCGCTTTCCGGAGTCTGCCGGGATCAATGCCGGACCGAAATCCATCTCACGCGCGTGCCGGCCCTGTGGCTTGCGCGGCTGCTGCCCGCGCATCCGGGGCTTTCCGGAGAGCTTTCCGGGGCGCTGAATGTCCGGGGGAGCCGAAAGCGCTGGCTGGCCGCGGGGGAACTGAACCTGCGCGGACTGGAACACGGCGGAACACGCGCGCCCGATCTCCGTTTGACCGGACTGAAGCTTGAGCGGAGCGGCGCGGGCGTCCATGCCCATGCGAGCCTCCGGGCGGGCAGCAACGCCCGGGCCTTGCGCGCCGACTTCGAAGCCGAGGCTCCGGCATGGCGGCTGACCCTGACGCCGGAATCTTTCTGGCCCGATGCATGGCCTGCGCTGGGCTCGCTGTTGACGGCGCTTGCGCCTGCACCCGCGGCTTCGTTTTCCGGCCGCGGCCCGCTTGCGCTTGCGAAGCTGGTGATGAAAGGCGGGGAATCGTCCGTGACGCTGGAGCTTGAGGGACTGAAGCTTGGCGAGGATGCGGAGCTTGCCTTCGGAAGCTTCGTGAAACCCGCGCGCATCGAGCTTTCCTGCGAATCGCTCACGCTTGTCCGGGCGCCCACCGCCTCCTCCCTGAGCGGCGAGCGCTGCGTGCTTGGCTCTTCGCATGCCGGGCATCTGTCGCTTGCGCAGCATCGGGGGATCGAGCTCCAACTCGCCGATGCCGAGCTCGACCTGGACGAATGGTCGAAGGCGGGCGTCCGCCTGCCCGCTCCGTTCTCCGGACTTCACGGCAGGATCCGGGGCGGGCTGGATCTCAGCTGGCCGGAAGGCCGGCCGCTGCCAAACGTTGTCGAAGGCGCCCTTGAAGCGCAGGGATTCGGGCCGGCCGGCGGTGGCTTCAATGGCTCGGTCGCCGCCCATGCGGGGAGCATCGAGCTTGAGGGGCAATGGTCCGGAGCCGGGATGCGCGCGAACCTGCGCGGCCGGCTCGAGCTTGCCTCCGGCAAGGGGATGCTCGATCTGAACAGCGGCCGCGTGGAGCTCGGGCCCGGCCAATGGCCCGTCCAGCTTGCGGGGCTTTCGCTTTCGGGCACGCTGCACGACATCGAGGCGCGCCTCCAGGGTCAGGCCGTCGAAATCCGCAGCGGCCGCTTCCGGCTGGAAGAGGCCCGGCTGAGCCTCGAGCGCCTCCGGGGAACGCTCGCCCATGGGGCGTTGATGATCCCCGAGGCAACGCTTGCCCGGGACCACGACGGCCTGCTCGTCGGCGCCCGGCTCCGGCTTCAGCGCGCCCAGGCCCAGGCCCTTCCCTGGCTTTCGTCGCTGGCGGGCGGCGCCCTCCGGGGCCGGCTGTTCGTCAACGCGCGCATTCGGGGGCGGCTGCCGCCAGGAAGCCTCGACGACTGGGAAGGCGACGGCGATCTGGCCCTGTTCAGCGGCGCCTGGCAACCCGGCGATCCGGAGCTTGCCGGGCACCGTTTTCTGTTCCGAAAGCTCGAACTGCGCCTGCGCGCCCGGCGGGGGCGCATCGAGGCCCGGCGGATCCGG
>CAYNLY010000072.1:0-5538 GCA_964398225.1 uncultured Zetaproteobacteria bacterium
GGAGGCATTTTACCGATCGGCCGGGCACCACCCCCGCTTCCCAAGATTGGGCAACGTCGAGGCCGTGGACAACCGAAGCGCTCGCTAGAGGGCGTCATCGTCGTCGCCGTACAGGATCCACTCGCGCTCCAGATCCTCGTTGATTTCTTCCACCCAGGATTTCTCGTCGTCATCGTCGGAGTCGCCGTTTTCGAAATCCTCGAGGTCGTCGGAAGCCGCGTTTCCCCCATCCCGCTCTGGGCTGTCGGCCTGTGTCGGGTTCGTCACCGCCACGGACTCGAGCCAGGTGAGCACCAGGAAGATCAGAATGAGCCACATCCACCAGGTCATCGCTCAGCCTCCGGCTCCGTCGACGAATATCCGACGCATCGCCAATCCCTCAGCCGTGGGGGTCGTGATCAAAGATCACCACCTCTCCCGTAGCCGGCGAATCGTAGATCAGCTTCAAGGCCTTGCCGTGCAGCGCATGGGCCAGCCGCAGATACAGCCAGACGGGCCCGGCGCCGGTCAGTTTCACCACTTGCCCCTCGCCGGCCTGATCGAGCGCCGCGGCCTCGTAGTCGGGAAGCCGTGAAAGCTTGGCCGTGCCGGTATCCGCATAAAGCTGTGAAACGTCAATCGTCACCATCGTTCCTACTCCAGCGTAATATCGTATTCGAGCACGTCGTAATCGCCCGTACTCACATACTCGATTCTTCGCCCGTCACCCAGGCCGAAAATCCCTCCGATCACCGCCGGAGGCTTCTGCCCTCCGGTCACGTCGATCACAACGTCCTCGCTGCTATAGCCTTCCGCGGCCAGCTCCTCGAGGGTGTTCTCCAGCACTTCGCTCAGTTCCTCCGCCGATTCGAAATCCACGCCGTACTGGCACCCGGGAGCCAGCCGGACCCAATCCGCCGGAATCCCGGTGGAAACCGCCATCGTGTGCCGGAAATCGTCGATAAACCTGAATGTGCCGTTCCTTTTCGATCCCGCATCGGCCGAGGGAATCACGACCACCCGCTCCAGTCGTCCGCGCTGATGATGATGCGAGATGGCCTCGTGCGCCATCCGCCAGGAGCGCATCGCATTCGGGTCGGTCTCCCGCTCCAGCCCCGGCCCCCCGGGCGGGCTCAAAAACCAGATCAATACCCGCGCGGGCTTGGCCGGACCCTGCCGGACCACCGGGGAGATCAGTTCGGCCTTGCGGCCGCCCCAGAAAAAGAGCACCAGCAGCAGTCCCAGCGGCGCAAGCCACCATGGAGACCCGGGGGCCATCGAATACAGGGTATCCCCAGCCCAGCCGATGGCAGCGACGACAAGCACGACCAGCACCGCCACCACCGGGCTCGCAGCGCCTCCAAAAGCCAGTTTCAGCGCGCTCCAGGCCAGTTTCAGACGCGGACGCCTCAAGCTTTTTCCTCCCAGAATCGGACTTCGTCAAAATCAATCCGGCATCAAGATACCGTTCGTCAGCACTTATTGAAGCCCTTCTTATCGAAGCATGTTCGGCAATGCCCGCGATTTCCTGCCTCACAAGCTTGTCATTGATGCCAATCTGTGCTGACCCTCGTGAAAAAGGGGGCTTGCGCCCCCTTTTCCCGCATCAGGCAATGTCGATCAGAAACGCTTGATCTTCTTCAGCCGGGCAATCTCGTCCTCATGCATTGCAAGCTCCCGCGGATCAAGTGCCGTATCCACGGCAGCCATCAGTTTTCCGTAGAGCGCCGTGATCGCCTGATTCCTGCGCTGAAGCCGATTGTCCGACTCCTTGAAGTCGGCCACCGCCGCACGCTTGAACAAGCCAAGTACGATGTTCTCGCCTTCCAGCGAAGTCTTGTAGGCATGGTGATACGGCTCCGACTTTACTTCAGCCTTCACACGCTTGACCAGAATCACCTCATTGGTCATAGGCTCCCGGAACCGGAAAACGCCCTCGGCGCGCGCGAAATAGTATCCATCCTCCTCATGGGCTGCGCCCATCGAGGAATCCTTTTCGGATGTCTGGACCGGATAAAGCGAAATGGTCAGTTTCGGCTCCACGAGAAGCATCATTCGTTCCTTCGCCCCGTAGGGGATTTCCTCATAGCTTTCGTAGGGGCCAGAAACGCGCGCTCCATGGGCGGTCACAATCGCGTCAATATCGCGCGTGTAGGCGCTCACCAGCTCGCGCTGCAGCTCATTGTCCATGGCAGGAGCCGAACGGTATCCACCGCCTGGAAGCAGTTGGCTGGGGCCTTTTGTATCAAACCGGAAGTTCAGCACACCAATCGTGCGTCCTTCCAGTCCTCCATGGCCTTTCGGCTCGTAGGAAAGATCGAGCTGAGACGTCTTGCGCGTAACCGAGGCATTGTACTGCGTGGGAGCGCAAGCGCTGATCGCCACGACCGCGACCAACAACAGAGACAGCCTAGTCAGGCGCATGGTTTTGTTGTTTTTCATTTGTCATACCTCCTTCCCTTGGTTGGGGATGCGCATTTCATCGCGCAAACCGGCTTCGGTCCCGGATCACAAGATTGGGAAAAGGAATGGGCCGATGGGACGGTCATCCGTGGGGTCGCCCTCGCAGCGCAAAAAGTCCCACGGGTATTCGTAGCGATGCCGTCCATACGGCCCGGATTCAACCAATTCGGCACCCTCTCCCATGCACTGCCGCCATTCGAAATCATCATGGTCAATCCGATCGATTTGCATGTTGAATACCTCCTTCTCGATGATCCGGAGGCATCCTGTTACGGGCGAGCGTCGTTCGCCCTGTTCACAAGCTTGTGGCGGAAACTCGGAGGCGAGGGGATGAGTTGGAAACAAGCCCCGCCCGGCTCGACGGGACGAGACGATCAGTGAACGAGTCTTGAGAGCGCGTTGGGAAGAATCTCGGTCGTCAGCCCCGCGATGCGAATCAGCCGCCGGAGCTCCATCAGGCGAACCAGGGCATCGGCCATTTTCCCGTAAAGCTCAGGATTCGACTTCGCCAGTGCGGCCAGCTCCTCCAGCATTCGGTCAAACGCCGACCACGGGCTGTCGGCCAGTGCGTGAAAGCGCTCGATCGGAGGCGGCTCTTCGGACTGCGAAAAATCGACCGGATGCTGGGTCTCGAATGGTATCGCCACCGGAAGCGACACCATTCCCCCTTCCCGCACCAGCGAGGAATCGATCACCGTGGCGTCGAAGTGCTCCATCGGATGTTCGGGGGTCACCAGAGCCAGGAACGGATGTCCGATCACCACCGTTTCGTTCCTCGGATTGGCCCGCAGGATATAATCCCTGGTCTTCCGCAGTTCATCCGGGGTGATGAAATCCATCAGGCCATCGCCTGCCCTGAACCCCGCCATCCCGAAAAACACATGGATGTTGCGCACCACCCCTAAGCGCGCTCCTCCAGCTGACGAAGCACCTCGGGCAGACTGGACGCGTCGTCCACCACCGTGAAACTCTCCGCCCCGGCCGAGAGCACCTCCTTGCGCCAGCGCTCGATCCTGCGGTAGTAGTTGCGGGGATTACGATTGTCCTTGCGCAGCTTGATCACATCGACGGCCAGCACATGCACGCCATGCATGTCGGGAAGCTTCATCGAGCGATCGACGCCGGCGATGTCCTCAACGAGATCCGAAAACAGGATCACCGCGCGCAGCCGGGCCTTCTTGTCCTGCAGCTGGTGCACGCTCTGGTAGAGCGCGCCGTGGATGTCCGTATAGGCCGAGGCGGGCGTGCGGGCAAACGCATCGATCTCGCGCTTGAGTTCGCGCTTCACCGCGTTTGCCTCGGACGGCCGGGAGGGGAACTTGCGCGCGAAGATCACCTCACGGTCGGAGAAGCTGCGGCTGGAGATCTTCGCCAGCGCCAGAAAATCGTTCGGCCGCGCCTCCGCGACCAGATAGCGCACCGCGTTCACGGCTTTGGGCAGCTCCCGGTGATAGGTTCCGGACACATCGACGAGCACATACAGCGCCCGTGCCCCCATATCCAGCGAACAGCCGGCCAGCGCCAGCAGGATCAGTCCGGCGAAGATTCGCAGTCCACGCATCACCGGCCCTCCGCGAAACGCGCGAACAGCGGCGCAAACCAGCGCTGCAGCGTCAGCCAGAAAAAGATCAGCACGTCGTAGATCGCAATGATGATCCGGTGCAGCCGGTCGGCGAGGAAGCCCAGCACGCGCATCAGGCCCGACCCCAGCCACATCAGCATGCACAGCAACCGCTGTCCGACGATCCGCACCGTATGGAACAGCATCTCCAGCGGAACCGCGGCGAAGGCCAGCACCAGCGGAATCACGAATCCCAGCACGGCCTGAAGGATCAGCGGGGCCCCGTGCATCAGGTCGCCGGCAGTCTCCGGACTCGTGCCCGTGAGCATCGCCCTCGTCTGCGCATCCGCCGCGACGAGATACTCACGCAGCATCGCAAGCCCCGCCTCCGAAGCCGCAAGCGCGATCAGCACCACGCCCGCAACCCATGCCGCCTTGCGCCGGATGGCCGGATCGACGTTTTCGAACTGCGGCGCAAGCCGCGTAAAGCCCAGCAGTTCCATCAGCACGATGCCCGCGGCAAGCTCCAGCAGCAGCACCACCATCGCGGCCACCGACGACACCTGCACGCCGCCCAGATAGCCACCGCCGACCAGCTCGGCCATCGGCCGCTGGATCAGCAGAAAGTTCACAAAGCCACCGCCGCAGACGATCGCGAACACGAACAGGCCGATCATGAACCGCGTCAGCACCGAATGATTCGCCGCGCGCAGCAGCGGCTCGCGCTCGTCCTGACGACGAATCTCGAGATATTCCTTGAGCTGCCGGTCCACGCCCTTGATGCGCGAATCCAGCCGCCCGATCATGTCGGCCAGCTTGTCGGCCGTCGCCCGCAGCCCCTTGACCGGCTTGCGCAGCCGCTTCAGCGCTTTGAACCGCTTATGCGCCTCCTTCCGGTAGGCCGCAACGGCCGCCTTGTGCTCGCGCTCCAGCTCCCGTGCCAGCGCCCTGAGCGCGCCGGCCTTGTCGTCGCCCTTTCGCTCGGCCTCCTCCATGCGATTGTTCAGCCGGCCGCATTCCACCGGCGCCGGCCACTTGGCCTCCTGGGCCTGCCGGAAGGCGTCGTCGTACCGGTTGCCCATCTCCGTGAGCTGGCGGTGGATTTCTGGGAACCGCACCAGATCCTTGTCCACCAGATCGCGGAGCTTGCCCAAATGGCCGTCCACCTTGTTCTCGAACTGGGTGATGAAATACTCACAGGCCAGATCGTCGGCCCGCCGCCACAGGCTGCCCGCGTGCAGATCCAGCCACTTGCCCACATAGCGCAGCCCGTTGGCCAGTCCCAGAAACGCCCGGCGAATGAAACCCTCCACAGGCATGCGGGCCATCCACATCAGAAAGGTCACCAGCAGAAAGAGCAGCACCAGCGACAGCACGGGCTGCTGGGGAAAGGGCAACATGCCCTGAAGCCAGAGCGGCAGGTTCATCGGTCTCCCTCCTCAATTCTTCCAGACAAGTGAACGCGAAGGAGGGATTCAAGCAAAATTCATGCGCGAGGGAAAGCGAAACAAGCTTGTCGGCCCCGAACGGCGCGC
>CAYNLY010000073.1:0-5273 GCA_964398225.1 uncultured Zetaproteobacteria bacterium
CGGCGACCAGATGGCCGTTCATGTCCCGCTCTCGGTCGAGGCGCAGGTCGAGGCCCGGGCGCTGATGCTGTCCAGCAACAACATCCTGAGCCCGGCCACCGGCAAGCCGATCATCGTGCCGACGCAGGACATGGTGCTGGGCATCTACTACCTCACCCGCGAGCGGCCGTTCGCAAAGGGCGAGGGCATGGCGTTCGCCTCGCCGGCCGAGGTGGAGCGGGCGCTCGATGCCGGCGCGGTGGACCTGCACGCGCGCATCAGCTGCCGGATCCGCGGCAAGCGCGAGCAGACCACGGCGGGCCGCGCGATCCTGTCCACGATTCTGCCGGACGAGCTTCCGTTCTCGCTGATCAACCGCGAGCTGACGAAGAAGGACGTCGCCCGTCTGATCGAGCAGAGCTACCGGCTGGCCGGCAACAAGGCCACCGTGCTGCTCGCCGACCGCCTGAAGGTGCTCGGCTACCACTATGCGACCAGCTCGGGCGCGTCCTTCGCGCTCGAGGATGTCGTGATCCCGGCCGAGAAGGAAAAGCTCGTGGCCGCGGCCGAAAAGGAAGTGGCCAAGGTCCAGAAGCAGTATTCCGACGGCCTGATTACGGCCGGCGAGCGCTACAACAAGGTCGTGGACCTCTGGACGCACACGACCGAGAAGGTCGCGCGCGCGATGATGGAAAACCTTGCGACCGAGGAGGTCGTCTCTCCGGACGGCAAGAAGAAGGAAAAGACCAAGACCTTCAACCCGGTGTTCATGATGGCCGACTCCGGCGCCCGCGGCTCCGCCCAGCAGATCCGCCAGCTGGCCGGCATGCGCGGCCTGATGGCCAAGCCGGACGGCTCGATCATCGAAACGCCGATCACCTCGAACTTCCGCGAGGGTCTGACCATCCTGCAGTACTTCATTTCCACGCACGGCGCCCGCAAGGGTCTGGCCGACACGGCGCTGAAGACCGCGAACTCCGGCTACCTGACGCGCCGTCTGGTGGACGTGGCCCAGGATGCGGTCGTGCGCATCCAGGACTGCGGCACGAAGAACGGCATCACGATGACGCCGCTGGTCGAGGGCGGCGAGGTCATCGAGCCGCTTTCCGAGCGCATCCTCGGGCGCGTGCTGCTCGAGCCCGCGCTTGATCCGATCACCGGCGAGGAAGTTGCCCCCGCCGGCGCGATGGTCAACGAGGAGCTCGCGGCGAAGATCGACGAGGCGGGCATCGAGTCGGTCCGGATCCGCTCCGTGCTGACCTGCGAGGCCGAGGACGGCGTCTGCGCGAACTGCTACGGCCGCGACCTCGCCCACGGCACGCCGGTCTCGATCGGCGAGGCCGTCGGCGTGATCGCCGCGCAGTCGATCGGCGAGCCCGGCACGCAGCTGACGATGCGGACCTTCCACGTCGGCGGCACCGCCTCGCGCGCGGCCGAGCAGGCCCA
Organism: uncultured Zetaproteobacteria bacterium; assembly: GCA_964398225.1. Taxonomy (GTDB): domain Bacteria; phylum Pseudomonadota; class Zetaproteobacteria; order Mariprofundales; family Mariprofundaceae; genus CAYNLY01. Next base: position 1,426 of record CAYNLY010000073.1, read on the forward strand.
TGTCGAGGCCCGGTTCGCCGGCGTGGCTGCATTCGAATCGGCGATCACCGTGACGAACTCGGCCGGTGAGAACATCGTGATCAACCGCCATGCCGAGGTGGTCATCCGGGATGCGTCCGGCAAGGAGCTCGAGCGGCACCGCGTGCCCTACGGCGCCCGGCTTCTGGTGAAGGAAGGCGACAAGGTCAAGGCCGGCCAGAAGCTCGCCGAGTGGGATCCGTACATGATGCCGCTGATCGCCGAGGTCGACGGCAAGGTGCGCTACGTGGACCTGGTCGACGGCGTCACGGTCCGCGAGCAGTCGGACGACGTCACCGGCCTTTCGAACCGGGTCGTCACCCAGCAGATGGACACCCGCAAGCAGGCGCTCAGGCCGCAGATCCAGATCGTCGATCCGAAGAATCCGGAGGGCGATCCGATCATGCTCGAGCGGACGAAGGCGCCCGCGCGCTACTTCCTCTCCCCGGGCGCGATTCTGAACGTCGACGACGGCGAGGAGCTGAAGGCGGGCGACGTGATCGCGCGCATCCCGCGCGAGGCCGGCAAGACCAAGGACATCACCGGCGGTCTGCCGCGCGTCGTCGAGCTGTTCGAGGCGCGCAAGCCGAAGAACCTTGCCTTCATCGCCCAGGCCGACGGCGTCATCGAGTTCGGCAAGGACATCCGCGGCAAGCGGCGCGTCTACATCCGGCCGGACGACGGCGGGGATCCGATCGAGTATCAGATCCCGAAGGGATCGCAGATCCTCGTGCAGGAAGGCGACCGGGTGCGAAAGGGCGAGCGGCTGATGGAAGGCTCGCCCGCGCCCCAGGACATCCTGCGCGTGCTCGGCGTGGAGGCGCTGGCCAAGTACCTGATCGACGAGATCCAGGAGGTCTACCGCCTGCAGGGCGTGAAGATCAACGACAAGCACATCGAGGTCATTGTCCGCCAGATGATGCGCAAGGTGCAGATCGTCGATCCGGGCGCGTCCAGCTTCCTGGCCGGCGAGCAGGTGGAGCGCAAACGCGTGCTGCAGGTCAACCGGAAGCTCGAGGCCGAGGGCAAGCCGCCGGCGACCTTCGAGCCGGTGCTGCTCGGCATCACCAAGGCGAGCCTGCAGACCGAGTCGTTCATTTCCGCGGCCTCGTTCCAGGAGACGACGCGCGTGATCACCGAGGCGGCGCTGGCCGGCAAGGTGGACTGGCTGAACGGCCTCAAGGAAAACGTGATCCTCGGCCGCCTGCTGCCGGCGGGCACGGGCCTTGCCACCCGCATGGCTCCGAAGCCGGAGTTCGAAGAGGAGGAGCCGGAGCGCGAGGCGGACGCCGAGGTGGCCGAGGAGCTCGGCCAGATCGTCGACGACAGCGGCGCCTCCGAGCCGCCGGAGGAGGCGGGCGAGGAGGCGGCGTAAGCCGCTGGCCACCGCACGGCGGGGCGCCCTCGGGCGCCCCGCTTGTGTTTCCGGCGCACGTAATCGCCATTCCTGCTACAGTTGGTGCGAAGATCCGGAAAAGGAGTGCCACGATGAGGAACCACGGAAACCAACGCTGGACTCTGATCGCTCTGATGCTGGCGGCAGCAGGCCTTGCCGCCTGTGAGGGAAGAGAAGTGCCGAAGGCGCCGGCCCCATCCCCGGCCGTGAGCGAAACGCCCGGCAAGGCGGAACCCGTGAAGCAGGCGGCGCCGTCCGCCACGGAGAGGGCCGCCACCGCCGCATCCGAATCATCTGCCCGGGCGGAGATGCCGGCCGCGGAAACGCCGGCGCAGTCGCCTGCGAAGGCCGCGAAAGCCCCGTCCGAAGCCGCTCCGCGCCCTGCCGCGCGCAAGGCGCCGATGCCCGCCGGCCGAAGCACGGAAGCCCCGGCGCCGAAGCCCTCATCCGGCGCATCCGCTCCGGAAGCATTGGCTCCTGCTCCGGCGCCCGCGCAGCCGAAGGCCGCGGCCGTCGCTCCCGCCGGCGACGCCAAAAACGGCGCGCGCATCGGCCGGAAGTGCCTGAGCTGCCACAACACGAATGCCCGCCGGAAGGTCGGGCCGGGGCTCGCCGGCGTGGTCGGCCGCAAAGCGGGCAGCATGCCGGACATGAAGTATTCCCCCGCGCTGGCCGCAGGCGGCTGGGTCTGGGATGCCGGGCATCTCGCCGCATGGGTCTGCGACAGCCAGGCGGCCGTGCGCACGTTCACCGGCGATGCCAACGCGCGGACGAAGATGCCGGCGCAGCGCATCTGCGATCCGGCCCGGCAGGCCGATCTGATCGCATGGCTGGCCACGCTGAAGTGAGGCCTGCGCCCGAGCTGCTGGCGCCCGCCGGCAGCCTGAAGCACATGCGCACCGCCTTTGCCTTCGGGGCGGACGCGGTCTATGCGGGGCTGCCGCGCTACAGCCTCAGGGCCCGGAACAACGCCTTCGATCACGAGGCGCTGGCTGCGGGCATCCGCGAGGCGCATGCGGCGGGCCGGCGCTTCTTCGTCGCCTGCAACATCCTGCCGCACAACAACAAGCTTGCACATTTCGTCGAACACATGGAGCCGATCGTCGCGATGGGCCCGGATGCGCTGATCATGGCCGATCCGGGCCTGATCGCGATCGTGCGCGAGCGCTGGCCGGAGCTGCCCGTGCATCTGTCGGTGCAGGCGAACACGATGAACTGGGCATCGGTCCGCTTCTGGCAGTCTCTGGGCATTCGCCGCGTGATTCTTTCGCGCGAGTTGAGCCTCGATGAGGTCGAGGAAATCCGCCAGCGCTGCCCGGACATCGAGCTCGAGGTGTTCGTGCACGGCGCTTTGTGCATCGCCTATTCGGGCCGCTGCCTGCTGTCGGGCTACTTCAACCATCGCGACGCGAACCAGGGCGTGTGCACGAACGCCTGCCGCTGGGAATACGGCGTGCATGAGGCGGTCGAGCGCGAGACCGGGGAAATCGTCCCGATCCGGCCGGCCGAGGACGCCGGCCGGCATCCACGGGCTTCGCGTCCGTTCGTGCTCGGCGAGGCCACCCGGCCCGACGCGGCGATGCCGGTGCTCGAGGACGAGCACGGCACCTACATCATGAACTCGAAGGACCTGCGCGCGATCGAGCATGTCGCGCGGCTCGTTTCGATCGGCGTGGATTCGCTGAAGATCGAGGGGCGCACGAAGTCCCCGTATTACGTCGCCCGCGTCACCCGCGCCTACCGTCAGGCCATCGACGACGCGGTCGCCGGGCGTCCGTTCGATGCGCGGCTGCTTGACGATCTCGATGCGCTGGCAAGCCGCGGCTACACGGACGGCTTCTACACGCGCAAGCGCCCCGAGGCGCTGCAGAACTATGCGGACGGCGTCTCCCGGATCGGAATCAGCCGGATGGTCGGCGAGCTGGCCGGGTTTTCCGGGGGCTGGGCCGAGATCGAGGTGCGCAACCGGTTCGCGGTCGGCGACGAGCTCGAGCTGGTCACGCCTCAGGGCGTGCGCCGCTTTCGCCTGGACGCGATGCGTCGCGCCGCGGACGATGCGGCCATTGAGCTTGCGCCGGGCAGCGGGTACCGGGTGCGGATTCCGCTGGAAGAAGACCCAGGTCCGGTCGGCTTTCTGGCCCGGATCGAGCCGGCCCGGGCCGCAGAGGCCGCATGCTGCTCGTAAGCCTGTTGGCGCTTTCCGGGCCGCTGGCCGCGGGCTGCGCGTGGTTTGCCTACAAGGCCTGGCGCGTCGGCAAGCGCGATGCCGCGCGCAACATGGCCGTGCTTGCCGCCGGCCTGTTCGTGACGAGCGCAGGGATCGCCGGATGGCTGTGGCTGGCGCTGAGCGGCTGAAGCCGCTCGTCTATCTCGGGCCGGAGCTGGCCGCCTACGGGTTTCCCGGCGGGCATCCGTTCGGCCCGGACCGGATGGA
>CAYNLY010000074.1:0-5124 GCA_964398225.1 uncultured Zetaproteobacteria bacterium
ACGAACAGAATGATTTTCAGCGGCAGCGAGATCATCACCGGCGGCAGCATCATCATGCCCATGCTCATCAGCACGCTGGCGACGACCAGGTCGATGATCACGAACGGGATGTAGATCAGAAAGCCGATCTCGAAGGCCGTGCGCAGCTCGCTGATCACGAACGCGGGGATCAGCACGTGCAGCGGGGTGTCCGACTCCGTCTTCGGCTTCGGAATGTCCGCGGCCCGGAGAAAGAGCAGCAGGTCGTCCTCGCGCGTCTGCCGGAGCATGAACGAGCGGATCGGGGCAAGCCCACGCTCGACGGCCACGCTCTGGCTGATTTCCTCGTTGAGGTAGGGCGTGAGCGCCTCGGCGTCGATCCGCTGCCAGGTGGGCATCATGACGAACACGGTCAGAAACAGCGCCAGCCCCACGAGGATCTGATTCGGCGGCGACTGCTGCGTGCCGAGCGCCTGCCTGAGAAACGCGAACACGACCAGGATCCGCGTGAACGAGGTCATCATCACGAGGATCGACGGCGCCAGCGTCAGCACCGTCAGCAACGCGACGATCTTCAGGCCGGTGAACCACGCGTCCGGATCGTCCTCGGCGCCGAGTTCGATCGAAAGGGTCGGGATCTCGGCGGCACCGGCAAGCTCCGGCCCGAGCATCGTCAGAAAAATGACGATCAGGCCACGGATCATTCCTTTGCCTCCGCTTCCGGCTTGTCGGGCGTGGCAAGCGCGCGGCCGGGATCGAGTTGCACAAGGCCCGCAGGGCCAAGCGCGATCAGGTAGCGCCGGCCCTCATGGCGGACGGCGAGGATCTGGTGGCGGGAATCGACCGCGATCCGGGCCTCGACCGAAAACGCCCGTGGAAGTTTCGCTCCGTTCCAGGGCAGACGACGAAAGGCCCAGACGAGGAGCGCGAACAGGCCGAGCACCGCGGCCAGCGCCGCCAGCGCCTGCACGAGCAGCCAGGCAAAGCCCGCGTCCATCTCAGGCGAGCGACTGGATGCGGGCGCCGGCCGGGACGATCTCGGTGATCCGGACGCCGAGCTTGTCGCCGGTCGAAACGACCTCGCCGCGGGCGAACACGCGGCCGTTGGCGAGAATCTCGACCTCGGCGCTCGCCTCCTTGTTCAGTTCGACCACCGCGCCGCGTCCGAGCCGGGCCACGGCGTGCAGGGGCATCTCGATGCGGCCCAGTTCCACCGAGACTTCGAGCGGCACATGCAGGATCGCTTCAAGGTTCGGGGCGCCGTCCGTGCCTTTCGGGGCATTGGCGTTGGGAGCTTCGCTCATGTCTGTCCTCCTGGAGAAACGGGTTCGAGGATTTCGACGGCCAGCATGCCGTCCCGTTCGCCGGCGCGCGCGCGGAACAGCGGCGTGCGGCCGGTGCGGATCAGGCAGGGATCGGAGACCCGGCGCGACAGCGGCAGGAAATCGCCCGGCGCAAGATTCAGGAACCGGCCCACATCGAGCCGGCAGGTGCCGAGTTCCACGCGCAGCACGGCCGGCGCCTGGGCCAGGCTTCGGGAAAGCTCGGCGCTCCACTCGGCATCCAGTTCGCTCGTTTCCTCGTTCACCGTGGCCTTCAGCTTGTCGAGCACGGGCTCGAGAAACGGGCGCGGGTAGTGCGTGGCCATCGCAAACGCCGCATCTCCGGCGGCGATCTCGAAATGTGTGGAAAAGCAGGCGTCGGCGGCGTTGGTGACGGCGAGGAACTGGGGATCGGTGTCCTGACGGAAGGTCTGGAACCGGAGCGGATGCACCGGCTGCCAGACTTCGGTCAGAAGATCCGCAAGCCGCTCCCCGATGCGCCCGGCAAGGCGGCGCTCCACCGGCGAGAGCACGGCCGCATCGTCCGGCGCTTCTCCGATGCCGCCCAGCATTGCATCGACAAGCGCGACGACCAGCGGCACATCGAGCGTGAGCATCATCCGCCCGAAGTCGCCCGCGGTGAACACGAGGTACAGGCTCGGGGTATCGCTGGCGATGATCTCCCGGTAGGGGCGGACTTCGTGGCGGGCGAGCTTCACGGTGAGATCCGACTTGAACAGCGCGCCCCATTCCTCGCTCAGCGCCTCGACCAGCCGTTCCTGGATGTTCAGGAACATCGGGTAGCGCTCGGGACCGTCGCCCAGATGGTCGCCCAGCCGGACCGGTTCCACATGTTCGGGCTGCCTGAGCGGCGGGAGGCTGGCAAACAGCGCGGCCTGCCGCTCCTCCGGCGCCACCTGCGCCATCAGCGCCTCGACTTCCTCCGGGGCGAGAACCGGTTCGCTCACGCTGCCTGCTCCATCACTGCGAGACGAAGTCGGTGAAATAGAGGTTCTTCACCGGCTTGCCGCCAATCAGCCGGTTGATGCGGTAGATCAGGTCTTCCTTCAGGGCGTATTTGCCCTCCGGCGTGCGGATTTCGGCAAAGGTCTTGCCGGAGAGCACGGTGATCAGAAGGTCGTTGATCTTCGGCAGGTTGTTCGAAACCTTCGCTTTCGCCTCCTCCCCGCGCACCTCCAGCTTGATCTTCGCCCGCAGAAAGCGGCTTTCGTCGGTGTCGGCGAGGTTCACCGTGATGTTGTCCAGATCCATCATCACCGGCGGCGCCTCGGACTCGTCCTCCGCTTCGGGAACGGGCTGCTCGTTCTTGGCGGGAAGCTGCGCCTGGGCCTGGGGCATCTGCTCGAGCTGCATGAGCTTCCAGGCGATGAATCCGCCGAGTGCGAGCATCACGACCATCAGCGCCAGGTTGACGATCTGCAGAAGTCCGCTCTTGTCCTTGCCTTCGGTCTTTTCCTCTGCCATTTCTGCCTCCAGTTGGGTGCCTACTTGTAAATCATGATCTCGACCCGGCGGTTGCGCGCGCGCCCGAAGGGGGTGGCATCCGTCGAAACCGGACGGGAGGGCCCGTATCCGGCCAGCGACAGCCGGGCCGGATCCACGCCGGCCTGTTCGAGCACATGCAAGACCGATGCCGCCCGGGCCAGCGACAGGCTCCACGGGTCCGGAAAGGCTCCGAGGTCGAGCCGGGTGTCCGTATGCCCCTGCACGCGGATGCGGCCCGGAGACGCGGCCAGCAGGCGGGCAAGCTTCCTGAGCGCCGCAATGTGCTCGGGCCTGAGCTTGGCGCTTCCGGGCGCGAACAGCACCTGATCGGGGATGCGCAGGAACAGCCGTTCCTTGATGATCACCGCCTTGACCTTGTGGCTCAGCGTGCTGTTTTCAAGGATGACATGGCTGTTCTGACGCATCGCGAGCATCAGCTCGCGCGGGGAGACGATGCGCTGGAGCTGAATGGGAGGGATCAGCGTGAGCTCGGTCTTCTCGCCGGCGTTGAGCACGGAAACGGCCTTGCGGAAGAAGGTCGAGATGTCCGACAGTCCCGTCTTGTCCAGCGTGGACATCGAGACGATCAGGATGAAGAAGGTCAGCATCAGGCTGACGAGGTCGGCGAACGTCGTCATCCACGATTCCGGATTCGGCTTGTATTCGACCGGCCACTTCTTCCGTCGCGCCATCGCTAGATCCCCCTGGGCGGCGCGACCGCCGGCCGGTGCTCGTGGAACATCAGTCGGCCGCCGCGCGCGCCTTCGTCCGGATGATCGGTGACCGGCCGGAAGGACAGCACGATGTCCACGCGCCGGGCGAGCTCCGGATGCCCGGGCACGGGGTGCCGGTCGCCGAGGCCCGCGGCCATCATCCGCCCGCGGGGCACGCCCCGTTCGGCCAGCGCCCGGAAGACGCTCATCGCGCGCGCGGCCGAAAGCTCCCAGTTCGAGGGGTAGAGCCGGCTCCGGATCGGGGTGGGGTCGGTGTGCCCCTCGATCTGGATCTCGACCACTTCCGGCCTCTGGAAGACCGCCGCCAGCCGGTCAAGCAGCGGATCGGCGGCGGGCGAAAGGTCCACCTGGCCCGGTGCGAACGCGATGCGTTCGGGAAGGCGCACGCGCACCCGGTCGCGGTCGAGCGGCAGCACCTGCATCGCGCCTTCCAGGCCCAGCTCCCGTGCGACCCGGGTCAGCGCCTTGGCCGTGCGCTTCGGCGCGGTGCTGCCTTCGACGATGTCCCGCGTCGGCATCGCCGGGCCCTTGCCCTGGGCGAGGTTCGCGCCCTTGGGCAGCGCGCTGAACGTGCCGGCAAGCGAACCGAGCGCGGCCAGCCTTTTTTCTTCGACGATCACGGCCATCGAGGTGAGCAGGATGAAGAACGCGAGCATCTGCATCATCAGCTCGAGAAACAGCGCCGCGCCCAGATCCTTCGGGGGATCGAGCGGCTCGGGCTTCTTCTCGCGTTTGGCCATGCGGCTTCGGGCTTATTCGAACGCGGACTTGCGTTCTTTCGGCGGCAGGCTGCCGAGCAGCTTCTGCTCCATGATGCGCGGGTTCTCGCCGGCCACCAGCGACTGGATGCCGGTGATGATCAGCTCCATCACCAGCTGTTCTTCCTTGCTGCGCGTTTTCAGCTTGCCGGCCATCGGCAGGAAGATGATGTTGGCGAGAATCGCGCCGTAAAAGGTCGTGAGCAGCGCGACCGCCATCGAGGGGCCGATCGAGGAAGGATCCTCCATGTTCTGGAGCATCAGCACGAGGCCGACGAGCGTGCCGATCATGCCCATCGAGGGAGCATAGGTGCCGAGCGCGGTCAGCATGTCCGCGCCCTGGCTGTGGCGTTCGGAGAGCTTGTCCATCTCGGTGTAGAGCACATCCTCGATCACGTGCGGTTCCTGCCCGTCGATCGCCATCTGCAGACCCTTGGCCAGAAACTCGTTGTCGATTTTCGAGACTTCGCTTTCCAGCGCGAGGATGCCGTCCTTGCGGACGATCTGCGCAAGCTCCACGAGCTTGGCGACGATCTCCTGGCCGCTGTCCACCTTGTACATGAAGGTCTTGATGATGATGCTGAACAGACCGAGCACCTTCGCCAGCGGATACCCGACGAGCACCACGCCCACGGTGCCGCCGATGACGATCATCATCGAGGGCGGGTCGATGAAGCTGGGCAGTCCGCTGCCGATCGCGAAGAACACGAGACCAAAGGCGACGACGATGCCGATCAGGGTTGCGATGTCCACATTTGCCTCCTGGGTCGTTCCTCGAAACCGAGGCAGGGTCTCGTCGGGCTGCTAGCAAGAATCGTGCAAGCG
>CAYNLY010000075.1:0-4988 GCA_964398225.1 uncultured Zetaproteobacteria bacterium
CTCGCCTACATGCTCGAGCGCGACGAGTGCCAGGGCCCGTACTTCTACCAGAAGTGGCACGGCATGAAGGCGACGACGCCGATCATCTCCGGCGGCATGAACGCGCTGCGTCTGGTCGGGTTCTTCGAGAACCTGGGCCACGCCAACGTGATCAATACTTGCGGTGGCGGCTCCTTCGGCCACATCGACGGCCCGGCAGCCGGCGGCAAGTCGCTGGATCAGGCCTACCAGTGCTGGAAGGAGGGCGCGGACCCGATCGAGTTCGCGAAGTCCCACCGGGAGTTCGCGCGTGCGTTCGAGTCCTTCCCGCACGATGCCGACAAGCTCTTCCCCGGCTGGCGGGAGAAGCTGGGCGTGCACGCCTGATCGCGGCCCATCGCCTCGAAATGAAAGCCCCCGCAACCGCGGGGGCTTTTTTCGCTGCCCGCTAAGCGGAAAGCGGCATGAGGCGGCTGGTCTTGAAAGCGGGCCGGTGTATCCCCATATGCATTATGTCATCGGCCAATCGCGCCGATCTTCCGCCGCGATGGCATGGGCGAATCCGGTCGGGCTCGCGCAACGCCGTCGCGTTCGTTCCCATGCCAACGCCGGATCGGCTTGCGCTTGGCCGATGGAATCCTGGATTCCTTGAACGACGGAGGTGTGCATGCGAAGGAAGATTCGACTTGCCATCGTCGGCGTGGGCAACTGCGCCAGCTCGCTCATTCAGGGGATTCACTACTACGGTCCGGAGAAGAAGCACGAGGCTCTGGGCCTGATGCACTGGGAGATCGGCGGCTATGCGCCGCATGATCTGGAAGTCGTGGCCGCGTTCGACATCGACGCCCGCAAGGTGGGCAAGGATGTGAACGAGGCCATCTTCGCCAAACCCAACTGCACGACGGTCTTTTGCCCCGATCTGCCGAGGTCGGGTGTCGTGGTCCGGATGGGCAAGGTCCTGGACGGCTTCTCCGACCACATGAAGGACTACCCGGAGGACTTCACGTTCGTGAAGGCCGATCATCCCGAGCCGACCCAGGAGGAGGTCGTGCGGGTGTTGAAGGAATCCGGCGCGGACATCGTGGTGAACTACCTGCCGGTCGGCAGCGAGGAGGCCACACGATGGTATGCCGAGGCCGCGCTGGCCGCGGGCTGCGGCTTCGTGAACTGCATTCCGGTGTTCATCGCTTCCGACCCGAAGTGGGCGGCGCGCTTCCGGGATGCCGGGCTTCCCATCGTCGGCGACGACATCAAGGCTCAGGTGGGCGCCACGATCACGCACCGGACGCTGGCCGATCTGTTCAAGAAGCGCGGTGTGCCGGTGGACCGCACCTACCAGCTCAACACGGGCGGCAACACCGATTTCCTGAACATGCTCAACCGCGCGCGGCTGGCCTCCAAGAAGGAGTCCAAGACCGAGGCGGTGCAGGCGGTGCTGCCCGAGCGGCTGGAATGGGAGAACATCCATGTCGGCCCCAGCGACTACGTGCCGTTCCAGAAGGACAACAAGGTGGCCTTCATCCGCATGGAGGGGCGGCTGTTCGGCGATGTGCCGATGCATCTGGAGATGCGGCTGTCGGTCGAGGACTCGCCGAACTCGGCCGGCGTGGCCGTGGATGCGATCCGCTGCTGCAAGCTCGCGATGGATCGCGGGATCGCGGGCTACGTGGAAGGCCCGAGCGCGTTCTTCATGAAGCATCCGCCGGTGCAGCATCCCGATGACGAGGCCTGGCGGATGACCGAGGCCTTCATCGAGGGCCGGCCCGCGCGGCCGACGGCGGTGAGCGCGACCCATGAGGAAACGCGCGAGCATGAAGCGGCGCGTCGTGCGTGAGGCTCTCGTACTCGCCGCGGGCCGCGGCGAACGCCTGAAGGACCAGGGGCTTCCGAAGCCCCTGGTTCCGTTTCTCGGTCTGCCGCTGCTCAAGCGAGCGATGTGCACGCTCCGAAGGGCCGGCATCGAACGCGTGGTGATCTCGGTGGGCCACGAGGCCGAACGGGTGGCCGAGGCTGCGCGGCGGTTTGCGCGTGAGGCGGGGCTTGCCGCAGACGTCGTCCGGGCCGGGGACTGGCCACGGGGCAACGGCGCCTCGGCCCTGGCGGCGAGGGATTGCTTTTCCGGGCCGTTCCTGATGGTGATGTGCGACCATCTGTTCGAGCCGGATCTGCTGCGCGGACTTCTGGACCGGGAGCCGCCTTCCGGCGGGCTGGTTCTGGCGGTGGACCGCCGGCTGGACAATCCGCTGGTCGATCCCGGGGATGCCACGCGGGTGCGCCTCGAGGGCGGAAGGATTGCGGACATCGGCAAGGGGCTTGAGCGTTTCGATGCCTGGGATACCGGCGCGTTTCTGTGCACGCCCGCCGTGTTCGACGTCCTGGCCCGCGCCGACGGTACCGTGACCGGTGCCGTGCGGATGCTGGCCGCCGAAGGACGCGCGGAGGCCTGGGATGTCGGTCGGGGGTTCTCGGCCGATCTCGACGATGCGGCGGCGCTGAAGCGAAGCCGGCGCGCGCTGCTTCGCAGGGCCTCGGGTAAGGACAGCGACGGGCCGGTGTCGCGATGGCTGAACCGCCCGCTGTCCCGTCGTCTGAGCGGCTGGCTTGCCGAGCGCGGCGCTACTCCGATGCAGGTGACGCTGGGTTCGTTCGCGCTGGCCATGCTGGCCTCGGTGCTGATGGCCCTGCCCTGGCCGTGGGTTCTGGCCTTGGGGGGGCTCTTGGCGCAGCTTGCCAGCGTGGTCGATGGATGCGACGGGGAACTGGCCCGGTTGACCTTTCGGGAGTCCGAAACCGGCGGCTGGATTGATGCGGTGCTGGATCGCTACGCCGATGCGGCGATGCTGAGCGCATTCATGGTGCATGCCTGGTTCCACGAGCACGCGGGGCTTGCGGCGGCGGTTGCCGGCATGGCGGCGCTTTCCGGCGCTCTGATCAACAGCTACACGGCCGACAAGTACGACGGCTGGATGCGCAGCCGGGGCAGGGTCCAGCGTTTCCGCCTGGGGCGCGATGTGCGCGTGCTGGCAATGGCGCTTGCGGCGGTGCTGGATGCGCCGATGGCTCTGCTGTGGGGCATGGCCGGCGTGATGCATCTGGAAAACTTGCGCCGAATCCTGCTGGTGGCTCGATGAATCCGGCGCGTCCCGAGCCGCTTCGCATCCGGCTGAGGCAGAAACTTGAGCGGATGAGCGTGTTTCTGCTGCGTCCGCTCGTAAAGCGGCGGATTTCGCCCCATCTGCTGACGCTTGCGGGCGGACTGCTGGCGGCTGCCTCGGCCTGGCCGGCGGCGCAGGGCCGCTTCGCGCTTGCGGGTTTCCTGTTCCTGGCCGGTTCGCTGCTCGATGCGCTGGACGGGCCGCTGGCAAGGGCGCAGGGCAGGCCGAGCCGCTTCGGCGCAGTTCTCGATGCGGTCATGGATCGGCTGGGGGAAGGCGCGCTGCTTGCGGGGCTTTGCATCCATTTCGCGGCGCGCGGCGAAATCATCTGGGCGGCGGTGGCGGCCGCCTCGCTTCTGCTGGCCTTTCTGACCAGCTACCTGCGGGCATGGGGCGAGCGATTCCGGCTGAGGATGGCCGCCGACTGGTTCACGCGTCCCGAGCGCGTGGCCGTGCTGAGCGTGGGGCTTCTGTCCGGCTGGATCCGGCCCGCGCTCGTCGTGCTGCTGCTGGTCGCGGCCGGGACGGTCCTGGCCCGGCTCGGCCGCCTTCGCCGGGCATGATCCCTCCCCGCTGGTTTGAGGAGGCGCGGGCGCGGGTTGCGCGGATTCTGGCCGACTCCCGCGTGCCGGAGGATTTCGGCCACGCGCACGACGTGGATCGCTGGGTGCTCCGCTTGCGGCCGGAAGCGGCGGGGGACTGGAGCCTGCGGCTGGCCGCGTTCGCGCACGATCTGGACCGGGCCCTGCCGGACGCCGAGCGGGTGCACCGCGAGGACTTTTCCGACTACGACGATTTCAAGGCCGCGCACGCCGCCAACTCGGCACGGGTCCTGGCGGGGCTCATGCGAAAGGCGGGCGCGCCTTCCAGGGCGGTCCGCGACGCCGCCGGACTGGTGCTTCATCATGAGCGGGGAGGGGCCGAGCCCCGGTTGCGCCTGCTGTGCGATGCCGATGCGCTGTCCTTTTTTACGCATAATCTTCCGTTCTTCCTGCTGCGCGAGGGTGAGGCCCGGGCTCTGGAGCGGATGCGCTGGGGCGCGGCACGGCTGTCGCCCGCGGGAGTTCGGGCGCTCCGGGCGTTTCCGTTTGCCGATCCGCGCATCCGGCGGATGGTCAAGAGTTTGCTTAACTAGAGTGCACTTCCCATAATCCTCGCTTATCCAATCCATTGGGTTTTCTGACTTCCCATTCCGCCGGATGCGGCGAGAGTGGGCGCAAACGAACAGTCAGGGAGCACGCATGGACGAGATTCGCGCGCAATACACGGTACGCAAGGAGCCCTTCTACCAGCCGGTCGCAGACGAGGTGGCGCTGTATGAAGCGGCCTACGGCGCAAGGCTGCCGGTGATGATCAAGGGCCCGACGGGCTGCGGCAAGTCGCGTTTCGTCGAATACATGGCCTGGAGGCTTGGGCGGCCGCTGATCTCGGTGGCCTGCAACGAGGACATGACGGCCTCCGATCTCGTCGGCCGCTACCTGCTCGATGCCGAGGGTACCCGCTGGCTGGACGGCCCGCTGACGCTGGCCGCGCGCATCGGTGCGATCTGCTATCTCGATGAGGTGGTCGAGGCGCGCCAGGACACGACGGTCGTGATCCACCCGCTCACCGACCATCGGCGCACGCTGCCCCTGGACAAGAAGGGGGAGCTTGTCGAGGCGCATCCGGATTTTCAGCTCGTGATTTCCTACAACCCCGGCTATCAGAGCCTGATGAAGGATCTGAAGCAGTCCACGAAACAGCGTTTCGTGGCTTTCGAGTTCGACTATCCGGAAGCGGCGCTCGAGGCGGAGATCCTGTGCAAGGAAACGGGCGTGGACGCGGAGGTGGCCGCGCGCCTTGTGAAGATCGGAC
>CAYNLY010000076.1:0-4729 GCA_964398225.1 uncultured Zetaproteobacteria bacterium
CTTCTTCGCCTCCATCGGATGCATCGCGCGCACCGCGTCGAGATCCACGTCGGTCAGCAGCTCGTAGTAGCGCAGCATCAACTCGTCCGAGATCGACATGATCTTGCCGAACTGCTCCTTCGGGGGCTCGGTGATGCCCACGTAGTTGCCGAGCGACTTGCTCATCTTCTGCACGCCGTCCAGGCCTTCCAGAAGCGGCATCGTCAGGATGACCTGGGCCGGCTGCCCGTAGGCCTCCTGCAGCTGCCGCCCCATCAGCAGGTTGAACTTCTGGTCGGTCCCCCCGATCTCGACGTCGGCATTGAGCGCGACCGAATCGTAGCCCTGGATCAGCGGATAGAGAAATTCATGAATCGCGATCGGGCGCCCCTCGCGGTAGCGCTTTTCGAAGTCGTCGCGCTCCAGCATCCGGGCCACGGTCGCCTTGCCGGCGATCCGGATCAGGTCGGCCGCGGTCAGCTCGTTCAGCCACTCGGAATTGAAGCGCACCTCGGTCTGGGCCGGATCAAGGATTTTGAAAACCTGCTCCTTGTAGGTTTCGGCATTGGCGAGCACTTCCTCGTGGCTGAGCGGCGGCCGCGTCTCGTTCTTACCGGTGGGATCCCCGATCATCGCGGTGAAATCCCCGATCAGAAACACCACCCGATGCCCGCAGCGCTGGAACTGCCGCAGCTTTTCAAGCAGCACCACATGGCCCAGATGCAGATCGGGCGCGGTCGGATCGAAGCCCGCCTTGACGCGCAGCGGCCGGTCCTGGCGTGCCGCCTCCTCCAGTTTCTTCGCCAGCGCCCCCTCGGGCAGTATCTCCACCGCCCCGCGGGAAAGCAGTCGGAGCTGTTCGTCCACGTTCATGCCGTTCACCTCGCGGCGCAGTCTAGAAAGCCGCGGCCCGGTTGGGAAATGCGGGGCATTGGCCTCTGCTTTGCCCTGCCGATAGGCTGCGAAGCATGCAGCCGCTCATTCTCGCCGGCATCATGACGGGCACGTCCTGCGACGGCATCGACACCGCATTCGTGCGGATGTCCGCTCCCCCGTCCGCGCCCGAGCTGCTCGGCTTCCATCAGGCGCCGATGCCCGATCGCCTGCGCGAACCCATTCTGCGGCTGGCCGCGCCGGGCATGGACGAAATCGACGCGATGGGCCAGCTGCACATGGCGCTGGGCGAGGCCTACGCCGAGGCCTACGAACGGGCGCGCGCCGCAGCCGGCATCGAGGCCGGCCAGGTGCTCGCGATCGGCCTGCACGGGCAGACCATCCGCCACCGCCCGGGCCTGCGCCATCCGTTCAGCCTGCAGATCGGCTCGGCCGCCGTGCTGGCCGAGCGCACCGGACGCACGGTCATCTCCGGGTTCCGCGAGCGGGACATCGCGGCCGGAGGCCAGGGCGCGCCGCTGGTTCCGTTTGCGCACCGGCGCTTTCTTGCCGATTCCGGCGCGGATGTCGCCGTCGTGAACATCGGCGGGATGGCCAACATCACCTTTCTCGGCGCGGACGGCACCACGCTCGGCTTCGACACCGGCCCCGGCAATGCGCTGATGGATGCGCTGATGGTGGCGCTCACGGACGGGCGCGCGGGCATGGACGAAAACGGCGAGCTCGCCGCCGCCGGAAGCGCCTGCGACGAGCTGCTGGACCGCCTGATGGCGCATCCGTTCTTCCGGCGCCGGCCGCCGAAATCGACGGGCCGGGAGGACTTCGGATACGAGCAGCTGGACCTGCTTTTGGGCTGGCCCGGGCTTTCGGACGCGGACCGGATGGCCACCGCGCTGGAGCTTACGGCCCGCACGATCGCCGATGCCGGCCGGTTTCTGCCCCGGGCTCCCGCCCGCTGGCTGATCTGCGGGGGCGGCAGCCGCAATCGCACGCTGATGCAGAGGCTGGCCACCCTGCTCGCCCCCGCGCCTGTCGCCCCGACCGACCGCTACGGCCTGCCGGCGGCGGCGATCGAGGCCGCGAGCTTCGCGGTGCTGGCCTGGGAAGCCCTGCGCGGAAGGCCGAACACGCTGGCCTCGGTGACGGGGGCTGCGCGCGACGTCGTCGGCGGGATGATCTCGCCCGGAGCCAACTGGCCCGAAATCGTGCGCCTGATCGGTTCATGGACCCGCTGACCCACGCGCTGGCCGGCGCGGCTCTCGGCCGGGCTGCCGCCCGTCCGCTTTCGGGCCGGCCGCTTGCGCTGCTCGTGCTGCTGTCGCTGGCGCCGGACGCCGACATCGTGCTCAGCTGGATTTCCGACGTCGTCTATCTGAAATACCACCGCGGCGTCACCCACTCGCTGCTGATGCTGCCGCTGTGGATCTGGCTTGCCCATGCGCTCCTCAACCGGCGCACGAGCCGCGTGCCCGCGTGGCTGATCGCGTCGGCCTTTGCCGTGCACATCCTGCTCGATCTGGTCACCTCGTTCGGCACGATGATCTTCGCGCCGCTGTCCGACATGCGGGCAAGCCTCGATGCGATCTTCATCATCGATGTCCCGCTCACGCTCGGCATGGGGCTTCTGCTTGCGGGCGCGATGCTGGCCCGCGAATCGCGCTGGCCCGCGCGGCTTGCGCTTGCCTGGATGGCGGGCTGGCTGAGCCTGGGGCTGATCATGCACGCCCGCGCGATGCAGCTTGCCGAAGCCGCGCATCCCGAAGCCCGGGAGATCGCCGCGCTGCCGCTGCCCTTTTCGCCCGCCCACTGGCAGCTCGTCGCAGGCTTCTCCGACCGCTTCGAGCGCGCGAACGTCGATCTGTGGCCGGCCCTTTCAGGCAGCGAACCGCTGTTTCCCGAAGGCTTCGTCGCACGCTTCCTGCCCAAGCTGGATCCGCCGGACCGGATCCGCTGGCAGCGCTTTGCCCGCCCGGGAGCGGAGCTAGCGCGGAAAGGCGTCCCCGGACTCGACTTCTACCTGTGGTTTGCGCGCTTTCCGGTGATTGTGCGGCGCGACGTCACCCGCATCGAGCTCGGCGACCTGCGCTTCGGCGCGGGCCAGCCCGACGTGCAATCCGCCTTCGGCTTCCGCATCGAGCTGAAGCCCCGCGTGCGCGGGGTGCTCGTCTGGCATCCGGGCCGGGAAACGGTGCTGCAATAGACGCGGCGAATCCGCGCCGCGTTCATTCCCGCGATTCCCGCTCCAGGGGGCCATCGAGAAAGGCCAGTTCATCCCACAGGCCGGTGGGGCAGCCGTCGGCGTCGCGGAAGCGCACCATCCTCCGGCGGGGCACCAGCCGGTTCGGCCGGCCGAAGCTGTCGTCCTGCACGTCCGATCCGTCCTCGGCCGAAAGCACCAGCATGCCCTCGTCGTGCAGCAGATCGGTGATCTCGAAAAGCTCGCCCTGATAGCGCACCCTGCGACCGAGCAGCAGGCGCATGGCCTCAGCACTGTTCACCGCATGCTTGAGCCGGTCTGCATCCATCGCGCCCTCCTGGCTTCACCATAGGCCCGCGGATGCGGCCGGTCAACGGCTGGCGAGACCGCAAACGCGCGCTACAATGGCCGCATGGAAGAGCTCTGGCGCAGCCTTGCCGGCACCACGTTCCTGGACATTCCGCTTGCCCGCTGGCTGCTTGCGGTCGTGGCGCTCTTTGCGACCGTCGTCGCCCAGCGGCTCGTGACCTCGATGTTCCACACGCTCACGCAGCGCATCGCCGCACGCACGGAAACGATGCTGGACAACGTGATGCTCGAGGCCGCCGAAAAGCCCGCGGGCTGGCTCGTGTTCATTCTGGGATTGCTTGCGGCCGTGCACCTGCTCGCTCCCCCCAGGGCAAGCTTTCCGCTGATCGACGTGGCCGACCGAACCGGCAAGGTGCTCTCGCTGGTCGTCGCCACCTGGTTCCTCTGGCGGCTGATCGATGGCCTGGCCGCCTATTTCGCCGCCCGGGCGGCCCGCACCGATTCGGGACTCGACGATCAGCTCGTGCCGTTCGTGGCCAAGACGCTGAAGGTGTTCGTCGTGCTCACCGCCGTGCTCGTGATCGCGCAGAACATGGGCTATTCGATCTCGGGCCTGCTTGCATCGCTCGGCATCGGCGGGCTTGCCGTGGCGATGGCCGCGAAGGACACGATCGCCAACGTCTTCGGCTCGATCATGATTCTGGTGGACCGGCCGTTCACCGTCGGGGACTGGATCCGCACGAGCGAGTTTGAGGGCGTGGTCGAGGAAATCGGTTTCCGCTCGACCCGGATCCGGACGTTCGAGAAAACGCTCGTGAACGTGCCGAACTCGCAGCTTGCGAACATGGTCGTGGACAACATCGATGCGCGCCCGAAGCGGCGGGTGAAGATGCGCATCGGTCTTACCTACGACGCCACGCCCGCGCAGCTGGAGAAGGCGATTGCGGGCATCGAGCGCATCCTGAAGGAGCACATCGGCGTCGATCAGGACTTCTTTCTCGTCAAGTTCGACGAGTTTGCGGATTCCTCGCTTTCGATCTTCCTGTACTATTTCACGAAGACAACCCACTGGGCCGAACACCTGCAGATCCGCCAGGAGGTCAACCTGCAGATCATGAAGCTGCTCGATGAACTCGGCCTGGAGTTCGCGTTCCCGACGCGCACCGTGCACCTGAAGCAGGAGGGATGATGCAGCGCACGCTGATTCTCCTAGGCATCGCGCTCGTCGTGCTCGGCCTGGCCTGGCCGTGGCTTGCGCGCCTGCCGCTGTTCCATCTGCCGGGCGACATTGTTGTGGAGCGCGAGAACTTCCGCTTCTATTTCCCGGTCACGACCTCGATCCTGATCAGC
>CAYNLY010000077.1:0-2117 GCA_964398225.1 uncultured Zetaproteobacteria bacterium
CTTTCTGCTAGATTTAATGTAGGCTCCCGTTGGTTCAATACAACGTTCCGATACCCCACCATCGGACTTTCTGCTAGATTCGAAACCGCGCAAGCCCCGGATTTTCCGGGGCTTTTTTCTCGCTCGGATTCAGAACAGCTCGATCTGGGCAGGTATTTCGGGCCGCAATCGCTCCGCTTTCGGGCCGAAGAACTCGCGCGTCATGCCGTACTGCTTGTCGGTGAGGAAGAAAAAGAGCACATGGCCCTCCCTGGGTGTTCGCGGGCCGATGCGCTCCACCAGGGCCTGCGCGCGGGCGAAGCTGGCGCAATGGCGGATGTAGACCGAATACTGGAGCTGGCCGAAACCGTTTTCGAGCAGCATCTTGCGAAACCGGACATAGCGCGTGCGCGCTTCCTTCGTGTCCGTCGGAAGATCGAACATCGCCACAACCCACATCGTGCGCCAGCTATTCGGTTTCATCGCCCTCGGCCTCGGGCAGCAGAAGCCCAGCGCGAGGCCGGTCCATCACGCGCACGAGGCTGGCAACCAGGCCGTCCAGCGCCGCGTGCATCCGGTATTCGCGGCCGTCGCTCATGCGCACGGTCTTCTCGATCACGCCGAGCAGCACCCGCTTGTCCTCGCGGGTGAGCGGGCGCTCCGTGGGGTGATCGTGCACGATGCCGTCCACGATGGGACGAAAGGGCTCCATCAGGTCGTCGGCAAGGTTGAAGGGGTTGACGGCGCCGCGATGGTGAATGCCGAGCGCCGGCTCCAGCCCCGCAAGCGCCAGATGCCGCGCCACCAGCGCGCGCAGCACCGCATAGCCGTAGTTGAGCCGCGCATTCACGCCGTCGGCCGCGTCGCGCTTGGCGCGCCGGAAGTCCGGCGAGAACAGGTGCCGCCAGTAGTGCCGGGCGCCCTGGGCCTCGATGTTGGCCGGATCGCCGCCGCGCACCTGCCCCGCCAGCCGGCGGAGCCTCAGGTGTCCGTTTTTTCCGCGGCGCCTCAGGGCATCGGCCTGCATCGTGAGCTTGGCCTCGACGATCCGCGCCCAGAGCGCGTCGGCATGGTCGGGGTGCGCCACCAGCCATTCCGCCTGCCGGCGCACCCGGCCGGCAACAAGGGAACTTGCGCGAACCGGCTGGAGGATCGCCGTGGGCAGATGGCGGCCGTCGGCCACCAGCACCACCGCGCCCGTCTCCGCGAGCGCCTGCAGGGCGCGGATGCTGACCCGGACCGCCGGATGCGCGAGCGAAAGCGCCGCAACATCCTCCACGCAGCCAAACCACGGCTCCCTGCCCTCGGCGCGGATGCAGAGCCGGCCGGTGTCCAGCGTGATCGAGGCGGGCGACTCCACATGCAGGATCCGGTGCTCACTCATCGGCAAGGCGAAGCTGGAGGATCAGCCTTTTGCTCGTAATCTTGACCTTCCCTTTTCCTTTTATCTTGTCAGCCACCCGCGCCTCGGAAACGAGAGTACAAATCATCTGCCCTCCCCCCTCATCTTTGAAGTAGCGAACCACATACCGCTTGCCGTCGCGCGGATGGATGATCGTGTCGCCCTTGAAAAAGCGCACGACGCCCTCCGGCGGGCGCTCGTGCTTGCGCCGGAGCCCCTCGGCCACGGTGACGAGCCGGATCTCGCCCGTGTTGCGGTTCACCTCCAGCCAGGCGTAGCCCGCGTGCTTCAGATGCTTGCGAAAGGCGTTCGGCGAACGGGCCAGAAGCTCGGGCGGCGCGTCCTTTTTCACGAGCACGGCCTCGAACTGGCCGGGGTTGTCGGCGAAACAGAAGACACGCCTGATCGGCTGGCGCGTGACCGGATGCAAAATCGGCTCGTCGAACACATGGGCGGGCCGGATGCCGCGCGCAAGCCGTTCCTCCACCGCCTTCGCCACCGCCTCGCGCGTCGTCGGGTAGGCGATGCTGTCCACAAACTTGCGCAGCTTCGCCTCGCTGGCACCCGCGCCGGCCGCGTCTTCCAGACGCTTGCGGCTGGCGAGCCGGCCGTCCACGAGCCGGTAGGCCGTATCCTCGAAAATCTGGCCATCGGGATGGCGATCGGGCTTGTGCCGCACGGGGCAGGCGGCGATCAGTTCCTTCACCCGCTGGCGGAAGTCCGGCATCGGCGGATC
>CAYNLY010000077.1:2217-4297 GCA_964398225.1 uncultured Zetaproteobacteria bacterium
GCCTGCCAGGGCGTTCGTTCGCCCTTTTCCATGTTGCACTGGATATGGGCGAGGACGATTTTCGACCGGTCGCGCCCCACCCGGGTAAGGCGAAACGGAATGATGTGCTCGATGTTCGTGGCGTTGCCGTCGAGTGCGGCATCGAGGTTGATGGTCCGATCACAGAACGGACACCAGCGCTGATCCTGTTCCGTCCAGAGCAGATAGCGCAGGATGTTCCGGCTTGTGGCCGGATAGCCCGCCTCGGAAAGAGCTCGCGCAGCGGCTTTGCGCGCGCGCTCGTTGGCCGCGATGCGCTGGCTGATCTCCTGTCGCTTCCGATAGCCCAGACGCATGTCCCGGCTCATTTCCAGAATGATCTCCGCGGGTCTTCCATGCTCGGCGATGATCCGGTTGATCTCGGCGCGCAGATTCCTCAGCGCGCAATCCACCGAGACATTGCCGGTGGCCGGGTGCGGCGGCAGCGCATCCTTGAGCTCGCGTTCCTCGCCCCGCACCCGTCGCCATCCCGGATAGAGCCGGTCTTTGGCCTCGTTTTCCTTCAGCCCCTGCCGCATCAGCGGGATCATGCGCTTCATCGCCTTGACCGAATAGGCGGCGCGGCCGGGGTCGAATCCCATCGCGGCAAGGCGCCCGAATCGTGGATGCGCGACCATGCGGTCGATGAAGGCCACGGCTTCCGGACGAAGCCGGCGCGGCTTTCCGGTCGGCGTGCGCAGGTTCCTGGCCCAGTCCGGATCCTCAAACACCTCGGGCGATCCCATCTCGGCGAGCAGGTTGACCACCTGGATTTGCGCATGCTCGTCCAGCGCGTCCCAGGCATCGAGAAGCTCCAGCCCGCTCATGGTCTTGCGGGTGCGATCTCCCATCAGATGGCGGCGAGGGCCGGCATCGAGGTTCAGCGCAAGCCCGTCCGGATGCATCGTGTTCCGCGCCCTCAGTTCACGGTAGACGCGGTCGAACGATATCGTTCCGTCCCTGTTCAGCTTCGCGGGATCCCGCAGCAACGCCTCGACGCATGCGCGCTGGGACTCCGTGAGTGGCGAACCATCCGACCATGCCAGATCGTTGAGCGTGCGCAGAATGCGGAACTCCTGAAACACGGGCTGCGCCTTGGGCGCCCGGGGCAGTGTTGGCTCCAGCTCGCAATGGCCCACCATCGGCGCGGGCGAGCGCAGCGGCCGCTGATGAAACACATACCGGTGAAACACCTGTTTCCAGGGCTCGCCCTCGTGCGCGCCCCGCAGCTCGGGGTGCGCCGCTTCCTGGACCCGCCAGATGCGGTCGAACTCTTCCTCGACCATCAGGCGATGGGCGTAAAGACCCTCGTTTTTCAGCTTCAGTGTAAGCCCCCGCGCATGGCGCCAGCAGAGGTACTCGCCGAGGGTCTCGCAACCGGCCTCGGCCATCGCCTCGCGCAGCTTCTGGATGCCCGCCTGCACTTCCCCCGGATTCCGGGTGTCCCGGAACCGTCCCTTGTAGCCCCGGCGCTTGCGCATGTGACCCAGCACACGAACCAGGCCCGGCAGGCTCACCGGCTCGCGCGCGGCCCTGGCCCGGAGCTCATGGATGCTGCGAACGCCGTTTTCCGCGAGCACCCGTTCGTCGTCCAGCAAATCGGCTTCGATGCCGAGCGCATCGTAGAATCTTCGAATCCAGCGGGTGTCCCGCTTTTTTCGCTCCAGGAGCCTGCGGGCGGCCCGCTTTTCCCGGCGGGTGGCCTTCTTGGGCGCGCCCACCCCACCCTGCTTCCCCGGCTCGACGGGTTCCTGAAAAATCAGCACGGACCCATCCACGTCGCCGGGCTCCCCGGCACTGTGGAGATCCATGCGGAAGATGGCGATGGACGAAGTTCCCAGATCGATGCCCAGCCGGTAGCTCATTGACACTCCCTCCGCTCATGGACTACGATTGCGCATAACATAGCAGAAAGTCCGATGGTGGGGACTATCGGCAACAAGTTCTTCGGAACGACAATCGGCCGCCTTCTTCGGAAGGCGGCCTTTTTGTTTGCGTTGCCGCGCCGCTATTTCGTCAGCTTCAGGAACAGCTCCGGCAGCTTCTCGGGCAGGCGCTCGAC
>CAYNLY010000078.1:0-3939 GCA_964398225.1 uncultured Zetaproteobacteria bacterium
TTCATCCAGCAGGAACAGATCGTTCGCCCTCCGGATGATCGACGACAGCGTGTTGATGCGCGCGCGGTCCAGCTTGAAGCGCAGGCGGGGGAGATTGATGTACTGCTCGTCGTCGGACTTGGGCCAGTTGTAAACCTGCTCGATCCGGCCTTCGCTGAGCACATCGGAGAACTCGGCGTTCAGCCGGTCCAGCGCGGTGTCCGACAGCGGCTTGATCAGCCGCAGCAGCACCCAGTCGCCCACGTAGCGGAAGCTGTCGTAGTTGATGTAGAAGTCCTTGATGAAGTCCACTGCGGTGTCGATGTTGTCGGTGTGGAACACGAGGTTCGTATCGTCCGGGCTGATCAGCCCGTCGTGGACGAGCCGCCGCATCCAGGAATGGATGAACGGTCCCCAGTAGTCGTCGTCCGGCGCCTCGAAGAACACCAGCGGAATCGGCGGATTACGGCCGGTCTGGAGCAGGGTCAGCGTTTCGAAGGTTTCATCCAGCGTGCCGAAGCCGCCGGGCGTGAAGATGACCGCGTCGCTTTCCTTCAGGAAAAACAGTTTGCGGGTGAAGAAGTACTTGCAGTAGAAGTGCCGCTCGGAACCGGCCACGATCGGGTTCGGTTCCTGTTCCATCGGCAGGTTGATGTTGATGCCGAAGGAGTGCCGGCGGCCGGCCCCTTCGTTCGCTGCCTGCATCATGCCGCCGCCGCCGCCGGTGATGATCATGAAGCCCTCATCCTTGAGCCGGCGCGCGCATTCCCGGACATGCGCATAGCGCGGGTGGGTCTCCGGCGTGCGGGCCGAGCCGAACACGCTGACCTTCCGGAAACGCTTGTAGGGGCGGAAGACGTCGAAACCCTTCCGGATTTCCTGGAGCGCATGTGCGAGAAGCTTCATGTCGCTCACTTCCTGCTGTTCGCCGATCAGCTGCAGGGCCTCGAGCAGGATCGCGCGCTTGTGCGGCGAATGCACGCGCAGCGCTTCGACCAGATCGTGAACGGGCTTGCGCAGGTTTTCCGGAAGCTGCGCGAGATCCATCGGCGGGGTCATCGGCCTTGCTCCTTCGGGGGCGCTTCGATGACGATGTCGATGCGCCGGTTCATCGCGCGTCCCTTGGCGAACTCGTTGCTTGCGATCGGGCGGACCTCGCCGTAGCCGAGCGCGGTCAGCCGGCCGAGGTCGATTCCGGCCGATACGAGGAAGTCGCGCACGGCCTCGGCGCGTTTCAGCGAAAGCTTCTGATTGAACTTCACGTCGCCCTGATTATCGGTATGGCCTTCGATGCGCACCTTGCGCTCCGCATAGAGCTTCAGCGCGTCCTTGAGCCGGGCCAGCAGATCGTAGTAGCGGCTTTCGATCCGGCTCCGGTTGGGCGCGAACTTGAGCCCGGACAGCCGGATCAGGATCGAGCCGTCGGGATTGGCGTAGATCCGGGCCTCGTTTCTGGCGAACAGCTTGCCGAGCCGCTCCAGTCGCTTCTGTTCGAAGGTTTCGCGTTCAAGCTTGGCCTTGAACGCCTCGCGAATGCGCTCGAGCTGCTGGGCCGAGGCGGCCAGAAGCTCGGCCTTCTGTTCGGCGAGTTTCTTTTCGATCTTCGCTTCGCAGGCTTTTTCGGCCCGGGCCTTCTGCTCGGCCAGGCGGGCCTTCAGCGCATCGAGCTGCGCGCGCACCTCATCCGCGCGCTCAAGCAGCGGACGGTCCGCCGGAACTTCGATCGGGTAGTCGGCCGAAAGCCCCAGCCGGGAACCCAGATCGGCCCGAAGCCGGGCGTTTTCCAGCAGCAGGGATTCGATGCTTCCGCGTTCGCCGGAAAGCTTGCGCGCCTTCATCGTGAGTTCGGCGCAGAACCGGGCCAGGCGCAGCGCCCGGTCGGGCTGTTCGGGCAGGGTGCTGCGCACCCCGTCCAGATAGGCGCGAAGTCCGCCCAGCGCGGCCCGCGCCATTTCGAGGCTCTGCGGCGCATAGCGCCTGGCGCCCCGATGCATCGCCTCGCGGATCGCATCTTCCGTCTTGTCCGCCAGCCCCGGAAGCAGCCGGTCGAGCACGGCCTCATAGTCCGCACGCGTCTTGTCGGCAAGCATCCGCGCACGATTGAGATCGCCCGACTCGAACGCCTCGACCGCCTGGCGCATCTTTTTCCCGGCCTGATCGAGATCGGCCTGCCAGTCGGGCGGAGCGGCGCTCGGATCGGCAAGTGCCCGGGCCGCATTCAGCGCCGCGTTCCGGGCGCGGATCAGTTCCGGATAGGTGGACTGGAAACGCGCCGCGGTCTCGCGCGCTTCGGCCAGCTTTTCCCGGCCCCGCCGGATGGCGCGTTCGGCCTCGACATGGTCGCCCTTTTCGCGCGCAAGCAAGGCCGCGCCCAGGTAGCCCTCGGCCTGGGTCAGGGTGCGCGGCGCAAACTGCGCCTCGGGGCCTTCCTTGAAGCTCCGAATTTCGGCTTCGAGCGCATCGAGATCGGAGGCGGCCGCCGCCTGGGCCGCGCCTGCTGCGAGAAGCCCGAGGATCAGCGGCAGGATCCGGAGCCCGGAGTGCGTGTTCATCCGAGCGCCAGCATCCGTTCGAGCGCCAGCAGCGCGCGCGTGCGCACCGGCTGCGGCACCGAGACCTGGTTTGTGGGCTTGCCGTCGCGGATGGCGGCGAGGCTTGCGTAAAGATGCTGGGGGTCGGTGCGGAACATCGTCGAGCACATGCAGACAGTCGGCGAAAGGAACCAGATCGGCTTGTCCGGATGGCGGATGCGCAGCCGGTTGACGAGGTTGAGTTCGGTGCCGATGGCGAACATCGTGCCAGGCTCCGCCTCTCGGACATGCCGGATGATGGCTTCGGTGGAGCCGACGAAATCGGCCTTGTCGCATACCTCGCGCGCGCATTCGGGATGCGCAAGCACCCGGATGCCGGGATGCTTTCGGCGCATCGCATCCACGTGCTCGGGCCGGAACATCTGATGCACCGAACAGAAACCGTTCCAGAGGATGATTCGCGCGTGCTCGATCGCCTCGGGCGTGTTGCCACCCAGGGGGCTGTCCGGATCCCAGACGATCATCGCCTCGTCCGGCACGCCCATCGCCGCGGCCGTGTTCTCGCCCAGGTGCCGGTCCGGAAAGAACAGAACCTTGCTCCGGCGCTCCCAGGCCCATTCGAGCACCCGCCGCGCGTTGCTCGACGTGCAGACGATGCCGCCGTGCTCGCCGCAGAAAGCCTTCAGCGCCGCACTCGAGTTGATGTAGGTCACCGGCATGACCTCGCGCTCGACCTCGAGCACCCGCCCCAGATCTTCCCAGCAGCGTTCAACCTGGGTTGAGTCCGCCATGTCCGCCATCGAGCAGCCGGCGGCCGGGTCGGGAAGGATCACGATCTGCGTGGGATCCGTGAGCATGTCCGCGGTTTCGGCCATGAAATGCACACCGCAGAAGATGATGAAGGGCGCATCGGTGCGCGCAGCGATCTGGGAAAGCTTCAGCGAGTCGCCCGTCGCGTCGGCGAAGGCGAAGACTTCCTCGCGCTGGTAATGATGCCCGAGGATGAACACCCGCTCGCCCAGTTCTTCCTTGAGGCGGGCGATCGAGGCGAGCAGTTCTTCTTCGGGGGTCTCGTAGAGCTGGTCGAGCAGCGTCCGTCCGTAGCTTGTCGTTTCCATGGGGGAAGTGTCCGGCGGGGCCTCGGAGCTGTCAATCGCGGCCGGCGGATGCACGGCGGCATGCTTGGCGCTACGATTCCCGCCGCCCGATTTTTTGAGCAAGGAGTTTCGGATGCCTGCCTACCGTTCGCGAACGACGACCCACGGCCGCAACATGGCCGGAGCCCGCGCGCTCTGGCGCGCAACCGGACACAAGGAAGGCGACTGGGACAAGCCGATCATCGCAATCGCCAACTCGTTCACGCAGTTCGTGCCGGGCCACGTGCATCTGAAGGATCTGGGACAACTGGTCGCTGGCGCGATCGAGGAAG
>CAYNLY010000079.1:0-3916 GCA_964398225.1 uncultured Zetaproteobacteria bacterium
GCCCATGCCGGAGAGGGCGAGGTGCGGGTGCCGGATCTGCTGCGCGGAACGGTGCGCTTTTCCCGGGGCGATCTCGACGATCCGGTGCTCGTGCGTTCGGACGGGCGCTTCACCTTCCTGCTTCCGAACGCGCTCGACGACGCCGACCAGGGCATCACCCATGTGCTGCGCGGCGACGACCACCTGACCAACAGCGCCTATCAGGTCTGGCTGCTCGAACGGCTCGGGCGCTCCGTGCCGGTTTACCTGCATCACGGGCTGTTGCTGGCGCCCGACGGTGGCAAGCTTTCCAAACGGCGGGGGGCGACGACGGTGGCCGAATTGCGCGAGGAGGGCTGGCTGCCCGAGGCGATCGTGCAGGCGCTCGCCCGGCTCGGGCATCCGAACATGCCTAAGGATGCGCAGTCGTTGGAGGCGCTGGCCGAATGCTTCGAGCCCGCGCGCCTTTCGGGCGCCAGCGTGAAATGGACCGGGCGGGAGCTGGCCTACTGGCAGGAGCGCATGCTTGAAACCACCCCTCCGGAGCGGCTGGCCGAATGGCTTTCGCGGTGGCTGCCGGGCGTGGACGGGAGGCTTGCTGGAATCCTTCGTTCGAACATCGTTCGTGGATCCGATGCCGCAGCCTTCCGCAGACTGGTGGATGCGCGCCTGCCCCTTGCCGGCGATGCGCTCGAAGCGGCCCGTGAGGCCGGCGCCGGGTTTTTCGAGCAGGCGCTCAGGTGCTGGGAGGAAACCAGCGAATGGGAGGGCTTCTGCGCGTGCCTGAAAGCGCAAAGCGGTCGCAAGGGGCGGGCGCTGTTTTTGCCGCTTCGCGCAGCGCTCACCGGCGCGCTCTCGGGTCCGTCGATGGCGGAGCTCAGCGCCTGGCTCGGGCCCGAAGGCGTGCGCGCCCGGCTGGAATCGGCATGGGGTCAGGTGAAGGAAGCGGGAGGAAAGTCGTGAGTCTGGTCGTTTACAACAGCTACACGAGGCGCAAGGAAGTCTTCGAGCCGATCGCTCCGCCGAAGGTGGGGATGTACGTCTGCGGGGTGACGGTGTACGACTACTGCCATGTGGGCCATGCCCGGGTGATGGTCGTGTTCGATGTGATCTATCGCTGGCTGATGCGGCTGGGCTTTGATGTGACCTACGTCCGCAACTTCACCGACGTGGACGACAAGATCATCCGGCGGGCGGCCGAGCGCGGCATTCCGATCGAACGGCTGACCGAGGAGATGATCGCGGCCTTCCACGAGGATGCGAAGGCCCTGAACTGCCTTCCGCCGACCCATGAGCCGCGCGCAACCGGCCACATGGATGCGATGATCGCGATGATCGAGCGACTGATTGCGAACGGGCATGCGTATCTGGCCGAGAACGGCGACGTGCTCTATTCGGTGCGCAGTTTCCCCGAATACGGCCGGCTTTCGGGCAAGAACATCGAGGAGCTCGAAGCGGGCAGCCGGGTCGAGGTGGACGAGGCCAAGCGCGACCCGCTCGATTTCGTGCTCTGGAAGCGGGCGAAGGAAGGCGAGCCCGCCTGGGATTCGCCCTGGGGGCCGGGTCGGCCCGGATGGCACATCGAGTGCTCGGCGATGAGCGTCGAACATCTGGGCGAGAGCTTCGACATCCACGGCGGCGGCATGGACCTGAAGTTCCCGCATCACGAAAACGAGATCGCCCAGGCGCGCGGCGCCTGCGGCGGGACGTTCGCGCGCTACTGGATCCACAACGGCTTCGTGAACGTCAACCGCGAGAAGATGAGCAAGTCGCTCGGCAACTTCTTCACGATCCGGGAGATCACCGAGCGCTATCCCGCCGAGGCGCTGCGGATGCTGATGCTGGGCACGCACTATCGCTCGCCGCTCGATTTTTCCGATCAGGCGATGGAAGCCGCGCGCGCGGGGCTCGACCGGCTTTATGAAGCCGTGCGCCGGCTGGGCGGACTGCCTGGGCCCGCATCCAGCCTGCCCGAACGCTTCGTGGCGGCGATGAACGACGACTTCAACACGCCGGAGGCGCTGGCCGCAATGTTCGAGACGGCCCGCAGCATCCACCGGGCGCTCGACGCCGGCCGGAATGCCTCTCGTGAAGCCGGGGAGCTGGCCGCGATGGCCGATGCGCTGGGCATTCTCGCATCCCCGCCCGAGGCGTGGTTCCACCGGGGCGTGGATGCCGGCTGGGTCGAGGCGAAAATCGCCGAGCGGGCCGAGGCCCGGAAGCGGCGGGATTTCGCCCGGGCCGATGCGATCCGGGCCGAGTTGCTT
Source organism: uncultured Zetaproteobacteria bacterium (assembly GCA_964398225.1). Lineage (GTDB taxonomy): Bacteria > Pseudomonadota > Zetaproteobacteria > Mariprofundales > Mariprofundaceae > CAYNLY01. The sequence continues at coordinate 2,247 of CAYNLY010000079.1, forward strand.
AAGGCCGGCATCGTGCTCGAGGATACGCCGGAGGGCACGATCTGGAGGCGCAAGTGACTAAGGCGAAAAGCAGCAATGTGGTCTGGCACCGGCCGCAGGTGACCCGCGAAATGCGCGAGCGGCTCAACGGACACCGGGGCGCGGTGCTGTGGTTTACCGGGCTTTCCGGTTCGGGCAAGTCGACGCTGGCGCATGCGGTCGAGGAGCGGTTGCATGCGATGGGATGCCACACCTTCGTGCTCGACGGCGACAACGTCCGCCACGGGCTGTGCGGGGATCTCGGTTTTTCGGACAAGGACCGGGTCGAAAACATCCGCCGCGTGGCGGAGGTGGCCGCGCTGTTTGTCGAGGCCGGCGTGCTTACGCTGACCGCGTTCATCTCGCCGTTCCGGGCCGACCGGGCGCGGGCGCGGAGCATCCTGGGCGAGGATTTCATCGAGATCTTCTGCGATGCGCCGCTCGAGGTCTGCGAGCGGCGCGACGTGAAGGGGCTCTACAGGCGCGCGCGTGCGGGCGAGATTCCGGACTTCACCGGCATTTCCTCGCCATACGAGCCTCCGGAGGCTCCGGAAATCCGCGTGCCCACGGGCGGCGCTCCGCTGGAGGACTGCGTGGGGCAGGTCGTCGAATATCTGATTCGGCGGGGGGTTGTGAACAAAGCCTGAGCTCGGCCGCTTGACACTGCGTTCAAACCTTGAACAATGCCGGCATGGATGATTCGCGGCTGGCGCTGCAGTATCGCGTGATGAAGCTGATCGAGGAAAATCCCGAGATCACCCAGCGCGAGCTTGCCCGAAGGCTGGGCCTGAGCCTCGGCAAGGTGAACTACTGCCTGAAGGCGTTCATCGCCAAGGGCTGGGTGAAGGTCAACAACTTCCGGCGCAGCGACAACAAGCTTGCCTACGCCTATCTGCTCACGCCGCGCGGCATCGAGGAGAAGACGCGGATCACGCTGGATTTTTTCCGCAGGGTTGAAGCCGAATACGAAACCCTGCGCGAGGAGGTTGCCCGGATCGCGGGCGGCGCCGAATCCCGCGAGGCAGAGGCCGCCACGGAGCGGGAGCAATGAGCGGCCGGCGGTGGTATGCGGTGCGTTGCAAGCCGCGCCGGGAGACGGAGGCCGCGGCGGAGTTTGCCCGTCAGGGGTTTGAGGTCTGGCTGCCGATGGAGCTGCGGCTGGTTCGTCATGCGCGGAAGATGGAGCGCAAGCCCCGGCCGTTCTTCCCCGGCTATCTTTTCCTGCATCTGGCGCCGGACGAGCGCCGCTGGACGACGATCCGCAGCACCCGGGGGGCGATCGGGGCGGTGCATTTCGGCGCGCATTACCCGCCGGTGCCCGACGAGGTGATCGAGCGGCTCAAGGCGATGCGGGATGAGCAGGGCTTCATCCGGACTTCCGGCGAAGAGGTGAAGGCGCCGTTTGAGCCCGGTGATCGGGTGCGCATCCGGGCTGGGGCGATGAGCGGACTGGAAGGCGTGTTCCAGGCACTGGACGGCGAGCAGCGCGCGCTGGTGCTGCTCGACTTGCTGCGGCGCCAGGTGCGCGTGCATTTGCCGCTGGCGGATCTGGCTTCGGCCTGAAACGCCCGCAGGCCCGCCGGCTGCGGGCAACAACAAGAACCACTGCCATCCGGGCGACCGCCTGAGTCACCCGGATGGCGGTAGCGTGG
>CAYNLY010000080.1:0-3887 GCA_964398225.1 uncultured Zetaproteobacteria bacterium
ACGACCGGAATCACGATGTAGAGCAGCACCGACAGAAACAGCGTATCCCACGGCACCGTCACCGAGGCCACGCCCAGAAGCAGCCCGACGATCGGCGCAAACGCGAAGATCATCACCACGTCGTTCAGCGCCACCTGCGTGAGCGTGAACTGCGGATGGCCGTTCGTCAGCCGCGACCAGACGAACACCATCGCCGTGCAGGGGGCGGCCGCGAGCAGAATCAGTCCCGCGATGTAGTCGTTGATGCGCGCGGGGTCGAGGAAGTCGGCGAACAAAAGGCGCAGGAACACGAAGCCGAACACGGCCATCGAAAAGGGCTTCACGAGCCAATTGACGGCGAGCGTCACCGCGATGCCGCGCCGGTGATGCCAGACCTCGTGCAGCGCCGAGTAATCGATCTTCAGAAGCATCGGCAGGATCATCGCCCAGATGAGGATCGCGACCGGCAGGTTGATCTGGGCCACCTGCATCGAGCCCAGAAGGCGGAACAGATTTGGGGCGAGATTGCCAAGCCCGATGCCCGCAAGAATCGCAAGCAGCACCCAGAGCGTGAGATAGCGCGCAAAAAGCCCAAGCGGTGCGGATGCCGACATGCAAGCCTCCCTGTTCGTGGTGCCGCGCAACATATCCGGAAATCCGGATGTGTCAACAGAGGATCAGGCGGGCGGCGGGCAGTCGGGGCGGGCGGAAGTGGCGGCCTCGCCGCTGTTCCGGGCAAGTTCCGCGATCCAGTCCTTCCACAGCGGCGGAAGATCCTCGCTGATGCGGTAGTGCATCCACCTGCCGCTTTTGCGGGCGCGGACGATTTGGGCCGCGCGCAGCACGGCGAGGTGCCGGGAAACCGTGCTTTGCGGAAGCCCAAGCGCCTCGGTCAGATGGCAGACGCAGAGCTCGCCCTGGCGCGCCAGGAGCAGCACGAGCCGGATGCGCACCGCATCGCCCAGGGCCTTGAAGCAGGCGGCCAGATCCTCGGCGCTGGACGGCCAGGGCTCAGGCATCGCCGCCCGTTTGCGCAAGCAGGCGCTCGGCGCGCTCGAGATCGGCCGGGGTGTCCACGCCGATGCTGACGAAATCGCCGACCGTGACCGCGATCGGATGGCCGTGGTAGAGCGCCCGGAGCTGCTCGAGCTGCTCGGCCTTTTCGCACGGGGCCGGCGCAAGCTGCGGATAGCGCAGCAGAAACGCGCGCCGGTAGGCATACAGCCCGATGTGTTGGAGTGCGGCGGGCTTCCCCTGGCGCGCGAACGGGATCGGCGCACGGCTGAAATACATCGCGCGGCCGCGCGCATCCAGAACCACCTTGACGATGTTCGGATCCCGAATCTGCTCGGCATCCTCCAGCGGGCGGGCGAGCGTGGCCATTGGAAGCGTTGGATCCTCGGAAAACGGCGCGACGACCGCGCGCAGCGCCGCGGGATCGATCAGCGGCTCGTCGCCCTGCAGGTTGACCACGATTTCGCCGTCCATGTCGGCCACCGCCTCGGCCAGCCGGTCCGTGCCGCTGGCATGTTGGGGCGAGGTCATCCGCACGAGCGCGCCGGCTGCGCGCGCGGCCTCGGCGATGCGCGCATCGTCGGTGGCCACGACGACGGGGCCCAGCTCCGCGCGGCGCGCGCGCTCCACGACATGTGCGATCATCGGCCGGCCGGCCAGCTCCGCGAGCGCCTTGCCGGGAAAGCGGCTCGAGCCGAAGCGGGCCGGAATGCCGATGATGCAGTTCATCCGTCCCGCTCGTGGGCGCGGATTTCGTCCCAGGTGGCGGTTGCCGTTCCGACCTTGCCGACGACGACGCCGGCCGCCGTGTTCGCGTGGTGGGCGGCGGTCAGCGCGTCGTCGCCGCGGGCAAGGCAGGCGGTGAACACCGCGATCACCGTATCGCCCGCGCCGGTGACGTCGAACACGTCGCGCGCCACCGTCGGGATGTGATGCGCGGTTTCGCCATCAAACAGCGTCATGCCGCGCTCCGAGCGGGTGATCAGCGTGTAGTCGAGCGCCAGCCGCTCGTGCAGCGCGCGCGCCATTTCGGCGACATGCTCGTCGCTGTTTTCGGCCGGCATGCCCGCCATCGCCGCGGCCTCGGCGAGGTTCGGCGTGATCACGGTTGCGCCCCGGTAGGCTTCGGTGTGTTCGGGCTTGGGATCAACGGCGACCGGCACACGGGAAGCGCGGATGATCTCCTGAATGAATCCGGGCGTGAGCATGCCCTTGCCGTAGTCGGACAGGATCACGGCCCGCGCCTCGGGGAGCAGCGTCCGGATGATCCGCATCGCTTCCCGATGCGTTTCCTTGAGCGCCGGCTGCGCCCATTCGCGGTCGAAGCGGACGACCTGCTGGTGGCGGGCGATGACGCGGGTCTTGATCGCGGTCGGGCGGCCGTTGCGCTTGGTCAGCACGCCGCGCGCATCCGAATCCAGTTCGGCCAGCCGATGGCGCACCCACTGGCCGGGCTCGTCGTCGCCGACCAGGCCGACCATCGCGGAGCGCTCGCCGAGCGCGTGCAGGTTGCGGACCACGTTGGCCGAGCCGCCGAGGCGACGGTCGGTCCGTTCGACATCGACGACCGGAACCGGTGCTTCGGGCGAAATGCGGGAGACGTCGCCCCAGATGAACTCGTCCACGATGATGTCGCCAATGACCAGGATCATGCTCGCCTCGCCTCGAATCGGTCCGCGAAGTGTAGAGGCTTTTGCGGGATTCCGCGAAGCCCGGTTGGGCGGCGGGGATGCGGCGTGGTAGTTTTGCACGATGATCCTCGACCGGTATCTGCTCCGGCTCTGGGCGGCGCCCTTTGTGGGCGGGCTGGTGCTGGTCGTTTCGGTGCTCGTGCTCAGCCGGGCGCTGCGCCTTCTGGACATGGCCACGGATTTCGCCGGCGTCTGGACGTTTCTGGCCCAGATGCTCGTGCTGACGCTGCCGTATTTTTCCCTGATCGCAGTGCCGATCGCGTTTTTTCTGGCCTTGCAGAGCGTGCTGGTGGGCCTGCAGACCAGCAGCGAGATGGACGCGATGAGGGCAGCCGGCATTTCGTATGCGCGCATGCTGCGGGCGCCGTTTGCCGTGGCCGTGCTGCTCTGGCTTGGCCTGAGCTACGTGGCGATGGTGTGGCTGCCGGCCTCGCAGCTGCAGTTCAACAACATCCTGCGGCAGATTTACGCGATGAAGGGAAGCCTCGGCGCGGTGCCCCAGCAGTTCAGCGAGCAGGCCGAGGATTTCAGCCTCTATGTGGACGGGGAGGAAGGCGGCGGGGTCTATCGCGGCATTGTGCTGGAGGACCGGCGGTCGCCGGTGCCCGTGATCTATGTGGCCGAGCGCGCGCGCTTTGCCGCGCACGAGGGGCGGCTTCGGATCGAGCTGGAGGACGGCGCGCGTTTCGAGGGTCGCGGCGCAAGCCAGCGGATGCTGGCTTTTGACCGCTATCAGGTGACGGTCGCGCTTCAGCGCGCCGGCTGGCAGCGGGCGCGACCGAAGGACGATCCCACGATGATGGGCCCCGGGCTGCTATGGCAAGCCGCAACGGCCGGCAACCTCAAGGCGCGGGTGGAGCTGGCGCGCAGGCTCATGCTGCCCTCCGTGGTGCTGGTGCTTTTTCTGCTTGCCTTGCCGGTCTCGATCGTACGCAAGAGGTCCGGCCGGTCCGGCGCCTTTCTGATGGGGATTCTCGCGCTGGTGCTGATCTACAACCTCGAGCTTGCGCTGCACCGGCTGGCCCTGGGCGGGCGCCTGCCCGTGGCCGGCATGGTTGGAGGGCATTTCGTCCTGATTGCGGCAGCTCTCTTCGCGGCCAGAAGGGCAGCGCTCGATCGACCGCTGAAGTGGCTTGCGCTCGGTGGTCAGCTGGCCGCAGAGATTGCCGAACGCGTCACTCGCTGGATCAGCCTGCGGAGGGG
>CAYNLY010000081.1:0-3758 GCA_964398225.1 uncultured Zetaproteobacteria bacterium
CCCCGGCCAGCATGGAGGCCGAGAGCAGAATCAGGGCGAGAAAGCCGAGCACGCGCAAAGGACGCATGTGCTCAGAATAGCACAGACGGACCGCTCCGTCCTATCATCCGGCCAAAGGAATATCTTCAGTGCCGCTGGTTGCGCGTCACCTCGACCGAGATGCCGAAGTGGTAGTCCTCGGGTAGGCCGTTCTTGCGCAGGTGCTCGGCCCAGAGCCGCTTGCAGCGGGGCTTGCACTCGCGCAGCCACTCGCGGCTGGTGTCGTCAAGCAGGTTCCAGAACTTGTCCGGCACATCGAACGCCATCCACTCCATGACATCGAAGCCGTAGGCGCGGAGCATCAGTTCGTTGAGCCTGTTCCAGCCGTCGTGTCCTTCGCGGAACTGTCCGAATTCCCCGTCCGCGATCCACGCGAAGATGTACAGCAGGTCGCGGAACAGGATGTCGGTCGTCCAATGCACGAGGCCAAGCGCGTTGATCACGCCGTCTCGCGCCCCCATGATGGCGACCGCGCCTTCGGTATCGCATGCGGCCACGATGAGGTCGGTACAGGCAATCCCATCGCCCCGAGTCTTCTTGTCCTCAAGCACATGCTTGATGCCAAGCTCGATGGCGCTCCAGTCCAGCACGGCGTCTTCCGGAAGATGCACCATCCCCGGCGGCATGAGAAGCTGGCGAATCACGGCCTGCGGCGCATCGTAGTCGATCACGCTGTCGGCCACTTCGCGCCGCCACTGGTACAGGCTCATGCCGAGCTTCGGGTCAAGCATCCGCTCCAGCTTTGCCATCGAATCGCGGTTGCCCTGCTTTGCCTTGTTCTCCAGCTTGAACCGCATGCGCGCAAACTGGTAGCGACGCTCGAAGAACGCCATGTAGAACTCCAGGTGCAGCAGCGCCAGCGGATGCACACCGCACTTCTTGATCAGAAGGTAGGGGTTGCATCCTGCGGCGGTCGTGACCGCGATCAAGTGCTTGTTCGGCGGCAGATTGTCCAGGCTGCCCGTATGATCTGTGGTGGGGTTCACAACCTCGGCCCCGATCAGGAAACCGGCCAGCTTGCGGCCCCGACTCTCGAACAGCAGACGCAGCTCGGCAATCGGCAGGTACGGGTCAATCGCCTCGCCTGGCCTGATGCTGACGCCCTTCACATGGTACAGCCGCTCCGGGATGTCCGGCGCGAACGGCATGGGCATCGGGCCATGCACGGGCTTGTAGTCATGCTCGAACGGACGGAAGCCCGCACGCTCCCACTCGTCGAAGCCAAAGTGATATGGAAACTCGTCGTAGTTCATCTTGCAACTCCTGTGGCGTCGGGCCCGGTCGGATGGCTTTGGTGTATCCACGCAGTCTTCAGGCTCGATGATAGGGTTGCGGATTTGTGGGCGTCAAACGCCCGGGCCGCGATTTGCCTGCCGGTCAGTCGGCGAGCGGCAGGCGCACCGTGACGGCAAGGCCCCCTTCGGGATGGTTGCGGGCCTCGATGCGCCCGCCGTGGGCCTCGATGATCCTGCGCGCGATCGCCAGCCCCAGGCCGAAGCCACGGGCCTGGGTGCGCCCGCGGCGAAAGGGCTCGAACAGATGCGCAAGCTCCTCGGCGGCAAGCCCCGGCCCGTGGTCGCGCACCTCGATGCGGCACTTGCGCCCCTCCCGCATCAGGCGGACCTCGACGCCGCAGTCCGCGGGCGTGTGGTGGATCGCGTTGCGGACGAGATTTTCCAGCGCGCGGGCAAGCCACACGCGGTCGCCCTCCACGGTGCACGCATCAAGGCGTGCAAGCTCCAGGGTCTTGCCGGCGGCCTCGGCCTCGAAGCCCGCGTCCCGGGTAAGTTCGGCAAGCAGCCGGTCCAGCTCGATGCGCTCGCGGGCAAGCTCCACGACGCCCTGCTCGAAGCGCGAAAGTGTGAGGATTTCGCCGATCATCGCATCCAGCCGCTCGGCTTCCCGTTCGATCCGGTCCAGTTCCTCAACCGGCGGCTCGGCTTCCGCGCGGTTTCGGGCGAGCTCAAGCGCCACCTGCAGGCGCGCAAGCGGCGAACGCAGCTCGTGCGAGATCTCGCGCAGCAGCCGCCGGTGCCCGTCCAGGAGCGAAGCGATGCGCTCCTCCATCGTCGCGAGCGCCCGGGCGAGTTTCCCGAACTCATCGCGGCGGGCCAGCAGTTCCGCGTCCGGCCGCGCATCCAGCCGGCCCTCGCCGAAGCGGAGCGCGCTCCGCTCAAGCCTTCGAAGCGGGCGCAGGTACATCTGGGTGATCGCCAGGCTCAGAAGCAGCATCGCGGCCACGGCCAGAACGACGAGCAGCAGGAAGCGCGCGCGGCGCGCCTTTTCCATCTGGGCGGGCGTCATTCGCATGATCGCGGTCCAGAAAAAGGTTTCGGGGCCAAGGTTCACCGGCCTTGCGATCAGGATGAACGGCGCAAACTTGCGCTCCACGGCTCTTCCTTCCACGACCGCCTCGCGGGCCACCCCGACAAGCTCGCGCGGAAAACGCATCGGCAGCAGGTTGAATCCGTCGGCATCGAGCAGGAAACCCCGGACGCCGCGCGCATCCTCCAGGCGCCTGAGCCACCGGGCGAGCGCCTCGGGCCCCTGCCGCACGAAGATGCCGGCCGCGGTTTCGCCCAGCGCGCGCACCTGGGCGATTTCGCGCTCGGCCGCCCCCCGGCCCGTTTCCCAGCGGGCGGTAAGCCAAACGAAGCTCGCGGCCACGAGCACGAGCGTGGCCAGCATCATCAGGAACAGACGCCAAAACAGGCTCATGCTTCGTCCAGGCGGAGCATCCAGCCCACGCCGCGCACGGTGACGATGCGCGAGGGATCGGCCAGCTTCCTGCGGATGCGCCCGATGTGCACGTCGAGCGCGCGGTCGAACGGTTCCAGCCTGCGCCCCAGCGCCTGCCGGCTGAGCTGATCCTTGCGCACGACTTCGCCGGCATGCGCGAGCAGGCAGGCGAGGATTTCGTATTCGGTCGCGGTGAGCATGAGCTCGGCGCCGTGCTCGAAGATCCTGCGCGCGCCAGGCTGCCAGGTGAACGGCCCGATCTCCTGCCCGGCGCCGTGCGTGCCGGGCCTGCGGCTGCGGCGGAGCACGGCGCGAATGCGGGCAGCAAGCTCGCGCGGATTGCAGGGCTTGGGCACGTAGTCGTCGGCACCGAGTTCGAGGCCGACGATGCGATCGGTTTCCTCTCCCCGGGCGGTCAGCATGATCACCGGCACGTCCGAGAACGCGCGCAGCCTGCCCAGCACCTCGGTGCCGCTCATGCCGGGCATCATCACGTCGAGCACGATCAGGTCCGGGGGATCGCGGCGCACGGCGGCAAGCGCCTCCTCGCCGCGCTCCGCGCATTCCACCTCGAAGCCCTCCTGGCCCAGGTAGCGGGCCAGAAGGCGGGCGAGCTCCCGGTCGTCGTCCACAAGCAGGAGGCGCATGCCCCGATTGTGCCACGCGGGCGTCCCGCATGTCAGGCCGGACCGGGGGTTTTTACATTTTCGTTACGGATTGTTGCACGATCGCAACGCACCGATACCCACCCGTTGCATCGCGGCTGGAAGGATTCGGATTGCCGGGGTGAGGACACCCCGAGCTTGCATCCAGGAGGAAACGATGAAGAACACAACAGCGATCACGGCTTTGGGGCTTGTTGCGATGCTGGCAGCCGCCGCGCCCGCGCAGGCGGCTCCGCCCGCACCCGAGGGCCCGGGCATGCACGAGCGGCATCATCCGCCTGCGCCGATGCTCGAGGAGGAACTCGAGCTCAGCGA
>CAYNLY010000082.1:0-3699 GCA_964398225.1 uncultured Zetaproteobacteria bacterium
GGCTGAATCAGGCGGTCGCGGCCGTCGCCGACCGCGTCGAGTTCGTCGCGGCGGGGCTGCCGCTCGTGCTCAAGGGGGATCGCGGGTGAGGCGGCTTGCGCTTGCGTTCGGCTTTCTGACCCGGCTTCCGGTGCCGCAGTCCCGCGCGTTCGATGCCGAGGAACTGGCGCGTTCGGCGGTCTGGTTTCCGCTCGTGGGGCTGGTGGTCGGCGGACTTGTGCTCGCCGGATGGTCGCTCGGCGCATCTCAGCCCTGGCTGGCCGCGCTGCTGGGGGTGCTCGTCTGGGTGCTGGTCACGGGCGGGCTGCATCTGGACGGCGCCGCCGATCTTGCCGATGCGCTGGGCGCGGCGCACCGGGACCCCGCCCGCTTCCAGGCCGTGCTCAAGGATGCGCATATCGGAAGCTTCGGGGTGATCGCGCTCGTGCTGATTCTGCTGACGAAATGGGTGGGGCTCGGTCTGATCGATGCGCGGCAGGCCGCGATCCTCGTGCTTGCCCCGGCCTGGGCGCGTCTGGGCGCGCTGGTCTGGTCGCACTGGCTTCCGCCGCTCAATCGAGGACTCGGCGAGCGCTTTTCCTGGCAGGTAGCGCCGGCCGCGCTGCTTGCCTGGGCCCTGGCGCTTTCGCTGCTGAGCCTGCTGCTTGCCACCACCGGCTTCTGGCTTGCGGCCGTTGTCGGCATTCTGGCCTGGGGGGCGTATCTGCGCGGGCGACTTGGCGGGATGAACGGCGACTGTCTGGGCGCCGGCGTGGAGTATCTCGAATGCGGACTTCTGCTCGCGGCTGTGATCTGATGCGCTGGGCGCTGCTGCTCGCTGCGCTGCTGATCGCGCTGCTGGCTGCGCTCGGCATGGGCGCGGAATGGATTTCGCCGCTGTCTCCGGCCACGGACGCCGACCGGATGATCCTCTGGGAGCTGAGGCTTCCGCGCGTGCTGACCGCCCTGGCCGTCGGCGGGCTTCTGGCGCTTGCCGGAGCCTGGTTTCAGGTGCTGCTCGGCAATCCCCTGGCCGAGCCTTATGTTCTTGGGGTGGCGGGCAGCGCCTCGGTCGGGGCCGTGGCATCGTTGATACTCGCGCCGGATTCCCCGGCGCTGATGAGCCTGGGCGCGTTCGTGGGCAGCTGGCTGGGCATCGTCGTCGTGCTCCGCTTTGCGGCGCTGGGCCCCGGCCGCATGCTGCTGGCCGGCGTGGTTCTGGCGGCGTTCTGGTCGGCGCTTCTGGCCCTGCTGCTGGCGCTGCTTCCCGAGCGCGGGCTGTATCAGGCCTGGGGCTGGATGATGGGCGATCTTGCGCGCGGGACGTTTTCGCCGTGGCTCTTGCTCGGCGCGCTTACCGCGGCGGTGGCCGCGGGGCTTGTGTTTGCCCGCATGCTGGATGCGCTGCTGCTCGGGGATACGCACGCGCGGGCGCTGGGTGTGGACACCGCAAGGCTGCGGCGCGAGCTGCTTCTGCTGGCGAGCGCGGCGACGGCGGTGGCGGTGAGTGCCGCCGGCACGATCGGCTTCGTCGGGCTGGTCGTGCCCCACCTGATGCGGCTCGTGTTCGGACCGCTGCACAGGATGCTGCTGCCGGCCGCGGCGGCCGGAGGCGGCATGCTGCTGGTTCTGGCCGATGCCGGGGCCCGGACGATTCTGGCTCCGGCGGAGCTGCCGGTGGGCGTGCTGACGGCGATCATCGGCGTGCCGGTGTTTCTGTACCTGCTGCTGAGGCGAAGCGGATGAGTGCCGCGCTCACGATGGCCGGGCTTGCGGTCCGGCGCGGCGACCGGACGCTTGTTGCGGGGCTCGATGCCCGCATACGCCCCGGCGAGATCTGGGTCGTGCTCGGGCCGAACGGCGCCGGCAAGTCCAGCCTGCTGATGGCGCTCGCCGGCCTGATTCCGTTCATGGGGAAGATCGAGATCGGGGGCGTTTCGCTGCATGCGATGAGCCGGGCCGAAATCGCGCGCCGCATCGCCTGGCAGGGATTTCTGCCGCCGGCCGATTTCGGGCTTACCGTGCGTGAGCGCATCACGCTTGCCGGTGCAGCCTCAGCGGAGCGCGCGACCGTGGCCCTGGAAGCGCTGGATCTCGAATCCCTGAGCGGCCGCAGGCTTGCATCGCTTTCGTCCGGCGAGCGCCAGCGCGTGGAGCTGGCGGCCGTGGTTGCGCGCGAGGCGCCGTTCTGGCTGTTCGACGAACCGACCGCGCATCTGGACCTGTGCCATCAGGTGGGTTTCTTCGAGCTGCTGCGCTCGCCAGCGGGAAGCGGGCGTGGCATCGTTCTCGTGCTGCACGACATTGCTCAGGCCGAGGCGGTGGCCGATCGGGTGATCCTGCTGGACGGAAGGGGCGGGTGCGAAACGGGCGATGCGGAGGCGATGCTCGATCCCGCCCGCCTTGGCCGGGTCTTCCGTACCCGCCTGGAACGGCGGCCGGCAATACTCCCCGACTACGGAGGCAGGCGATGAAGCGGAGAGAGGCAAGGCGCGGCATCGTGCTCGTGCACACCGGCGAGGGCAAGGGCAAGTCCTCAAGCGCGTTCGGCGTGGCCTTCCGCGCCGCCGGCTGGGGCATGCAGGTCTGCGTGATCCAGTTCATCAAGGGCAAGTGGAAGACCGGCGAGCAGAAGGCGGCCGAGCGCTTCGAAAACATCGAATGGCACGCGCTCGGCGACGGCTTTACCTGGGATACGAAGAATCCGGAGCAGGACCGGAAGACGAGCCGCGAGATCTGGGAGTTCGGCAAGGAGAAAATCAAAAGCGGACGGTACGATCTCGTCGTACTCGACGAAATCAACTACTGCACCGGTTACGGCTGGATCTCCGGCGAGGAGATCGCGCGCTTCATCCGCGAGGAAAAGCCCGCCTGGCTGCATCTGATCCTCACCGGCAGGAACGCGCCGCCCGAGGTCATCGAGGTGGCCGACACCGTCACCGAGATGCGGCCGATCAAGCATGCGTTCGAGGCCGGCATTCCGGCGCAGCAGGGTGTGGAGTTCTGATGTTCGTGCTGCTGGCGCATGGATCGAGCGATGCGCGGCATGCCGCCGAGGCGCGGGCCTTGGCGAAGAACGTGTCCGAGAAGCTGGGCTGTGAGGTCGGCTGCTCGTTTCTGTCCGACGACACGTTGCCGAAGGGCGCGCGTGTGCTGCCGCTGTTTCTCGGACACGGCCGGCATCTCGGCGAGGATGTGCCGGCATTGATCGAGCGATCCGGGGCAAAGCGGCTGCCGGCGCTTGCCGATCATGCCGATGCGATCGCCGGGCTTGCCTACGATCGCGTCACGCAGGATACGCGCCGGGTGAACGCGCTGTTCGGCCTGTATCGCTTTGCCGGCTTTGAGGCGCTGTATGCGGCGCTGCATGCGCAGAACCGGCGCTGCACGCGCGTGGCCCACGGCGCGCTGCACGCCGAGCCGACCGTGGCCTCGGTGATTCGGCTCTGGCGGGAGGACGGCGTGACCCCGATTCGCCTGCAGCCGATGCTGCTGTTTTCCGGCCATAGCTATGACGAGATGGCGGATCAGGCGAAGGGCGGGGATGTCGAAATCCTGCCGCCACTGGCCCGGGATCCGGGGATGGTGTCGATGCTTGCGGACTTGTTGATGGGCAGCGCATGAGCATCGGACTTGCCGCACCGCTGGCACCCGGCGAGGTCGCGCTGGTCGGCGCGGGCCCCGGCGATCCCGATCTGCTGACCGTGGCGGCGGTGAAGC
>CAYNLY010000083.1:0-3213 GCA_964398225.1 uncultured Zetaproteobacteria bacterium
GTGGAGTCGTCCAATCCGGGTTTCTTCCACCACGCCGCGCTTGCCAGCTGGCTGCGCACGATCCTCGAGGGCCCCGCCGACTTCGACCAGGCGCTGACCGTCGAGACGCCCGAACAGGGCCGGACGCGTTTCCCCGCCGGCAGCGAATATCGTTTTCGCGTGATCGGCGTGGGCGAGCGGGGTCGGGAGCTGATCGAGACGATCCCGGAGGCGGTCGCGGCTCCACGTCGCTGGGACCCGCCGATGCCGTTCCGCAACAACTGGAAGCTCGTTGCCGTGGAGCCCTGGTCCGGCCATGGCGACCCCGCCGCCCCCGTGCTGGACATGGCCGGACTACGCCGGCAGCGGGAATGGATCGGATCGCTCGATGAACTGGTGATCCGGTTCATCACGCCCTGGCGGGTGCTTCGTCCGGGCCACCTGCGCCGCGAGGCCCGGGGCGAGGCGCGCTACTGCCGCGATGCGGCCGACCTGCTCCCGGACCACCTGTGGCTGGTGCGCATGGGCGATGCCATCGTCAGCCTGATCGAGCGCCGTGGCGGCACGCCGCCCGAGCTTCCGCCGCCGCCGGAGCTCGACGCGGCGCTCGACCTGTTCTGGGTGAACCATGTCTATCGCAAGGCTAACGGCGCCGTGCAGCCGATGGGCGGCCTGATGGGCGAGATTCGTCTGCGCGATCCCGGCCGTCTTCCCGCGCTCTGGCGGGACATGCTCGTGCTGGCCCAGCATCTGGGCGTCGGACAGCGTCGCGCGTTCGGCAATGGCGCCTGCCGCCTGCTCGATGCCTCAGGCAGGGGGGCGCTTTCCGCCGAGGGTTCCGGCGGCTGGCTGGAGCGCGCCATGGAGGAGGACAATCTTCGCGAGGCCTGGCGGGAGACGGTCGGGGCCGTCACCCGGGATGAGGACGATGCGCTGGACGAGTCCGATTCGGAGGCGGACGAGCCCTGGGACGAGGAGGCGATGCGCCCGATTGTCCGAAGGATTCTGAGCGGTGAATACACGCCGCCGCCAATGCATGGCTTCGTCCACGAGGATCCCGACGGCGGCCTCCGCCCGCTGGCCGCGCCCCCCCTTCGCGACCGGGTGTGTCAGCGCGCGGTGCACCAGGTGCTGTCGCCGGCGCTGGATACGCTGATGAATCCCGCCAGCTTCGGCTACCGGACCGGCCGTTCCCGCCATCGCGCGCGCGACCTCATTCAGAGCCTGCACCGCGAGGGCTACCGCTGGGTGTTCGAGTCGGACATCCGCCACTTCTTCGACTCGGTGGACTGGGAGCGGATCCGGGTCCGGCTCGATGCCCTGTTCCGGGATCGCCGTCTCACCCGCGCGGTGCTGGCCTGGATGCGCGCGCCCGTCCTCTACGAGGGGCACAGAATCGAACGCGGGCGGGGGCTTCCGCAGGGCTCGCCGCTGTCGCCGCTGCTGGCCAACCTCATGCTCGACGATTTCGATCACGACCTGACCGACGCCGGCTGCCGCCTCGTGCGCTTTGCCGATGATTTCGTGATCGTTGCGAAAACCCGCGAGGCGGCCGAAAAGGCGGGCAGACTTGCGCGTAGGGCGCTGGCCGATCTGGGGCTGACGCTCAACGAGGAAAAGACACGCATCACGCCCTTCTCGGAGGGATTCCGTTTTCTCGGCTTCGTGTTTGTCGATGGCCTGGCCGTGGAGGCGGCGCCGCGCCGTTCGGCCGATGCGGGCCGCGTGCCCGAGCAGAGCTGGCTGGCCCGCGTTCGCCTGCGGGATCACGCGGGCCGGGAGGAGGCCCTGGCCGGCGCGGATCCCGTGGGCTTCGGGCATTTCGACGAGGCCGGGCAGTTGCTGATCTTCTGCGGAGAGCCCGCGGTGGTGATGACGCGCGAGGGTCGCGTCTGCATCGAGCGCGACGATGAGCGACTGCACGAGGCCCCCTGGTCGCATCTGGACGGTATGGTGCTCTTCGGTCGCCATCATCTGACCACGCCGGCCATCCACGCCGCGCTCGAGGCCGGAGTCCCGATCCATCTCGCGTCGAGCTTCGGTCATTACCGGGGTGTGATCGCCGCGCCCGGCACGGGCGGGAACTCGGAGCTCTGGATGCGCCAGCACGAGCTTGCGGGCGATGAGCGGCGCGCGCTCGAGTTTGCCCGGGCGATTGTCGAAAGCCGCATTCGTCACATGCGGGAAAACATCCGCCGGCGCGAGGGCGTGGACGCGGAGGCGCTTGGCGGGATGACGCGTCTGATCGAGCGCCTCGGAGCCTGCGCCACGCTCGAGGAGCTGCGCGGTGTCGAGGGCACGGCCGCCCGGCTCTACTTTGCCGAGTTCCGACGGCTGCTTGATCCGTGCTGGGGCTTCGAAGGCCGCCGTCGTCGCCCCGCCCCCGATCCCTTCAACGCGCTGCTTTCGCTCGGCTACACGCTTCTGTACGCGCATGTGGACACGCTGCTGCGCGCGGAGGGCTTGCTGCCGGAGATCGGATTCTATCACCGCCCGCGCGCCGGCCATGCCGCGCTGGCCTCCGATCTGATGGAGCCCTTCCGTCATCTGGTCGAGCGCTGCGCGTTCTCGATGCTGGATCGCCGTCGGTTTTCCTCGGACGATTTCGAACGGGGCGACCACGGCTGCCGGCTTGCGCCGCGCGCGCGGCGTCTGTACCTCGGCGCGCTGACCGAGGCGCTGCGCGCGCCGGTGCGCGCCCGGGGCGACGACGAGCCCCGGTCCGCGCTCGATCACATTCGCCGCCAGAACCTCGCCCTCCGTTTCTGGCTGGCCGGCCGCAGCCATGCCTTCCAGGCCTGGAGGCTGAGATGAGAACCTGGTATCTGGTCTGCTTCGACATTTCCGACGATCGCGTGCGCATGCGCCTGGGCAGGCTGCTGCTCAGGCATGGCTATCGGGTGCAGGAATCGGTGTTCGAGATCGCCGTTTCCTCTCCGGACCAGCTTCGCCGGCTCCGCGAGCGGGTGACGAAGCTGCTCGATGGCGAAACCGAGGTGCGCTTCTACCGCCTCTGTCGCGATTGCCGGCGCGCCTCCAGCCGGGTGGACGGCCAGCCCGTGGCGGGCCTTCCGTCCACGGTCATCATCTGAGGCCCCGGATGCGGCAAAACATTCGGGATTTCAGTGGCTTGCGCGCATTCCGCCCTGTGGATAACCGGTCCGTGTGTCGCCATCCCTGCAAAATCGGGCGCTTAGGCGATTTTTGCTTGCCATGTTCGGCCGATTTGGGCAG
>CAYNLY010000084.1:0-3142 GCA_964398225.1 uncultured Zetaproteobacteria bacterium
GACACCTCCGAGCGCGGGCTCGAGCGGCTGATCTGCACGGCGCTCACCGGCCACGCCTGCGATCCGCTGCCGGAAGGCGGGGCGTATGAGCCAGCGCCGCCCGGCTACGGCGCGGGCTGGATTGGCGGCAACGCGCACGATTACGACCGCGAATACTGCGTGGACCTCCGACAGCTTGCGGAGTTCCTGGAAGCCACCCAGCCCGAGGTGGCCGAGACGCTGATGCTGGATGAAGACGGCCCCACGCGGCGCAAGTTCCTGTCGCGATTGCAGGGGGAGGTAAGCAGGCGGGGCACGATTGACGTGCTGCGCCACGGCATCAAGCACGGGCCGCATCACATCGACCTGTTCTACGGCACGCCCACGCCCGGCAACGAGAAAGCGCGTGAGTTGTTTGAAGCGAATCGCTTTTCCGTCACGCGTCAGCTTCGCTATTCCCGCAGCGAAACGCAGCGCGCGCTGGATCTGGCGATGTTCATCAACGGATTGCCCGTGGCGACTTTCGAGCTGAAGAACAGCCTGACCAAGCAGACGGTGGACGATGCCGTCTGGCAGTACAGGAAGGACCGCGATCCGCGCGAAAAGCTCTTCGAGTTCGGCCGCTGCGTGGTGCATTTCGCGGTGGACGATCAGGAGGTGCGCTTTTGCACGCATCTGAAGGGCAAGGCGTCGTGGTTCCTGCCGTTCAACCAGGGCTGGAACGACGGCGCGGGCAATCCGCCCAACCCCGAGGGGATCAAGACCGATTACCTCTGGAAGCGCATTCTCACGCGCGAAAGCCTCACCGACATCCTCGAGAACCACGCCCAGATCATCGAGGAAAAGGATGCGAAAACGGGGCGCAAGAAACGGACGCAGATCTGGCCGCGGTACCATCAGCTCGACGTGGTGCGCCGGCTTTTGGCCGATGCGCGCGAACATGGGGCGGGACGGCGCTATCTGATTCAGCACTCGGCGGGAAGCGGCAAGTCGAATTCTATTGCCTGGCTTGCCCATCAGCTCATTGGCTTATCCCGTGAAGACGCGCCGGTTTTCGACTCGATCATCGTCGTGACCGATCGGCGCATTCTGGACCGGCAGATACGCGACACTATCCGACAGTATGCCCAGGTGCGGGCCACGATCGGGCATGCCGAGCATTCGGGGGATTTGCGCAAGTTTCTGGCCGAAGGCAAGAAGATCATCATCTCGACGGTGCAGAAGTTCCCGTTCATCCTCAAGGAGATCGACAGCGAGCACGCAGGACGGCGCTTTGCGATCATTATCGACGAAGCGCATTCGAGCCAGGGCGGACGAACTTCGGCCAAGATGCACCAGGCGCTTGCCGGCGGGGATGCGGTCGATGAGGACGAGACGATCGAGGATGCAATCAATCGCCTAATCGAGCAGAAAAAACTGCTGCCGAACGCAAGCTATTTCGCGTTTACCGCGACACCCAAGAACAAGACGCTGGAGCTCTTCGGCGAGCCGGAGCCGCAGCCGGACGGCACCGTCAAGCACCGGCCGTTTCACAGCTACACGATGAAGCAGGCGATCGAGGAAGGCTTCATTCTCGATGTGCTCGCGCATTACACGCCAGTGGCGAGCTACTACAAGCTCGTGAAAAAGATTGAGGACGATCCGGAGTTCGATAAAAGAAAGGCCCAAAAGAAGCTACGCCGTTTTGTCGAGGGGCATGAGCATGCGATTCGGCGCAAGGCTGAGATCATGGTGGATCATTTTCACGAGCAGGTGCTTGCCCGTCACAAGGTCGGCGGCGAAGCGCGGGCGATGGTGGTCACCGGCAGCGTGG
Source organism: uncultured Zetaproteobacteria bacterium (assembly GCA_964398225.1). Lineage (GTDB taxonomy): Bacteria > Pseudomonadota > Zetaproteobacteria > Mariprofundales > Mariprofundaceae > CAYNLY01. The sequence continues at coordinate 1,793 of CAYNLY010000084.1, forward strand.
CGCGCGCAATCCAGTATTTCCACGCCTTCCAGAGCTATCTTAAAGCGCGCAAAAGCCCTTATCGGGCCATCGTTGCCTTCTCCGGGGAGCACGAGTTTCAGGGCCGGAAGGTGACGGAGGCCACCCTCAACGGTTTTCCGTCCAACCAGATCGCAGAGAAGATCCGAGAGGATCCGTACCGGTTCCTGATCTGCGCCGACAAGTTCCAGACCGGCTATGACGAACCCCTGCTTCACACGATGTATGTGGACAAACCGCTCTCGGGAGTTCGGGCCGTGCAGACGCTCTCGCGGCTCAATCGGGCACATCCGAAGAAGCACGACGTTTTCGTCCTTGATTTTCAGAACGACATCGAGACGATCAAGCGGGCCTTCGAGCCGTATTACCGGACGACCATCCTGGCCGAGGAAACGGATCCCGACAAGCTTCACGATCTCAAGGCTGTACTCGATGGCTACCAGGTCTATTCGCCCGCGCAGGTGGACGACCTGGTTCGCCTGTATTTGGAGGGCGCCGGACGGGAGAAGCTCGACCCGATTCTGGATGGCTGTGTGGCGGTTTATCTGGACGAGCTTGATGGAGACGGACAGGTCGACTTCAAGGGCAAGGCCAAGGCGTTTTTGCGCACCTATGGCTTTTTGTCGCAGGTGTTGCCCTATCAGAACGCGGAATGGGAGAAGCTGTCGATCTTTCTCACCTTTCTTGTCCCGAAGCTTCCCTCGCCCAAGGAGGAGGACCTTTCGCGCGGCATTCTCGATGCGGTGGACATGGACAGCTACCGGCCAAAGAAGTGCGCCACAGAGAGAATTACTCTGGCCGATAAGGATGCCGAGATCGGGCCGGTTCCGACCTCGGGCGGCGGGTCCAGGCCCGAGCCGGAGCTCGACCGATTGTCGAACATCATCAAGGCATTCAACGAGCAGTTCGGCAACATCCCGTGGGAAGACAAGGATCGGGTTCGGAAACTAATCTTTGAGGATATTCCCGAACGGGTGGCTACCGATGAGGCCTATCGCAACGCCCAGATGCATTCGGATGAGCAGAACGCACGCATCGAGCACGACAAGGCTCTGGCGCGGGTAATGACCGCCGTGCTCAAGGATGACGCCGAGCTGTTCAAGCAGTTTATGGATAACGAGGACTTCCGGCGCTGGATGGCCGACGTGGTCTTTGGGCTGACCTACCGGCAACGGGCGGGCATGAGGAGCGGGATTTGACGAAGCCCGCAAAACGGAATGCGGTGTCTGAAACGGATGCATGGATCAAACATGAGATCCAGAAGCTTGCGATGGCCTGGAAAAAGGGGGAAGCGGACTGGCGGGTGATCGCCGATCATCTTCTGAGCTGGGA
>CAYNLY010000085.1:0-3078 GCA_964398225.1 uncultured Zetaproteobacteria bacterium
GATACGTCGCATTGGCCTCGTCAATCGTGATCGGCTTGATGGAAACATAAAGCTGCTTCTGTCTGTTTTTCTCAAATCCGGCCCCCGCAACCAAATCCAAGGCCTCTGAAATGCAGGTGCATTCAGGGGCCTTTCTTTTTGTTCGACCAAATCCGGCACCTGGCCGGGCCGAGCTTGTAGGCCATCCCGCTCATCGTGACAAAACTCACCGTTGCATCGAAAGTAAGCCGATAGGCTGGCCGCCTCCGGGCAGCACAGGCCCGGCTGAAAAGGATGGAAATCATGAAGTCAGCCCACGCACTTGGCCTTGCCCTGATGTTCTGCATTGGCCTGGCCGCATCGCCTGCCGGCGCTGGCGACCTCACCGGCGGAATCGCCGCTCCGCATGTGAACATCGCCATTTTTCACAAGCTGCACGGTCGGGAGTCCTTCGCGTTCCCCAAAACGATCCGGGGGACGGACATCATCACCGCGCTTTCCGGCAAGGCCCAGTTCGTGGCGCTGAATCATACCGCTGGACTGAAAGACGCGGACGTGATCGCCATCGGCAACGACGTGCTGCGCGAAGGCGCCGACGATTTCGAGGACTACGGCGTGGACTGCCAGATGACCGTGCATGTGCAGGGCAAGGCGGTGACGCTTTCCGGCATGTGCGAGTTTCTGATGCTCGATCGCGACCATCGGCAGATCGAGCACAAGGGCATCATTCACCCCGCAACCATCCGCCCCGGCAGCGGCTGGTTCCTCGTGCACGACAATGCCGAGGATGGCATCGCGGTCTATGCCAGCGTGACCTTCGGAAAGGAATAAGGAGCAACGCAATGAAACGAACCCTGCTTGCCATCGCATGTGCCGCGATGATCACCAACTCGCCGCAAGGCATCTCCACGGCCTGGTCGGCCGAGGCCTCGTTCGAGCAGAAGATGAGCGAAATCGAGGATCGCGCCCGGATGCTGCGTCTCGTGATCAAGAAGCTGAAGCGCTCGTTCATGAAAGCCCGCAAGGACCACGAGTTCATGAAGGCTCAGGGCATGTCCGAGGCCGACATCGAGCGGCTGGAAAAGGCCTACCGGAGCAAGCTGCGCAAGCTCATCAACGCGGCGATCGCCGAAATCAACGCCATCTGACAGGAGCACGGCATGAAAACGATACGCACCCTTCTCAGCCTCGCGGCGGGCTTTGCGATGATGATGGCCACGGCTATTCCCCTCGATGCGAAGGTGACCGCGGCCGACATCACCGGCAGCGCCAAGGCGTCGCATGTGAACATCGCGATCTTCCACAAGCTGCATGGACACGAAGGCTTCGCCTATCCGCGCTCCATCGCTGCCGCGGACATTCTTTCCGCCATGGCGGGCAAGGCTCAGTTCGTGGCGCTCAGTCATACCGCCGGCCTTCAGGACGGCGACGTGATCACGATGGCGAACGACGTGCTGCGCGAAGGCGCCGAGGACTTCGAGGACTTCGGCGTGGACTGTCAGATGACCGTGCATGTTCAGGGCAAGGTCGTGACGCTTTCCGGCATGTGCGAAATGCTGATGCTGGACCAGGACCACCGTCAGATCGAGCACAAGGGGCTCATCAAGCCGGTGGCGATGAAGCCGGGAAGCGACTGGCAGCTCGTCTACGAAGACGCCGAGGACGGCATCGCGGTCTATGCCGCGGCCGAGTTCGGCGGCGAATAGACGCGGATCTTTCAGCCTTCGGCGAAGTCCAGACCCGGGCCGTGCTCGCGCAGCCAGGCCCGGCTTTCCTTCTTCCGGGGGTCAAAGCGCGCAACCAGCGCGTGGAATGCCCGGGAATGGTCGTGCACGGCAAGATGCGCAAGCTCGTGCACGACCACCGAATCCGCCACCCAGTCGGGCGCGAACATCAGGCGCCAGTTGAAGTAGACGCGTCCGTCGGCGTGGCAGCTTCCCCACCGCGTCCGGTAGCCCTTGATGCCGACCGAGGCCGGATGCAGGCCCATGCGCGCCCCAAGCGCCCCGCAGCGCGCCTCGAAATGCGCCCGCGCCTCCTCGCGCAGCACCCGCTCGGCCTCGCCCCTGAGCTCCGCGTAGGGCGCTTCCTTCGGCAGGCGCAGCATCCACAAACGCCCCGCCAGGCCTGAACGGCTCGCGGCACAGACGATCCGGCGCGGAACGCCCAGCACCGCAATCGAAGCGCCGTGGGCCACCCTTCGGCCTGCGCGCGCTTTGCCTGCCTGCAGCAGCCTGGCGCGCTGGCGCTCGATCCACTCCCGTCGCTGTTCGACGATCGACGCAAGAACCCGGCGCGGCACGCCGATCGGCGCGCGCACTTCCACGCTCCCATCGGCTTCGACCTTCAGGCCGATACTCCTGCGCCGGCGGCTGTAGCGGACGCGGAAGCCGCTCATCGCCATGGCACCCGCTGGCGGACGACCTCGCCCACGACCACAATCGAAGGCGAGCGGGCCTCAAGGCTTCCCGCCCTTGCCTCGGCAAGGGTGCCGGTTTCCACCGTTTCGCCGGGCAGCGTGGCGGCATGAATGACGGCCACCGGCGTCTCCCCGGTCAGTCCCGCCCGAATCAGCCTTCCGGCCACTTCGGGCAGCGTGCGCGCGGCCATGTAGAACACCAGCACGGGAAACGCGCGCACGAGCGCACGCCAGTCGATGCGCGAACCGGACGCGGCCTCATGCCCGGTCAGAAACGCGAGGCTTGCGTTCACGGACCGGTCGGTGACGGGAATACCCGCCATCGCGGGCGCGGCCACCCCCGCCGTGACCCCCGGGATCACGCGGAAACGAACGCCGGCCGCCGCCAGCGCCCGGATCTCCTCACCGCCACGACCGAACACGAACGGATCGCCGCCCTTGAGCCGCACGACGCGCCTTCCTTCCTTCGCCAGACGGACCAGGGTCTCGCAGATATCGGCCTGATCCGCGGAAGGCCGGCCGCCACGCTTGCCGGCGAAGATGCGTTCGGCTCCGGCATCGGCCAGCGCCAGCACCGCATCGGATACAAGCGCGTCGTAAACGACGGCATCGCAATCGCCGATCAGCTTCACCGCCGCCACGGTCAGCAGATCGGGATCGCCGGGGCCCGCGCCGACCAG
>CAYNLY010000086.1:0-3014 GCA_964398225.1 uncultured Zetaproteobacteria bacterium
CCAAGCGCATCAAGTATCACCCCCGTTACATCAGGACCGACCTGGTCGACACCGTCTTCATCGAGGGCATCCACTACATCCGGCCGTTCGGGCGCCGGAAGATCCTGTTCATCTGGGAGGCCATCGAGGAAGACATGCGCCGGGCTTCCGACGAACAGGCGCCGGTGATTCCGCTTTCGGCGGGTGGCGTCATTCATGGGTAGCATCCGCGCCCGAAAGACCAAGCACGGCCCGGGCTTCCTGGTCATCGACTTCCGGTACCAGGGAGTCCGGTGCCGGGAACAGACGCTGCTGGAGGATACGCCCGCCAACCGGAAACGGCTGCAGAAGCTGCTGGACCGGATCGAGCGGGAAATCCGGCTGGGAACCTTTCAGTACACCAAGTATTTCCCGCACAGCCCGCGGGCGAAGAAGTTCGTCCCCCAGCCCTCCTTTTCGCACACGGGCACACCGCTGTTTCGCGACTTCGCCCAGACCTGGCTTTCCGAGAATGCCGTGCAGTGGAAGCGCACCGTGCTCGAGGATTATCAGACCACGGTCCGAGAATTGCTCAACCCGCGATTCGGCCATTACGAGGTCGGGGCGATCACGAAGGCGGATATTCTCGCCTTCCGGTCGGAGCTGGCAAAAATGCCCGGCCGCGGCGGCAGACCTCGCTCGCCCTCCAGGATCAACAACATCCTGAAACCGCTCCGAGGCATCATGACCGAGGCCTCCGATCGCTTCGACTTCCCCAATCCCTTCCGCGGCATCCGGAAACTGAAGGAGCCCAAGAAGGACATTCATCCCTTCACGCTGGACGAGGTCATGCTTCTGTGCCGCGAGGTTCGTCGCGACTATCAGAACTATCTGATCGTCCGTTTCTTCACCGGAATGCGGACCGGGGAAATCGATGGTCTGAAATGGAAATACGTCGATTTCGACCGGAACCTGATCATGGTGCGGGAAACCTTCGTGAAGGGCCGCTTCGACACCCCGAAAACCCGGAGCTCGATCCGGGACATCGTGATGCTGCCCATCGTCCGGGAAGCCTTGCTGGATCAGCGCAAGTACACCGGCGAGCGGGAACTGGTCTTCTGCACCCGGGCTGGAACCCCTTTGCATCCCAACAACTTCCGCCGCCGCATCTGGCAGCCGCTGCTCAAACGCCTGGGTCTGCCGATGCGGCGGCCGTACGAAACCCGGCATACCGCGGCCACCCTGTGGCTTGCCTCGGGCGAAAACCCGGAGTGGGTCGCTCGCCAGCTCGGGCACGCCAACACCGAGATGCTCTTCCGCGTCTATTCCCGCTACATCCCCAATCTCACGCACATGGATGGCAGCCGGATCAACCAGCTCATTGAACGCAAACTGAAGGAGGCCAAAGATGAAGACGACAGCTGAAACCACGACCATCTGCCCGCTCTGCGGCGCCGCCCGCAGCGAAACCCGCAAGCCCTCGCCCGGCCTGCGCCGCGCCGCGCGCTCGCTGGCAGCCCACCTGGCGTTCGTTCACAACATCCGGGACGGCCACGGCCTGGCTTGCATCCTCGGGACGGATCTCGAACTCGACAACCTGGAAGCCCTCACGCAATGGGTCGAAAAGCGCATCGCGCATCTGCCCGCCTGGCCGCTTTCCTCCGAGGAGGTGGCCGCCCTGATCGATGAACTGGAAGCCTCGCTGGGACGCATCCTCGAAACCGCCCGCCTTGGCCGAGGGCATGGGCTTCAGTAAGGGCGACTGGATCGCCGACCTGCGGCCCGGCGCCCGAGCCCGTGGCTTCTTCTTTCTCAGCAGGGGAAGACCCACCGTCCTGCGTGATGCCAGCGGAGCCCTTCCCCTCCTGAACGCAAACCCCCAACCAGGCGAGTGCGGCCCGGTTCTGGTCACCGGAGTGACCCTTGCGGCAGACGGCATGCACGGCATCAGCCCCCGAGCCATCGTCCCGATTCATCCCTGGACCGGCAGCCCGTTTGCGATCCCTCCGTGCGCATGCCCGGCCCGGGGCGCCGTGCTGCGACTGCACCGACACCTGGAATCCATACCCGACCCCGAAACGCGCCTGCTGCTCACCCGCTTCTTCTCCGATCCGGCCTACATGCAACGCTTCCTGACCGCGCCGGCGAGCCTGAACCATCACCATGCCCGACCCGGCGGGCTGGCGGAGCACACGGCGGAGGTGCTCGACACTCTGAGCCTCATGGCCGCCCGACTGAACGACGAGGAACGATCCCTGGTCAGCGCTGCCGCCATGCTTCACGACGCGGGCAAGGCCTTCGAATACCGGCACGCCCTCCATCTCTCCCCAAGAGGCAGGCTGATCGGGCACGAAACCACACTCATCGAACGCCTCGCGCCGTTTCTCGACACCGTCTGGCCCTTTGGCCATCCCAAGCGGCTGTTGCTGATTCACCTGCTCACCGCGAAACCGGCCCCGGCCTGGACGGGCATCCGGTCGCCGCGCACCGAACTCTGTGCGCTGCTCAGATTCGCCGACCGCTGGAGCATCGAGCGCGATCTTCGTCGATCGCGAGACCCGTCTATCTTCCAGCCCGGGAAAACCAGCGCCTGAGCTTCCGCCCGGCCGACCTCCGGCCCCACAATCAGGCGCTGCAAGAACGGCCACGACGCATGGTCACAATCGTGACCATTCGTGACCAAAGCTGCGCCCCGGATGCAACTTTGGAAGGGGCGCGCAACTGTTTGATTTCGAAGGGAAAATGGCGCGCGGTAGAGGATTCGAACCTCTGACCTCAAGCTCCGGAGGCTTGCGCTCTATCCAGCTGAGCTAACCGCGCCCGATTCGTGACCACGCGTAACCTACCGATTTGCAAGACAAAATCAAATTTCGTGGTCACAATCTGGTCACAATTTGGTCACGCGCGATTTTGACCTCCGACCCCGCCGACCCTAACGTCCCGGTTTCGTTGACCTTTTTCTGGTCACACGCCCCAGACGGGCGAAATGACCTTCGGCTCCGGAGGCCGACGCTCTATCCAGCTGAGCTAACCGCGCGTGAAGCCGGCATGTTAGG
>CAYNLY010000087.1:0-2877 GCA_964398225.1 uncultured Zetaproteobacteria bacterium
GCATCTGAGCGACCAGCATCTTCAGGAAGATGTCCTTCTTGCCCATGTCCGCCTGCGTGGTGCGCGTCTGGGCTGCGGAAGTCGCATCGGTGACGGTTGGCGTCAACATCGTGGGCTCTCCTTGCTAGATCCGGATGCTGAGACGGCCGGGCGCCGTCGCGGGCTTCGGGATGTGCACGGGTTCGGGCGCCGGAGCCGGTGCGGCGGTATGTTCCATCGCAAACATTGGTTCGGCCTGATCCCGCCGGTGATCGCGGGGCGAGTCGCGGTGCTCGCCCATCGTGAAACCGGCGAGATCCAGTCCTTGCTCAGCCAGCGCACTCCGGAGCTGGGGCAGCTGCTGCTCGAGGATCTGGCGGGTGGTGGCCTGGTCGGCCACGAGATGCACCTGGATCTGGCGGCTTGCATCGGTCGTAAGCGCGAGCTGGATGCGGCCCAGATGCGCGGGCTCCAGCTGGATTTCCAGGCGGGTTTTCCCTCGTGCCGCCGAGTGGGCGATGTGCTGAATCGCCTCATGCAGCGGCAGGCCGGGCGCATGCCGGTAGTGGCTCAGATGCGCCTGAAATGCATGGGGTACCGTCTGCCGCGGCTCGGCTCCAGCCATGCCCTGGATGCCGTCCTGGCCTGAAGGGGGCGGGGAGGGCTGCGCCGCATCGGACGTGTCGGCGATGGATGCAACCCGCGCGGACTGCACTGCGCCGCCAGTCTCGCGGGGTGTGCGCACGCCATCCGGCAGCGGCGCGGCATGCTTCGGTGCGGTCGGCATCGATCCTGCCGGAGGCATGCCCGTCCGGGCGGTCTCCGTACGGAGGCGGGGCTCTTCTCCGCGCAGCGAGGCTCCCTGCATCAGCGCGGCTCGATGCGGCACGCGGCCGGCCGTTGCATCCGGGACGAAGCTTCCTTCCTCCGTGGATGGTTCCACCGGACTGGCTGCGACGGACGCCGGCCTTCCGTCGGGCGCGAGCCTCTGGGCTACGAGTGCTTCCGAGCGAGGGTTGGGCGCAGCGGGAGCTGGAGCGTCTTTTCGGCCCTGGGATGCGTTGCCCGCCGGCTGGGGGGCATCAAGGTGCGGATGTTCGCCGCGCGCCATCCGAATGGGGGTTCCCTGTGAGGCGGCGAAGGTTTCCGGGCGGGACTCCCCGAATGCGGACGGGGATTTCTGCTCCATGGCTCGGGCCGATGTGCCCGCGGGCACTTGCATGTCCGGTTCGGGCCGGTGTGCGGCGGTTTCCGCGACGGACGGTGTGGCTTCGGACGCGTTCGGAGCCGCCTGCTGCGCTACCGCCGCAGGCGTATTCGACGCCCGGCCGGGCCCGATCCGGGCGCTCTGGGTGGGCTCGGGCGTGCCGGGATGCTCGGTGCCGCGCGCGCGTCCGCGCTGTTGCCGGGATGCGGTGGCTGGTTCTGGGCGGTTGTCCACCGGTTCGCGCACGGGCTCCAGGGCCAGCACTGCGATTTCTTCGTGCGAGGAATCGTCCAGGGCGTTGCCGGATGCGCTCCTGTTCCCCACGATGGGCGTGGCGTCCGGGCCGGGGGCGATGGATGGTTGCGCCTCGGTTTTCTGCACGTTTCGGGCTGGAGCCCGGGATGCTTCGGAGATTTCATCGTTCGGGACGGCGTCGTCTTCCGCCGTGCGCGGCGGATTCGGAATGCGGGCAAAACGGAGCCCGGCTTGCTCTGCCGGATTGCCAGAGGCCCGGGCCTGCGGGCCGGAAGGCCGCGGCTCTTCCTGCTCCTGCCCGGCTCGAGCGGTTGCGGCCTGGGCTTGGAGAGCGTCGGAAGCTGTGGCGGGAACGGACCGGGCTTCAGGCAGATGCGTCGTTTCCGGCGGGGTTTCCGCTTTCGGCGCGCGATCGGTCCGATGCAGCTTCCCGGGGATGTGATCGGTGGGTTCGGCGTGCCCCTTCGGGGGGATCAAAGCCTGGTGTGTCGTTTCCGCCTCTCCGGCTTTCAACGGGTGTTGGCGTTCGCCCGTTCCAGCCTGCGGCCGGAATGCCGGGATTCCGCGGGTTCTGCCGGTGCTCGATGCCGCGAGCGCTGGACGCTCGGTGTTCGCTCCTCCTGTTCCGGAGCCGGCCGCAGCGGTTCCGGCAGCCTTGCCGGAGCTCGTCGCCTGCCCGCCCGTGGCATGCCCTTCCGGCCCGGTCGGAGCAACGAGTGCCGGTCGAAATCCTTTCCCGCCAGCGGTGGCTTCCGGCAGCCCGGCGCCGGCGAGCTCCACCGATCGTGCAGTCTGGCTCGAAGCAGAGCGCGGAGAGGGAGCACGCCCGATCAACTCGAGAAGCCGGGCAAAGAGGCCGTGCTTTCCCCTGGATGCTTCCGGCGTCGTGGCGGCCGGTTGGGCTGCGGAATGCGGAATCGGCTCGATCATGCCCGATCAGAGCACGAGTCGGGCCAAGCGAGGATTGCTGGAAAATCAAGGATTTCTCACGATCCGGAATGGCCGGATGCGGCAGGATTTTCCTGCTTACCGGAAAAATCTTCCCCGATAACGATCAGCGCGCGGATCCCTTTCCGGGCCGCATCACGCTGCCGGCACGGGTCCCATGAGCGAATGCATTCCGGCTCTTTTGCACAGGCCGGGTGAGGAGAAGAGTGAACGAAGTCCAAGGATTCGAGAGGATGCCGGATCCTAGCGGAGCATGCTGAGCCTGCGTGTAAGCGCCTCGCTGATGACCACGGCCTTGTCGGCCGGGACATACGAGAGGATCTTGCCCACCCGTTTTTCGTCCATCAGCAGGAACATGCGCACGACCGTGCCGAGGTCCATCCTTGCGATCACGGGGGCGGCCTTGTCGGGCTTCATGCTCTCGTAGACCGCGGCCAGGCGCTTGATTTTCTTGTCCTTGATGCTTTCTTCCTCTTTCAGGCGCGCGC
>CAYNLY010000088.1:0-2845 GCA_964398225.1 uncultured Zetaproteobacteria bacterium
GATCAGCACCGTCCGGCAGCCCAGCTTGCGCGCCGCCGCAAGGTTTTCCGGCATGTCGTCGACAACCAGCGTGCGGTGCGGCGGCACGCCTTCCTCGGCGAGCAGACGGGCCAGAAGCCGCGCGTCGGGCTTCGGCCGGTAGTCGTCGAAGCGGATGTCGTAGATGCGCGCGAAATGATGCGCCACGCCCAGCGCCTTCAGCACACGCTCGGCATGTTCGCGGATCCCGTTCGTGTGGATCACCTTGCGCCCGGGCAGGCGCGCAAGGGCTCGGTCCAGCTCGGGGTCGGGCGCCAGCATCGTTTCCACGCCGACGTCGTGGACGTGTTCCAGAAACGGCTCGGGCGCCAGCCCGTGATGCAGCATCAGGCCGCGCAGCGTCGTGCCGTATCGCCGCCAGTATTCCACCCGCATCCGGTTCGCCTCGTCGCGGTCGACGCCGAGCGCGTTGGCCACGAAATCCGTCATCCGCTCGTCCATGCGGGCGAACACGCCGGAATCGGCTTCGTAGAGCGTGTTGTCGAGATCGATCACGCAGAGCTCGAACGGCATGCCTGCACTCTAGCCGATTCGTCGCCTGCCCGCCGCGTTGCGGTCCGCCTCCGTTGATCTAAGATGAACGGATATGAAGAAGCCATTCGACAGCGTCCTGATTCTCGGCTGCGGTTATGTAGGCCTGCATCTGGCGCGGGCGCTGATCGGGCGCGGGGTGCGCGTGATCGGCACGACCCGCGATCCGCTCCGCGCCGATGCGCTGCGCGCCTGCGGCGTCGAGGCCGTGGTGGCCTCCTCGCCCCTCGAGGTTCCGGCCGGGCTTCTGTCCGAGGCCGAGGCGGTCGTCGACTCGATCCCGCTCGGCCGGGCAAGCCAGGGCCTCGTGGCGCTTCAGCCGCGCTGGGTGCCGCAGCTTGCCAGGCGTCTGGGCGCGGTCCGGTGGGTGGGCTATTTGTCCTCGACCGGCATCTACGGAGACGCCGGCGGGGCGTGGGTGGATGAGGCCACGCCGCCCGATCCGACGAGCGCACGGGGGCGCGCGCGGATCGAGGCCGAGAACGCCTGGCTGGATTCCGGGCTTCCGGTCGAGGTGTTCCGGCTGGCGGGCATCTACGGCCCCGGCCGCAACATCCTCGGCCGGCTTCTGGCCGGCGATTATCCGGTGGTGCGCTTCCGCCCGGATCACTGGTCGAACCGCGTGCATGTGACGGACATCGTCCGCGCGCTGATCGCGGCGATGGAGCGGCCGAAGCCTGCCCGCATCGTCAACGTGGCCGACGACGAACCGCTCCCCCATGCCGACTACGTGCGCGAGGTGGCCCGGATGATCGGCGCGCCGCCCCCGCAGGAGCTCACGCCGGATGAGGCCGAGCGCAGGCTCGGGGTGCAGCTGGTCGACTTTTTCCGGGACAACAAGCGGGTTTCCAACCGGCGGCTTCACGAACAGCTGCTGCCCGAGCTTTCCTATCCCAGCTTTCGCGATGCGGTGCCCGAGCTTCTGGCCGAGCATCGGCGCAGATGAGTCCGCCCGCCGCCGCTGCTAGCGTGGCGGCGATGGACGTCGAACGCTTTCAGGCCGAGGCCCAGCGGGCGCTGGACGAGCTGCCGGCGATGTTCCGGCTGGCGATGGAGAATGTCGTGATCGCGATCGAGGAATACCCGACGGTCGGGGTCCTTGCGGACATGGGGCTTGAGTCGCCCGAGGATCTGCTCGGGCTTTTTCAGGGCTGGCCGCTGCCGGAGCGTCCGGCCGTCGCGCACGGGGAGCTTCCGGACATGATCCATCTCTACCGGCGGTCGATCCTCGCCTATGCCGAGGCCGAGGGCCTGAGCGTGCGCGCGGTGATCCGGCACGTGCTGATCCACGAAATCGGCCACTATTTCGGCTACAGCGACGAGGAAATGGCCGAAATCGAGGAACAGGCCAGGCGGGAGGCGGGAGAATGAACGAAGCGAACGAAACCCGGCGGCGGCTTTTGGGCGTGATCGAGTCGGTGTCCCGCGTGATCGCCGGCAAGAACGAGACGGTCCGCTGGCTGCTCGTGGCGCTGATCTGCCGCGGCCATGTGCTGATCGAGGACGTGCCGGGCGTGGGCAAGACGACACTCGCTCAGGCGCTCGCGGCAAGTCTCGACACCGATTTCGGCCGCATCCAGTTCACCGCCGATCTGCTGCCGGCCGACATCGTCGGCGTGGAAATCTTCGATCCCGCCGAGCGCCGCTTCGTGTTTCATCCGGGCCCAATCTTCCATCACATCGTGCTCGCCGACGAGATCAACCGCGCCACCCCGAAGGCGCAGTCCGCGCTGCTGGAGGCGATGGCCGAGGGCCAGGTGACGATCGAGCGCGAAACGCATCCGCTGCCCGATCCGTTCTTCGTGATCGCCACACAGAATCCGGTCGAGCAGCTCGGCACCTTTCCGCTGCCGGAGTCGCAGCTCGACCGCTTCTTCCTGCACCTGAGCCTCGGCTATCCGGATTCGAAAGCCGAGCGCCGGCTGCTGCTGGGCGAGGCGGGGCGCGAGCATCTGAACGCGCTTGAGCCCGTGGCCGACTGGGCGCTGGTTGCCCGCGCGCGCGAGGAGGCGGGGCGCGTTCACATCTCGGATGCGCTGATGGACTACGTCCTCAACCTGATTTCCGAGACGCGCAATCCGGAGCGGATGCGGCTGGGGGCAAGTCCGCGCGCGGCGCGCGATCTGGTGGCCGCCGCGAGGACCGTAGCCTGGCTGGACGGGCGGGACTACGCCACGGCGGCCGACGTGCAGGCATGCTGGAAGCCGTGCCTTGGCCATCGCGTCGCCGTTGACGGCGATGCCGAAGCGGCGCTGATGTCGCTGCTCGAAAGCGT
>CAYNLY010000089.1:0-2738 GCA_964398225.1 uncultured Zetaproteobacteria bacterium
TGTGACCCAGGCTCAGGCCCGGGCGGTGATCGATGCGATGAAGGAGGCGATTTTCAGGCATCTGAAGGCAGGCGAGGAAGTGCGCCTGAAGGGCATGGGCAAGTTCTATGTGAAACACCGCGAGGCACACAAGGCCCGCAATCCCAAGACGGGCAAGGAAATCGAGGTTCCGGCCCGGAACTATCTTCGCTTCAAGGCCTATGATTCGGCCAACAAGCGTCTGAACTGATCAATCAGCCATTGCAGACGAAACCGGCGGCCCTTTGGCCGCCGTTTTCGTTTGACCGATCGTGTCGCGCGAACCAGCATCACGAACATGGGCACGCATAAGAGGGATCCTGCGGGCGATACGGGAAGAACGAATGCCGGCTGGCGGTGGATTCCCTTGCTGAAAAGCCGCTGGACGGCCTTTGCGCACGATCTCGCCTGGGTGCCGATCGCCGCGTTTCTTGCCTTCTGGCTTCGCTTCAATCTCGGTGAGATTCCCGCGCCCGAAACCGGAGCGTTGCTGAAGCTGATGCTCGTTTCCACCCCCATGATGGGGGCGGTTTTCTGGGCTTTCGGCCTCTATCGCGGTCTGTGGCGTTTTGCATCCCTGCCCGACCTGGTTCGCATCCTGAAGGCCGTGGGGGCAGGCGTCGCGCTCAGTTTCGCTCTGCTTTTTGCTTGGGATCGTCTTGCTCATGTGCCCCGTTCGGTGCTGTTGTTGTTCCCGCTCTGCCTTGCGATGGGTCTTGCCGGGCCGCGCCTCGCATACCGCTGGTGGAAAGATCATCGTATTTCGCTTTCCCCCCGAGCCGGCAAACGCGCCGTGATCGTGGGCGCAGGCCGCGCCGGCGAACTTCTCGTCCGGGATCTTCTGAAAGACGACGCCTACCTGCCGGTCGCCTTCGTCGACGACGATCCGGGCAAGCAGGGGCGCGAAATCCACGGAGTGAGGGTGGCCGGCGCGCTCGCGGATCTGGAGACGCTGATCCGGCGGCTGGAGGCCGATGTGGTGCTGTTGGCAATCCCCAGTGCGCCCCGCCGGGTTGTCCGAGAAGTGGTTGCCGCATGCCAGCGCGCAGGCGTCGCCTGCCGCACCCTGCCGAGTCTGGCCGATCTCGCCGGCGGCCGGGTGGAGGTTTCCCGTCTTCGCAAGGTCGAAATCGAGGATCTGCTCGGACGCGAGCCGGTTCAGCTCGATCTTTCCCGGATCCGGAGCCTGATCGAGGAACAGGTCGTGCTCGTCACCGGCGCCGGCGGCTCGATCGGCTCCGAGCTCTGCCGGCAGATTGCGCGCCACAAGCCCCGTCTTCTGCTTCTTTTCGATCACGGGGAATACAACCTCTACCGGATTGACATGGAGCTTGATCCCTCGGTGCCCCGCGTGCCCGTGCTTGGCGACATTCGCGACGAGCACCGGCTTCGGTGGCTTTTCGAAACCTATCGGCCGCAGCTCGTGTTCAACGCGGCCGCCTACAAGCATGTGCCGCTGGTTGAGGCGAATCCCGCCGAGGGCGTGTCGGTGAACGTGCTCGGCACCTGCAGGCTGGCCGATCTCTCGGTCGAATACGGGGTGCGCAAGTTCGTCCAGATTTCCACCGACAAGGCCGTGAATCCCACCAATGTCATGGGCGCCACGAAGCGCGCGGCCGAGCTCTACTGCCAGAACCTGGACCGTCGGGCTCCGGCCACCGCCTTCATCACGACCCGCTTCGGCAACGTGCTTGATTCGGCGGGCTCCGTCGTGCCGCTGTTCCGCGAGCAGATCGCGCGCGGCGGTCCGGTGACCGTTACCCATCCGGAAATCACCCGCTATTTCATGACGATTCCCGAGGCCGTGTCTTTGATCCTTCAGGCCGCCGTGATGGGCAGGGGCGGAGAGATCTTCGTGCTCGACATGGGCGAGCCCGTGCGCATCGTCGATCTGGCCGAGCAGATGATCCGGCTTTCGGGCCTGGAGCCCGGGCGCGACGTGGAGATCGTGTTCACGGGCTTAAGGCCTGGCGAGAAGCTGCACGAGGAGCTGTTCCACGAATCCGAGCCGCTGGTCGGAACCGCGCATCCCAAGCTGCTGCTTGCGGGCAGCCGCGAGCTCGACTGGGAGGAGGTCCGGAGCATGCTGGACCGGCTGGGTTCGGCGTGCGCTTCCCGGGACGTTGAGGCCCTGATCGCGTCCCTGTCCCGGATGGTGCCCGAATACCGCCCGCCGGAGCCCCCGGCCCGGATCCCGCAAGGGAAGACGCTGCACTGAGGCGGGAGAGCCCCGAGATGTTCGTCGAGGTGGCGGTGTTCGCGCCGCTTCCGGGGACGTTCACCTACCGCTGGCGATCCGGGCTCGGGGTTCCCGCGCCCGGCATCCGCGTCCGCGTGCCCTTCGGGAACGGGCGACGCTGGGGCGTGGTGCGCGAGATCAGCGATGAGGCGCAACTACCCGAGCGCGAGCTTCGGCTCGTCGAGGACCGGCTCGATGCCGAGCCTGTTTTTGATGACGCACGCGAAATCTGGCTCGATCGCCTTGGTCGCTACTATCTGGCCGAGCCGGGCGAGCTTTGGGAGGCCGCGCTTGGCTGGAGCGGATGCCTGCTTGCCCGCAGGCTCAGCTGTCCCGATCCGAAGCGCCTGGCCGCCCGTTTCCCCGAGCTGGGCTCCTGTTTTCCCGATCGGCGCGCCCGGACGCTGGAAACGATGCTTTCATTGGTGCGGCATGCCCCCGGCACGATCTGGAAGATCCGCCAGGCCGAGGCCGAGGGGCT
>CAYNLY010000090.1:0-2664 GCA_964398225.1 uncultured Zetaproteobacteria bacterium
CCGAGATCGGCCGGTTCCGGCGCCAGACAGGGCTGGCCGTTTCGCGCCACGGCCAGATCCGAAAGCACCCAGAGTGTCACCTCGCGGGACGGCTCGGCATCCGGGGCAATCGCGCCGGCATCCCCGCTCACCCGGCAACGTACGCGACCGTACTGGCTGGAGCGACTGCGTCCGAGGTGGATGACGCCATCGAAAGCAGCCTTCAGGCGCTCCAGAAGCGCATCCGGCACATCGGCATCGGCCTCGATGCCGGCCGAGAACCGCTGCATGGCCCGCAAGGCATCGTAGCCATACAGCTGGGATTCGGCCGCGCGCCCGGTTTCGGGATCGATGGCGGTCTTCATCGCCAGCTCCCGGGCGGGGTGGTGCGTCAGCCCGTCCAGCGTCAGCCAGACCTGGCGCACCTGCTGGTATTGCTTTTCGGGATCGCGAACGGCGCGCGCCAGGTTCAGCAGCGCGGCCGCGTCGGCTCGACCGTCCGCATCCCGCCAGGCATCCCCCTTGGCGAAATGCAGCGACAGCGGCGCCGGATAAGCCGGACGTCCATTCGGCGCCAGGGGCATCCCCGGCGCAAACCTCACCTTGCCGGAATGAAACAGCAGCCAGGCATCCTCCGGGGACAGCCCGGAATACAGCCGACCGGCGGCCCAGCCCAGCAGGGCCGAGCCGGGAATGTGATCCAGCCCCGCATGGGCCCCGGCGCTGGCCGGCCGCTCGCTGAACACGGCATCGTCCAGCAGCTCAAGATCGAGTCGAATGTTCCGTTCAGTCATGTTGCGCCTCCCGAACCACGCAGCGACCGAAGCCGCGGGAACGGTTCGCCCCGGCCGAGCGAATCAGCGGCAACGCCGCCCGCACGGCCTCCTTCCAGCCGGGCTCATCGGGATTCCCGATCGCTCGCAGCTCCGCCCGCAGAACCAGCGGCACGGCCACCTCCATGCCGCGCAGGCTCTTCTCCCGCGCCACGCCCTGATCGGTCATGGCCGTGGAGAAATGATCGCGAAACAACCCCTCGCGCAGGCCGGCGTTCTCGTCCAGCCCCAGCCAGCGACGAAGATCATCGGGAAGACGCGCGTCGCTGACAAACAGGACGCCCGGAACCGTCTCGTCCCGCGCAACAGGCCCGGCATCGCCATCCTCCCAGGCCGTGCTGCCGAACAGCCTCTGGGTTGTGCCCGCTCCGATGCCGGCCGAGCCCCACTTTTCAAGCCTGTGCATCGCATCGCGCAGCAGGCCCCGCAGGGTCTTGCCCGGCAGAAACGGCAGGCCGAAGGCATCGCGCGCCACGAGCGCGTCCAGATGATGGCCGCTGCCGCGCCCGGTTCCGGCATGCCAGTAATGGCGAAAGTCCACCTCAAGCCGCATTGCGCTCATCCTCATCCTCCTCTCCCATGGCATGGATGTCCCCAACCGCCTGCAGGGCCAGGACATCGCCCAGCGGGGTTTCGTAGCGTCCCTCCCCGGCAGGCCGCGCCGGCAGCTCCTCGCTGACCGATCCCAGCAGGTCCGTCAGGACGCCATCGAACGCTTCCAGCAGCTCGGGATTGCCGGTTTTCCTGTCCCGAAGCACCGTGCGCCAGCGGTCATACCGGCGCCTCGCCTCCTCGGGCGGCGCGGAGGCCAGTCCCAGAAGCTGCCGCATGGCGCCGGCGAACGAGCGCTCTCCATCGCCAGCCATCAGCCGCAGCAGCGCATGGAGCCTGCTGAGCGAGGGAAGCCCACAATCCTCGCGCAATCCGTAGGCGCCAAGCGTGGCCACGATCGTCGCGTCACCCATGCGCGTGGCCATTTCCCGCTCCAGTATCCAGTCGGCATCGGGAATGAAGCTGGTGGTCACGCGATGGAAGGCCACGGCCGAAGCGTTGCGCCCGGACAGCCGCTTGGCCCGACCGCACAGGGCCTCGGCCAGCTCATAGGCCAGGGCAAAGGGTTGATTCACCTTGACGTAGGCAATGCCGGCGCCGGCCGTCAGACAGTCCCTGTCCCAATCCGTTTTCTTTTGAAGAAAGTCGCACAACGGACGGGTTTCCTCCTCGAAGGCGTCGAGGAACACGCGGGTGAATTCCAGCGCCAGATCGCCGCGGACGATGCACGTCAGATCGTCGCCGCCGAGCACCAGGGGACGCATCGGCAGAAAACCGCGCGCATCCTTCGCCGGAAGCGCAACCCCGGCAGTCGCGCGTTGCGCCGCCTTTACCGTTGCCTCGGTCAGCATCTTGCTGAACGTGCCATAAAGATGGACGAAATCCTCGGATTTCGCATTCTGAAGCGCGAGAAGCATCTGGCCCAGGCCGTTGCCGTCCGCATGAACGATGCCGACAAAGCGGTTGTCCCCATCCAGCGGAAACTCCCGCTCCATATTGACGGGAAAGCGTCCCTCATGCCCGCCGAGGAACTTGTCTTGCAGCGGATCGTTTTCCACTCGGGATTTGGCCCGGGTCGCCGCATCCACCCATGCGAGGCCATCGGGCGTGCGCATTTGTCCCACGGCCGGGAGGCCCGTCCTTGGCGCCAGGCGCACCAGCGGCGTGGCCTGCGGCATTCTTGGCAAGGGGAAACGTCCGGCCTGCAGCTTCTCAAGCGCGTCGGCCGCGGCTTCGCGCTCGGATGCGCCCTCGCCCGTGGCCAGCACAAACTCCAGACCCGGGGCATACTGAGGCACCA
>CAYNLY010000091.1:0-2537 GCA_964398225.1 uncultured Zetaproteobacteria bacterium
TGCAAGGAAACGGGCGTGGACGCGGAGGTGGCCGCGCGCCTTGTGAAGATCGGACAGGCGGCGCGCAACCTGAAGGGCCACGGCCTGGACGAAGGGATTTCGACCCGGCTGCTCGTCTATGCCGGCAAGCTGATTCAGCAGGGCATTGCGCCGCGCGCGGCCTGCCGGATGGCGCTGGTGCGGCCGATCACCGACGATGCCGACATCCGGGATACGCTGGATTCCGCGATCGATTCGGTGTTCGAGTGACGCCGGAATCAAATCGGGAACCGCAAAGGACGCCAAGGACGCAAACTGCGTCCCGTATGCGCGATGCTTGGTTCCTGCGTTCCGTGGTGAGCGATGACTGAGGCAGCCACCCTCCAGACCCTGCGCGCGCGGCTGGGGCGCACGTTCCCGGCCGTGGACGCGGTCTTCGACGATCTGGCGCGGGCGGCCGTTGCTCGTCTGACGCCCGCGGGCGTGGATGCCTGGCTGGAAGGCGCGAAAATGCTGGGCTCGCTCGGCCGGGGCGCGGAGCCGATGCTGGTGTTTCTCGAGGAAGCGCCGGAGGTGGCCGCGGTGCTGGGCGAGGATGCGATCGAGCTTTTGCGCGAGTTTGCCTGGAAGATCTCGCGCACGCCCAATGGGCGCGCGATCGTGCCGTTTCTGCAGGTGGCCCCGGCCGCGGCCCGGCGGCTGGAGTCGCGCGAGCTTTTCGTGGGCTGGCTGGAGATCGTCGAGCGGGTCATGAACGAGACGACGACCTCGGTGCACGGCATCGTCGCCACACATCCCAGCCCGTGCTTCGAGGATTTCCTGAAAAGCGTGCCGACCCTGCTGGCCCGGCTTTCGCTCGAGGGCCTTTCCAACTGGGTCGAGTTCGGCCTGAGGGGGTATCCGGGCGATCCCGAGGGGCAGTCGAACTACTTCGCGCTGCAGGCGCCGGAGGCCCATCAGGTGATGGCCCGCGAGCGCCACGGCACGCTGCTGGTCGACCGGGAGCGGGCGCTGGGACTGTGGCTGCGCGGGCTGTGGCGGATGGAGATGCGCCTCGTGCCGTTCACGCACCTGTTCGACGAAATCCGCCGGCGCAAGCCGTATTTCGATCAGGGCCGGGCGCATCTGCCCGATGTGCTGGACGATCTCGACACCCCGGCGGGAGGCATCGCCGGCATCGACCTCTACCGCGCGATGCTGGCCCATCTGGCCGCGCACCGGCGCTGGACGACGCCGATCGTCGCGGACAACTACGCTCCGTTCCAGCGGCTGGCGATCGAAACCTTCGAGGATGCGCGCGTGGATCTACTGGCCGTGCGCGAATGGCCGGGGCTGGCGCGCCTGTTTCTGGCCCTGCATCCGAAGCCGGTCGAAGGCGCGGTGCCAGACGATCACAGCGACGTGGTTCACCGGCTGGCGATGCTTTCGCGCGCGCTGCTTGATCCCGCGCACGGCTATCGGGATCCGGTGCTTCTGGAGTTCGTTTCGCGCTTTCATGCGCTGCTCGACGCGGGCGGGGATACGAAGGCGTTTGCGGACCTGGCCGTGCAGTGGTATCTGCGTTCGAAGAAGGAAACGGATACCTCGCCAAAGCTTTATCTCGAAGACGTCGAGGTCGAATACCGGGACGACAACCGGCTGATGTGGATTTTCATCGAGCCGGAGGACGAGGACGCGCCGCCATCGAGCTCGGCGGAAACGCCGCCCGAGGATGCGGGATTGCCCCCGATCCACTACGACGAATGGGACGACAAGGCCGGGGTTTACCGGCCGGACTGGGTCAGCCTCTACGAATGCCTGCATCCGTCGGGGCAGGCGGGCACGGTCGATGCGCTGCTCGCAAGGCACAAGCCGCTGGTTAAGCGGCTGGAGCGGATGATCGACTGGCTCAAGCCGCAGAATCGGGTGCGGATCCGCTTTCAGGAGGAGGGAAGCGAGCTCGATCTGGATGTCGCGATCCGCTCCATCGTGGACTACCGGGCCGGCGCGCAGCCCGACGTGCGCATCAACATGAGCCATCGCACCGACGGCCGCTCGATCGCGGTGACGCTGCTGCTGGATCTTTCGGTTTCGCTGAACGAGACGGTGCCGGGCGCGCAGCAGTCCATTCTCGAGCTGTCGCGCGAGGCCGTGAGCCTGCTCGGCTGGGCCGTCCAGAAAACGGGTGATCCGCTTGCGATCGCGGGGTTCCACTCGAACAGCCGGCACGAGGTGCGCTACTTCCATCTGAAAGGATTTTCCGAGGGATGGGACGACACCGTGAAGGCCCGGATCGCCGCCATGAACGGCGCCTTTTCCACCCGGATGGGCGCGGCGCTGCGCCATGCGGGGCGGCAGCTTGCACGGCAGACGGCGGAGAAGAAGCTTCTGCTCGTGCTCACCGACGGCCGGCCGCACGATGTGGACGTGAAGGACGAGGCCTACCTGATCCACGATGCGCACAAGGCGGTGCAGGAGCTTGCCGGCCACGGCGTCTTCACCTACTGCATCAATCTTGATCCGCAGGCGGACGAATATGTGGCCGACATCTTCGGCGGGCACTACACCGTCGTGGACCG
>CAYNLY010000092.1:0-1948 GCA_964398225.1 uncultured Zetaproteobacteria bacterium
GATTCGGACGGTTGCGTCGGTGGGTTCGGCTTCCGGCTGCACGTTGACCTTCATCGAGATCGTGCGTTCCATCTGTTCCGGAGTCGGCGTGGTGGCAAACCCCATCGTCTTGCCGAAGATCTCGGCTTCCTTCTCGATCAGGCGCTTGCGTTCGTCGTCGTCTTTGGTTCCGGCCATCGCTCGTGCCTCCGCATCCGGTCAGCCTCCAGAATAGACCAGCTGGCCGAAGATTGCGAGCCGGGCTCAGCCGTCGGATTCCCGTCCGCGGTGAGGATGCGGTGCGGGCATCGGGAAGGGGGTCACCGAGTCGCCCTGTTCGGCCTTGCGGATGCGGGCCGTGCCGCGCTTGTCCACCTCGTCGATCCGGATCACGCTGTGCATCGGGATGAACGTGCGTTTCACCCCGGCAAACTCGTTGCGGATGCGGTCCTCGCTGGGATCGAGCACGATGCCGCTGCGTTCACCGAAGCTGAACTCGCCGATTTCGATGAAGCCGAAGATGCCGGCCGATCCGACGCTGTGGGCATAGATTTCGTACACCTTGCCCTGGCTTATAAACGTGATCCGGTACAGGGGTTTCTTCGCGTTCATCGGCGCATGCTACCGAAACCACGCGCCTCGGTCAGCCGCCGCCGGATTGGCGCCCGATACGCCGCCCGCCTAGGATCGTGCCGCAAAGGAGGTGCCGGATGCGGGCGGCGATCGGCGTGTTCGACTCGGGCGTTGGCGGGCTTACCGTGCTTGCGCACGTCCGGCGCATGCTGCCGGGCGAGGATCTGGTCTATCTTGCCGACAGCGCCCATGCGCCGTACGGGGTTCGTCCGGCGGCCTGGATCCGCTCGCGATGCCTGCGGCTTGCCGAATGGTTCGAGGAACGGCCCGTCAAGGGCATCGTCGTGGCCTGCAACACGGCGACGGCCGAGGGCGTAGCGGCGCTCCGGGAGCGGCTTTCAATTCCGGTCGTCGGCATCGAGCCCGCCGTGAAGCCCGCCGTGGCTCAAAGCCGTGCGGGATGCATCGGGGTGCTGGTCACGCCGGTGACCGCGGCCTCCGAGAAGTTCCGGCGGCTGTGCGACCGCTTCCGGGAACAGGCGCGGATCCTCGTCCAGCCATGCCCCGGGCTGGTCGAGCAGATCGAAGCCGGGGAGCTCGATGCGCCCGCAACCCGGCGGATGCTGGAGGAGTTCACCTGCCCACTGATCGGGCAGGGGGCCGATGTGCTCGTGCTCGGATGCACGCATTACCCGCTGCTGATGCCGCAGCTCCGAAGGATCACCGGCGCCTCGGTCGAGATCGTCGAGCCCGGCGAGGCCGTGGCGCGGGAACTGGTCCGGCGCCTCCGGGAAGCCGGGGGGATCGCGCCGGAACGGGAAGGGGGCACGGGAAGTCTCGAGTTCTGGTCGAGCGATGCCGGGCGCTGCCGGGCGATCAGCCACCGGCTCTGGCCCGAGCCGGTGATCTGGCACGAGCTGCCGGAAGCCTACCGGCTCGCGGACGAAGCCGGAGGCTCCGAGTAGCGGACGCTGGCGGTGCAGGTCTCGGCGATTTCAATGGCCGAAACCCGGACGCGGTCGTCGTTCAGTCGCCGGGACATGTCACGGAACAGTTCGCGGGCCACGTTTTCGCTGGTCGGGTTGATCCGGTCGAAGGGTGGAACGTCGTTCAGATTGTAGTGGTCCCACTTTTCCAGCGCGGCCTTCAGCGCCTGCTTCATGCGCTTGTAGTCGATGCCCATGCCCAGCTCGTCGAGTTCCTCGCAGGAAACGTAGAGGCGCACGTGCCAGTTGTGCCCGTGCAGCCGCGCGCAGTCGCCGGGATAGCCGCGCAACTGGTGCGCGGCGGCGAAATGGGTGCGGATGCAGAGCTCGAACGGCATCGCTCAGCGGTCGGGCGGGAAGATCGCGCAGGAAACCCGGCGCCCTTCGCCGATCAGGATGTTGTAGGTCCG
>CAYNLY010000093.1:0-1920 GCA_964398225.1 uncultured Zetaproteobacteria bacterium
TGGATCACGAACTTCATCTGGGGAATCGCCGATGATGTGCTGCGCGATCTCTACGTGCGCGGCAAGTATCGCGACGTGATTCTGCCCATGACGGTGATCCGCCGTCTGGATGCGGTGCTTGAGCCGACCAAGCAGGCCGTGCTCGAGATGAAGGCCTCGCTGGATCGGGCCGGCATCGTCAATCAGGACGCCGCGCTACGTCAGGCCGCGGGGCAGGCATTTTACAACACCTCACCGTTCACGCTGCGGGATCTGCGCGCCCGCGCAAGCCGCCAGCAACTTCGGCAGGACTTCGAGACCTATCTCGACGGTTTTTCACCCAATGTGCAGGACATTCTCGACAACTTCGAGTTCCGCCATCAGATCCCGCGTCTTTCCAAGGCCGATGCGCTGGGCACCCTGATCGAGAAGTTCACCTCGCCCGAGATCAACCTCGGTCCCGACCCCGTGCGCAACAGCGACGGTTCGATTCGCCTGCCGGGGCTCGACAACCACGCGATGGGTACAATCTTCGAGGAGCTGGTGCGCCGCTTCAACGAGGAAAACAACGAAGAGGCCGGCGAACACTGGACGCCGCGCGATGCCGTGAAGCTGATGGCGCGCCTGGTGTTCGAACCCATCGCCGACCGGATTGAGTCCGGCACCTATCTGCTCTACGACGGCGCGATCGGCACGGGCGGCATGCTCACCGTGGCGGAGGAAACCCTGCACGAACTGGCCGAAGCGCGCGGCAAGAACGTGGTCACGCATCTCTACGGCCAGGAGATCAACGCCGAGACCTACGCCATCTGCAAGGCGGACATGCTCATCAAGGGCGAGGGCGAGGAGGCCGACCATATCGTCGGCGGCCCCGAATACTCGACGCTGTCCAACGACGCCTTTCCCTCGATGGAGTTCGATTTCATGCTCTCCAATCCGCCCTACGGAAAGAGCTGGAAATCGGATCTGGAGCGGATGGGCGGCAAATCCGGCATCAAGGATCCGCGCTTTGTGGTGGAGCATCGGGGCGAGGAGCTTTCGCTCGTCACCCGTTCAAGCGACGGTCAGATGATGTTTCTGGCCAACATGTGCGCCAAGATGAAGCACAGCACGGAGCTTGGCAGCCGCATCGCCGAGGTGCACAACGGCTCCTCGCTGTTCACCGGCGACGCCGGCCAAGGGGAGAGCAACATCCGCCGCTGGATCATCGAGAACGACTGGCTGGAGGCCATCGTCGCGCTGCCGTTGAACATGTTCTACAACACCGGCATTGCCACCTACGTCTGGGTGCTTACAAACCGCAAACCGGAACATCGCCGGGGGCGCGTGCAGCTCATCGACGCCACCAAATGGTTCCGCCCGCTGCGCAAGAATCTGGGCAAGAAGAACTGCGAGCTGTCGCCCGAGGACATCCGCCGCATCGTTGATACCTTCCTCTCCTTCGAGGAAACCGAACGGAGCAAGATATTCCCGAACGCCGCCTTCGGCTATTGGAAAGTGACCGTGGACCGGCCCCTGCGCCTTGCCGGCATCGAGCCGGACCGTGCCTGGAAGGCCGCAGAGATCAAGAAGCTCAAGGAGGCGCACGAGCGCGCCGAGGACGGGATTCCGGTGATCCGGAAGATCCACAAGAAGGGCACGGCGCCCGATCCCGTGCGCGGGCTGTTCGAGGCGGTGATCGGGGGCGAAAAACGCGTGGTCGAATACGAGCCGGACACCGAGTTGCGCGATACCGAGCAGATTTCGTTCCTGGAATGTCCGGCCTGCAACGAGCCGGGATATTTGCCCACCGAAGCCGATGTCAAGGCCGCGATCGAAGGCTTCATCAGGCGTGAGGTGCTGCCCTATGCGCCCGATGCCTGGTACCGGCCGGACAGCGTGAAGATCGGCTACGAGATCAGCTTCAACCGCTACTTCTACAAGCCGAAGCCGCTACGCAGC
>CAYNLY010000094.1:0-1880 GCA_964398225.1 uncultured Zetaproteobacteria bacterium
CCGCCGGTGTGTCCGGGCCTCGGTTTGCCAACTCGGATCGATTCTCAACGGTCACTCGCGTTGCGTTTCTTTGCGCTCTCCGCGGTTCCCCCTTCCGGCCTCGATATTCGGATGCACAAGCTTGGGAGCGGCCCCGCCCGAGGCGGTCGGACCTACACTCCACCGTGCCGGCGCAAAAGCCGGCGGACATCGCGGCTGGAGGCTGGAATGCCCGGGTTTCTGGATTTTCTCCAAGAACGGCGCAACAAGCTGCTGCTGACCACGGCCCTGCTTCAGGGCTTCATCGTTCTGGTCGCCGCGCAGTATGTGATCGCGCATCTGGCGCCACGGCTCGACGCCGAGCTTCTGCGCAAAAGCGCCGCGCTGGCGATGGCGGTGCACGCGGGGCTTGTCGCGCTGCTGGCGAATGGCATCGAGGCGGGCCTCGGCAGGCTGGCACGATTCGTGGAAACGGGAGCCACGCAAGGCGTGCGCCCGGGGCTGTGGGCGCTGGCGCTGTGGCTTCAGGCCTGGGCGCTGTTCGTGCTCGCGGGGCCGTCGCTGGTCTGTCTGGAGTGGCTGGCCCGGCGCGGCGGCAGGGCGGTGGTTGGCATGTCGGGGTCGAAACCGGGCGAGTGCGAGGGCGAGATCATTCCGGAGCCCGTGTGCCGCATCGGACCCGTGCCCTGCTACGCGCTGCTGGACGCGCGCGGGTCGGCCCGGGTGACGCCCGTCAGTTCGATCCTGTATTTCACATGAGGAGCGGAGCATGACCCCCGTCCGCTTGCGGCGGAAGCCGGACGCGGCTATCGTGCGAAACCGGAGGGAGGACGCATGACCGACGTCAATGCGATCTTCGTCATCGGACATTCGCCGGCCATCCTGACCGAGACCCTGGCCGCGCTGGCGGCCGGAGGCACGGGCGTGCGCGAGGTGCGGATCATCAGCACGCGAACGGGCGCCGCGCTTCTGCGCCGGCGGCTGTTCGACGAGGGCGGCTGGGAGGCGTTCGTCGATGCCTGGCCCGCCTTTGCGGGCACGAGGTTCCCCGAGCGCAACGTGCGCGCGCTGGCGCTGGACGACATCCGCGATGCCTCGGACAACCGTGCGATGGCCGAGGCGATCTTCGCCGAGGTGCGCGAATGGACCGAGCCGGATGCGCCGCCCTTGCATGCCTCGATTGCCGGCGGTCGCAAGACGATGAGCTACTACATGGGCTTTGCGATGAGCCTGTTCGCCCGCCCCGGGGATCGGCTGACGCACGTGCTGGTGCCGGAGGAATGGGAGCGGGATCGCGGTTTTCTCGTGCCGCCGCCCGGAGAGGCGGGCCGGATCGATCTGGTGGACGTGCCGTTCATCCGCCTGCGCGGGCACCTGGGCACGGCCCTGGCCGAGGCGGACATCGACGCGCTGATCCAGTCGGCGCAGGTGGCGGTGGATGTGGCGCTGCTGCATCCGGTGGAGGTGCGGATTCGCGAGCGGGTGATCCGCTTTCTCGACCGCGACATTCGCCTCCCGGAGCGGGAGTTTACCTACTACCAGTTTTTCGCGCAGCAGAAGACGAAGGCCTGCCGGCATCCGGAGCGTCCCGTCTGCGGGGAGTGCCGGGCCTGCTTTCTGGGCTACGACGACATCGAGGAACGCAAGGAGGAGCTGCTTGCCGTGCGGCAGCAGTTCGGGGGCATCTATTCGGCGGGCTACGAGGCGTTCGAAAATGCCTGGAAGCATGCGCGTTCGGCGGCCGTCAACGTGCCGGAGCCGGTGCGCCGGATCAACGAGGCGGTCGAGCGCGTGTTCGGCGCCGACCCGCGCGCGGAGCAGATCAAGGTGCGCAACGTCGGTCCCCGGGGCAAGGCCGCCTACGGCGTGATGGCGGACAAGACCCAGCTGAGGATCGTGCG
>CAYNLY010000095.1:0-1735 GCA_964398225.1 uncultured Zetaproteobacteria bacterium
GCGGCATTGTCTATATCGATGAGGTGGACAAGCTCTCGCGCAAGGCGGATTCGCCGTCGATCACGCGCGACGTGTCCGGCGAGGGCGTGCAGCAGGCGCTGCTGAAGCTGATCGAGGGCACGGTGGCCGCAGTGCCGCCGCAGGGCGGGCGCAAGCATCCGCAGCAGGAGTTCCTGCAGGTGGACACGACCAACATCCTGTTCATTCTGGGCGGCGCCTTCGCGGGACTGGAAAAGATTATCGAGGAGCGCAGCGAGAAACGTTCCATCGGTTTCGAGGCGCTCGTGGCGTCCGAGGGGGAAAAGGACATCGGGGCGATTCTGAGCCGGGTGGAGCCCGAGGATCTGATTCGCTATGGTCTGATTCCCGAACTGGTGGGGCGCCTGCCGGTCGTGGCCACGCTGCATCAGCTCGATCGCGAGGCGCTGTTGCGCATCCTGACCGAGCCGAAGAATGCCCTGGTCAAGCAGTACAAGGCGTTGCTCGAATACGACGGCGTGGAGCTGAGTTTCACGCAGGATGCATTGGAAGCCATTGCCGACAAGGCCATCGCCCGCAAAACCGGCGCGCGGGGCTTGCGGGCCATCATGGAATCCGTGATGCTGGACGTGATGTACGATATTCCGTCGCGCGGCGATGTGAAGCAATGCATCGTCAATGCCGACGTGGTCGAGGGGCGCGCCAAGCCGATGCTGGTGCTCGAAGATCAGGACGAGGCCGCTGCGGCGCAATAGGGCAATCCGCGGGGCCGATGAACCCGGCAGGGCGACATCCGGCATGAACCACCGAAACAGAATCGCGACATGCGCCGGGCGCGAAACGCGCCCGCATGCCGACAGGGAGCAATGAATGGCTGAATGGAATCAGGACGACGCGACTCACGCCGCGGAAGAGGGGTTTCTGCCCGTCTTGCCGCTGCGGGACATCGTGGTGTTCCCGCACATGATCGTGCCGCTGTTTGTCGGGCGCGACAAATCCGTCCGCGCCCTGGAAGAGGTGATGCGCAGCGGCAAGCAGATTCTGCTGCTGGCGCAGAAGGACGCGGCCGACGACGATCCCGGCGAGGAGGGACTGTACCGGATCGGCGTCATTGGCACTATCATGCAACTGCTGAAGCTGCCCGATGGCACCATCAAGGCGCTGGTGGAGGGCGGGCCGCGCGCCGAGGTGACGCGGCTGGATATCGGGGAAGACTGCCTGCGCGCCACCTACCGGCTGCTGGAAGACGCGGCCGACGATGCCTCCGAGCTGGATGTGCTGGTCAAGAGCCTGATGCAGCGCTTCGAGCAGTATGTGAAACTGAATCGCAAGGTTCCGCCCGAGGTGATGATGTCGCTGGCCGGGCTGGAAGATGCGGGGAAGCTCGCGGATACCATTGCCGCGCATCTGAGTCTGAAGCTGGAGGACAAGCAGGCGCTGCTGGAGATGTCCTCGGTGGTGGAACGGCTCGAACACCTCTATGCGGTCATGGAAGACGAGATGGAGCGGCTGCAGGTGGAGAAACGCATCCGCAGTCGGGTCAAGCGACAGATGGAGAAGTCGCAGCGCGAGTATTACCTGACCGAGCAGATGAAGGCCATTCAGAAGGAGCTCGGCGAGGCCGATGAGCAGTCCGATCTCGAGGAGCTGGAAAAGAAGATCGAAGCCGCCGGCATGAGCAAGGAGGCCGAGGCCAAGGCCCGCGCCGAGCTGAAGAAGCTGAAGATGATGCCGCCGATGAGCGCCGAGGCCACGG
>CAYNLY010000096.1:0-1729 GCA_964398225.1 uncultured Zetaproteobacteria bacterium
CGCCCCGGCCGCTCTGGGAGATCGGCGTGGGCCTCGCCGGCCTCAGCCTTCCGCAGTACATCGGCAGCGATGAGCGCTACCAGCTCGCCCTTCCCCTGCCGTACATGATCTACCGTGGGCGCCGCGTCAAGGTCGATCGCGGCGGCATGCGGCTTGCGCTGCTCGGAGGCCGGCGACTCACCCTCGACGCCTCGTTCAGCGGCGGTTTCCCCGTCGGAAACAGCAACCGGGCGCGGGCCGGGATGCCCCCGCTGAGGTTCTCGTTCCAGGCGGGCCCTCGTCTGAATCTCGAACTGGCGGGCGACCAGCGCGGCGGGCTCTGGCTGCTTCGGCTGCCGGTGCGCGGAAGCTTCGATACCGCCTGGACCTGGCAAGGCTGGCTGTTCGAACCGCAAATCCAGTGGCGAAGGGCACTGGGCGACGAGGGCCAGCTCCGGGCCACGATGGGCGCGCTGTTCGCTTCCAGCCGCTGGCATCGAATCCGCTATTCGGTCCCGCAGGCTTACGCAACCCCCACCCGTCCGCCCTATGAAGCGCGGGCGGGGCTGAACTCGTGGTCGGCATCGCTTGCGCTGTCCGTTCCGATCGACCGCGATTACCGCCTGCTGGCAGCGCTCGGCTACCGCAACCTTTCGGGAAGCGTCGTCGCCGACAGCCCGCTGGTCCGAAGCCGGCACTATGTCGCCGGCGTCGTGGGCCTGGCCTGGATCTTCTGGCGCTCGGACGAACTCAGCGAACCGGACGTGCTAGAAGATCAGTGACGGCGTGCCGGTTCGCGAGCGCCGGACGCACGCCCAGCTTGGTGCAGACCAGGGCACCCGCGGCCGAGGCGAAACGAAGCGCATCGTTCCATGGAAAACCTCGCGCCAGAGCCCAGGCCAGCGCGCCATGGAAGGCATCGCCGGCGCCGGTGGAATCCACGAGGGGCACCGAAAAGGCCGGCACCCGCCCCCGCTCGGCCCCGCGCGCCCAGACCAGCCCTTCCGCCCCCAGGGTGATCACGACCGTCGCGCAGACCTCGGTCAGCCGCTCAAGGGCCGCCTCGACATCGTCCATGCCGGTCCACTGCCGGGCAAACCGGGCCGAAGCCGCGAGCACATCCACCTTCGGCGCCAGCCTTCTCGTGCCCGCGTGCAGGCTGCCGGCATCGAGCACGCTCGGGCGGCCGGCAGCGCGGGCCCGCTCCAGAAGCGCCGCCGAAAGCTCGGGTTCGTGGCCGTCAAACAGAAACACGCGCGCGGCTTCACCCGGGATCTCCGCGGCATCGGCGGGAAGAGGCGCGGTGTCCCCCTTGTAGTTCACCACGCTGCGCGTCCCGTCCGGCTTGGCGAGAATCTGCGAAACAGGCGTGGGCCGGTCGCCGCGCACAAGCCAGCGCGTATCCACGCCTTCGGCCTCGAACTCGCGCAGATGCAGATCCCCGAACAGATCGCGGCCCAAGAAGCCTGCAAAGCCCGCGCGTCCGCCCAGCCGCGCCACCTGCACAGCGGCGTTCGCCGCCGGCCCTCCGCCGCCCAATGCGATCGCGCGGGCCTGCATCTTCTCGTCCGCCGCCGGGTGGCGATCGACCGCCATCGTGATGTCGAAGGCCGCGTGGCCCACGCAAAGCACGTCGAGCATCAGTAGAAGCGCTGGATCAGGCGCGCGCGCCGGCTGCCGCAGCGCGGACAGCGACAGGGCTCGGCCTCGTCGAGCCGGAACTCCGCCTTGCAGTCCAGGCAGCGATAGA
>CAYNLY010000097.1:0-1692 GCA_964398225.1 uncultured Zetaproteobacteria bacterium
GAGACATCGGCGCCCGCGGTCTGGGCGCGGTGGGTGATCTTGTCCATCTCGTCGAGAAAGACGATGCCGTCGTTCTCGGCGCGGCGGATGGCTTCTTCCTTGATCGCCTCCATGTCGAGCAGCTTGTCGGCCTCCTGCTGTTCGAGCACCTTCAGCGCGTCCTTCACGCTCATCCGCTTGCGATGGCGGCGGCCGCCGAGCAGCCCGCCCAGCATCTCGCGCAGGTCCACTTCCTCGGTTCCCTGCCCGGAGAACACCTGGAGCATCGGCATCTGCGGGCTCTGTTCGATGTCGATCTCCACCTGGCGTTCGTCGAGCTCGCCGCGGCGAAGCTTTTCGCGCATCTTCTCGCGCGAATCGCGCGTGCTTCCCGAAGTTTCGGCCGCGACCGGCCCCGCGGGCGAAACCGGGTGCGGAATCAGGATGTCGAGCAGCCGTTCCTCGGCGATTTTCTCGGCGCGCGCCCGCACCCGGCGCAGGTGCTCCTCGCGCACGATCTTGACGGCGGCGTCGACCAGGTCGCGGATGATCGTCTCGACGTCGCGCCCCACGTAGCCCACCTCGGTGAACTTCGTCGCCTCGACCTTGACGAACGGCGCATTGGCAAGCCGCGCAAGCCTGCGCGCGATTTCCGTCTTGCCGACTCCGGTGGGGCCGATCATCAGGATGTTTTTCGGCGTGATCTCCTCGCGCATCGGCGAGGGCACCTGCTGCCGGCGCCAGCGGTTGCGCAGCGCGATCGCAACCGCGCGCTTGGCCTCGTTCTGGCCGATGATGTGCCGGTCGAGCTCGGAGACGATCTCGCGCGGGGTCATCACCTCACTCATGATCCGGCCTCCGGATTCAGCGTTTCGATGCTCAGCCGGTCGTTGGTGTAGACGCAGATCGAGGCGGCGATGCCAAGGGATTCGCGGACGATGCTTTCGGCATCCAGCTCGGTGTTCCGGACCAGGGCGGTCGCGGCCGCGCGGGCATACGCCCCTCCGGAGCCGATCGCGGCCACCCCGTCGTCGGGCTCGAGCACGTCGCCGTTGCCGGAGATCAGCAGCGTGTGGCTGCGGTCGGCCACGATCATCATCGCTTCGAGCTGGCGCAGGATCTTGTCGGTCCGCCATTCCCGGGCGAGCGCAACGGCGGCGCGCAACAGGCTGCCGCCGTGCTCGTCGAGCTTGGCCTCGAAGCGCTCGAACAGGTTCATCGCATCCGCCGTCGAGCCCGCGAAGCCGGCCAGAATCGCGCCTTCGCGGATCGCGCGGACCTTGCGGGCGCCGTGCTTGACCACGGTCTCGCCCAGGCTCACCTGTCCGTCGCCGCCGATCGCGACCTGTTCGCCCCTGCGGACGCAGAGGATTGTCGTGCCTCGCATTGCCGCACTCATGGATTCACCTCCGCGGACCAGACCCGCCCCGTACTCTAGCCGGATGCCGCCATCCTGCCAGGACCGGCCGCGATGCCGGGATTGACGAACGCCCTCCAAGTGCCTATGGTCCGCCCGCCTTGCATCCAAGGCGAGTGCCGGGGCGTAGCGCAGCCTGGTAGCGCATCTGCTTTGGGAGCAGAGGGTCGGGGGTTCGAATCCCTCCGCCCCGACCATTCGATGCCGGGATGCAACGGGCGCGCTTGGGCTTCGGTGGCTTGGCGCCTGTAGCTCAACTGGATAGAGCAACGGCCTTCTAAGCCGTAGGTTGCAGG
>CAYNLY010000098.1:0-1574 GCA_964398225.1 uncultured Zetaproteobacteria bacterium
CGCGCGTGCTCCTTTGCACGCCATCCATTCGATCAGGAGGCATCGATGATGAAATCGTTCGGGCTTGGTGCCCGGATCACACTTCTGACTTTGATCGGAGTCGCGCTGCCGATGCCGGCCGTGGCCGGGGAGGATCAGGCCCCCTTCCTGAGCCTTGCCGAGGCCGAGCGGGCGGCGCTTTCGAACAATCCGGCGCTGGCCGCGGTCGAGCAGGCCCGGCTTGCGGCCGCCGCTGTTCCGGATCAGGCGGGCTCCCTGCCCGATCCGTTGCTGTCGCTGAAGGCGATGAACCTGCCGGCCGACTCCCTGTCGCTCACGCAGGAAAACATGACCCAGTTGCAGGTGGGGATCACGCAGGCTGTGCCGTTTCTCGGCAAGCTGGAACTGCGCCGGGAGGCGGCCGCCCGGCGGGCGGAGGCGGCCGCCAGCGCGCGGGACGACTACCGGCTCCGGCTTCTGCGGGACGTGCGGATGGCATGGTGGCGGCTCGCGTGGCTGGACCGGGCCCTGAGCATCGTGCGGCGCACGAAGGATCTGATTCGGTCGCACCTGCGCGAGGCCGAGAGCAGGTACCGCACCGGCAAGGGTCTGCAGCAGGACGTGCTGCTGGCTCAGCTGGAGCTTTCCCGTCTGCTCGATCGCGAAACGGAGCTTCGCGCGCAACGGGAGTCGGCCGCGGCGCGCCTGAATGCGCTGATGGGCCGGGAGGCGCACCGGCCGGTCCGGCTTCCCGATGAGTGGCCCGAGGTGACCGCGCCGGTGCCGGAAACCGCCCGCATCCAGCGGTGGGCGCATGCGCATCATCCGCGGCTGGCCGGGATCCGCAAGCAAGTGGAGGGGGCCCGGGCGCGGGAGAAACTGGCCGAAAAGGACTACTGGCCCGATTTCATGCTGGGCGCGGCCTATGGCTTTCGCTCCGGGAACAATCCGTTGAACGGGCGGCCGAGGGCGGATCTGGCCTCGATCGGCATCGGGATCACCCTGCCCCTGTATGCCGGGCGCAAACAGGCGCGGGCGGTGGATCAGCGGCGCGCCGAGAAGGCGCAGATGTCCTTCATGCTGGAGGATGCGACGAACGCGCTGGACAGCGAAATCGCACAGGCGGCAAGCGACCTGGATGCCGCGCGCGAGCGGCTGCTGCTTCTGGAACAGGGCACCCTGATTCAGGCAAAGCAGACCACGGCCTCGATGCTGGCCGGCTACCGGGTGGGGAACGTCGATTTTCTGAACCTGATCCGCGCGCAGCTCACCGAGCTTCGCGTCGAGCTTGATTTCTGGAAACAGAAGGCGGCCCTAGGCCAGGCCCGGGCCCGGCTTGCCTATGCCGCCGGCGTGGAACGACTCGAAGACCTGGAAAAGGAAGGAACGCATGATGAATAGAACGACCTGGATCGTCATCCTGCTGGCGCTCGGCGCCGGAGTTCTGGGCGGATACTGGCTCGCCGGACGGGGGCAGACACCCGACGCGAAGGGCTCATCGGAGCAGGCCGGCGACGGCCCCTGCGCGGGTGGCAAGCAGCCGCTGTTCTGGCGCAACCCGATGAATCCCGCGATCACCAGCCCGACCTTCCAGA